>JACIYW010000114.1 GCA_014359745.1 Paracoccaceae bacterium | reverse complement strand
CCGGGCGCTTTCGATGAACACCTTTAGATTGGCGCGCGCCTCGGCCTGGCCTATGAAATCATTCAGAAATTGCGGTCGCAATGCCCGGTCGGCATCCTCGGGTTGCGGGGCGGGATCAAGGCTGATGGTTTTATCGGTCATGCGTTCAGACCATAGACTCGGGTGGCGAGGCGGTCCATCCAGGTTTGTTCCAATCGGATGACATCCTCGGGGGGCATGTCGGGCGATACTCGCTCAAGAATCGAAAAGCGGAAGTTTCGGGTTTCGCGCGCGGCAAGATCGCGGGTCACTCCTTGCGCCCCAGCGACATGCGCCTGCCAGCGACCGAGCAAATTGTTCTCGCCATAGGCGGCACCTACATAACGCGCACCGTCGCTTTCATCGACGATCAGGTATACGCCACGCCACTCCGCCAGCCGCGCGGCCCATGAAGGCGGCAGCATCCGGATCTGCGCCGCCGAAAGGACGACCTTCCGCCAATCGAGCGGCGGCGTTTCGAACATGCCCTCTTCGAGAAGAGCGAGCACCGGTGCATCCAAGGACTCGGCAAGACGCACATAGGTCGGGGTGAGCCGTGCGCCAATGATGAGCCGCCCGCGCAGGTCAGCCAGAGTGTCGGTGGCCTCCAGATCGAACCACTCCGACCTGTGTGACGGCTCGCCGAAACTGTCACCCCAATCCACACCGAACGCTTCATGCAACAGTCGGATGCCCGGGTCCGCCATGATTTCCGCGTTTCCCCGCCAACGTGCCCCTCGATTGGCGTAGATACCCACAAAGAGCATGCGCGACACGCCCGCTCCCACATCACCGACGCGGACAAATACAGCAACCCATGGCCGCCCCTTCCGCAACGCCCGCGCCGCCGGTCCATTATGGGTCGCCTGATATGACCCAAGCACCTCGGGTCTGGTCAGAGCCAGCGCGGGCAGCGCCTGCGCCAGATAACGCTCCTTCGGTGAGTGTAGCATCACATTTGCGTCTTGCGGACGAATGCCTGCCAGACCCAGCACATCACGAAGACCTAGCCCCCTCATCCCCACGGCCCCGGCGCGACCCCTGCGGGGGCCTGCCCCATCTCGGCCGCCATCGCCCGCAACGCGGCCACACGGTTTTCCGTGGCCGGATGGGTGGCGAACAGCCGGTCATGGGCGTGGGCGTGCAGCGGGTTGATGATGAACATATGCGCAGTCGCCGGGTTACGTTCCGCCGCCATGTTGTCGATGCGCGCGGCCCCGCCCGCGATACGTTCCAAGGCGGACGCCAGCGCCAGCGGCTGGCCGCATATCTCTGCCCCCACCCGGTCGGCCTCATATTCCCGCGTGCGCGAAATCGCCATCTGCACCAGCGCCGCGGCAAGGGGCGCGAGGATCATCATCGCCAATGTCCCGATAAGCCCCAAGGGATTGTCGCGCCGCCCGCCAAAGAACAGCGCGAAATTGGCCAGCATGGAAATCGCCCCGGCGAAGGTCGCGGTGACGGTCATCAACAGCGTGTCGCGGTTCCTGATATGCGCCAGCTCATGCGCGATCACCCCGGCCAGCTCGTCGCGCGTCAGGCTGCGCATCAGGCCCGCGGTCACCGCCACCGCCGCATTATCGGGATTGCGCCCGGTGGCAAAGGCGTTGGGCTGGGCCGTGTCGATCACATAGACCTTGGGCATCGGCACCCCGGCCCGACCGGCCAGATCGCGCACCAGGCCAACAAGGCCGGGCGCCTCCGCCGCATCCACCGGCCGCGCGCCTTGCTGTCGCAAGACCGCCTTGTCGGAATTCCACAGCGCATAAAGGTTCATGCCCCCCGCCAGCACCAGCGCGATGATCAGCCCGCCCTGCCCGCCCAGCAGCAGGCCAAGCCCCATCACCAGTGCCGTCATCGCGGCCATCAGTACGCCCGTGCGCACATATCCCATAGCACCCTCCAAGATCATGCAACGCGGATATGGGCCGCCGCGCCGCCCGCCTCAAGCCTTGGGCGCCAGAAGCCGCAGCGCCGCGCGGATCAGATCGCCTGTGTCCAAACCGCTTTCCCCCGCTCCCCTTTCCGCCGCCCCCAACGCCCCGGCCACCGCCGCCGCCGCATCGCCGGGCGCATAGCCCAGATTGGCAAGCGCCGAAAGCGCCTCGGATGTCGCCGCAGCCGAACCACCCGAAAAACCACCCGCCGCACCACTCACCACGGGGTGGGGCACGGTGTGCCCGGCCGCCTCTTGCGTCACCGCGCCCGGATCCGCCAGCCCACCCAGGGCCATCACCGCGGGCGCCTTGCCCTTCAATTCATTGACCACCCGCTGCGCCAGCTTCGGCCCCACCCCCGGCGCCGCCTTGACCGTGTTCCAGTCGCCCAGCGCAATCGCCCGGCCAACCCCTTCGGGGCCCAGCACCCCGAGGATGGCCAGCGAGGCCTTGGCCCCCACCCCCTGCACCGTGGTCAGCAACCGATGCCATTCCTTTTCCAAAAGCGTCGGAAAGCCGTAAAGCTGCAACAGATCCTCGCGCACCACCAGATCGGTATAAAGCGCCGCCATCCCCCCCGGTCCAGGCAGCATCGCCAGCGTCCGGTCCGACACATGCACGATATAGCCCACCCCGCGCACATCGATCAGCACATGATCGCTGCCCCGGTAATCCACCCGCCCGGCGATCTTGCCGATCATGACCCCATCCTCTCGATACAAATACTCCCGCCGGAGGCTTCCACCCGCGCCACAAGCCCCGCGTTCACTGCCGCGCCCCGCGCGCCACCGCCGCAGCCAACCGCCCGGCCGATTGCAGATGATGCGCATGGCAAATCGCGATCGCCAGCGCATCGGCGGCATCGGCACCCGCGATCACCACGCCGGGCAGTTGCAGCCGCACCATGTGCTGCACCTGCACCTTGTCGGCATGGCCCACACCGACCACCGCCTTTTTCACCGCGTTCGGCGCATATTCCCCAACCAGAAGCCCCGCCTGCGCGGGCACCAGCAGCGCGATCCCGCGCGCCTGCCCCAGCTTCAGCGTGGCCACCGCATCCTTGTTGACGAATGTCTGTTCCACCGCCGCCGCATCGGGCGCATGGTCGCGCAGCACTGCGGTCAATTGCCGGTGCAGGCTGAGCAGGCGCAGCGCCAGATCATCGCCCGCCGAATGACAGATGCCGTTCGCCACATGGCGCAGATGCGACCCTTCGGCATCGATCACCCCCCAGCCCAGATTGCGCAGGCCCGGATCGATCCCCAACACCCGCATCCTGCCCCCTTCCGCGATGATCCCAGATCAGGGTCAACTAGCACGAAAAGAGAACATCCGCCAGCGCCTTTCCGGCCTTGTGTCGCAAACGCACCAAGTCTGGCGCGAAGTTGTTTGGTGTTCCTAACCTGTCAATACCCGAACTACACCGCCTAGCGTGAGGGCAACCACCGCATCGACAACGGCGAGATCACCCACCGTCTCGCGTCGAAAGCGTTAGGCGCACCGTTCAGCCGGAACAGGAAGGGTATTGGCAGGGGGCTGCTTGACGTCTTGATGCTTTTTGCCACACTAGGCTCTACTTCGAGGGGGAAGGTGTGTGGCGAAAGCGGCAAAGATACTGGAAAGAATGGGGGCAAACCCCCGCAATGATTGGAAAATTGAAGACATTCAGAGCGTTTGTTTGTATTTTGGTATAGTGTGCGCCCCACCAAACGGGGGCGGATCACACTGGAAGGTTAACAGCCCTCATCTCGAAGGCATATTGACGATTCCATCAAACCGCCCAATTAAAGCAATATACATAAAGAAGCTGGTAAGCTATGTATCAGCACATGCAGAGGCGCAAGAGGAGATCGATAATGATTGATTATGTTATTGTCATTCTTCCCCTCTCCGAAGAGGACGGCGGCGGGTTCGTTGGGTTTGTACCCGACCTTCAAGGCTGTATCTCGGACGGTGAGACGCGTGAAGAGGCTCTCAAGAACACTCAGCAGGCAATGGCCGAGTGGATCGAGATGAAGGCCGCGCAGGGGCTTGAGCTTCCGCCCCCTGGCGTATCTATTGAGCGCGCTGCTAAAGAAAGAAAATTCATGATGGCTGCGTTGAAGGCAATGATGGCCATACTCGACAAGGCTGATACTCGAATAATCGAGTTGGAAAGAGCGTTGGAAGAAGCCGTGGAGGGTGTTTCGTCAAGCTGGGAACGCAACCTGCCGCTCTTTGAAGCGACGAACGCTACTGTATTTCGGGGTTCTAAAAAGCTGTTAGCGAGTTAGCCACACCCATCCCGTCCGCCCCAACGCAGCCTTCCACCCATTCTGTGGCCCAACATCGGTGCCTTGCATGACGGCTGGACGCCCTTGATCCGCATCAGCGCCTTTCCCCGCACACAGCCCCACAGTCATGCAGTTTCTACAGGTCGGGCATGCAATTTCACCCGCTTGCTATGTCCTGGTCGCCCCACTATCTGGCATCGTGTGGGCAGCATGCCCAAATCTACGGCTTTTTGAAAAGGATTTCCCCGATGGCCGCCTTCGATACGACCCGCCCGGCGCCCTTTGGCGCGATCACCACATATGGTTTTGTTCAGGTCTTCGCCTCGATCCGCGAGCGCATGGTGGGCTGGAACGATACCCGCAGGACGCGCCGCGCGCTGAACGCGCTCAGCGATCGCGACCTTGCGGATATCGGCCTGACCCGCGCCGATGTGGAACGGGTCGCGATGGGGCAGCACGGCTGAATACCTCGCCAGCAGGCACGACACAGACCACACCACTCACGACGCATAAGGGCCGCACCTGGCAACGGGTGCGGCCTTATCAATACGCGGCGGACAAAGCCCAGCCCTATCGTCCCGCGATCAATTCCAGAACGTGGCGCGAGATGAATCGCGTCGGCCCATCGGCGCGCAGCACATAGGCCCCGACCCGTTCGCCCGCCGTGCCGGTTTGCAGCGCCGCCACCCGCTGATCATAGGTTGCAGCGCCGATCTGGGCGTGAATGACGCCCTTCAGCCCGACAAACACCATCACCACGATCATCACCGGCCCGAAAACCGGAAGGCGACGCCTGCGCCGCCGGGTGTAATGGGATCTGCCGATCGCCTGCGCGGCCTCAAACCCGCCGCCAGCGCGATTTGTCTTTTGAATACGGTCAACGCGACGATAGAAATCGTCAAGATTTGCATCGGCCACGACCAAACCCCCGATCATCGGCCCCCACCGCGTGGTCTTAATGAGGCATGAATGTGGCACTATTATGGCAAATCAGGCGGCCTTGCGCAGAACCAGCGTCGACCAGACGTCGATATCGCCCCGATCCTCAAGCCGCAGGCCTTCGGCGGCATAGGCGGTAATCACCCGGTCGGCCTGTTCGGTCAGCAGGCCCGACAGGATCGCCCGCCCCCCCGGCGCCAGATGCGCGGCCATCGCGGGGGCCAGATCCAGCAGCGGACCCATCAGGATATTGGCAAAAACCAGGTCAAAGGGCGCGGCGGCCGCGAGCGCCGGGTGATCGAAGCCCGCCGCCTCAACGCAGGTCACGCGGCCCGCCAGATCGTTGGCAAGCACGTTCGCCTTGGCCACATCAACCGCCACGGCATCGATATCCGAGGCCAGCACCGGCAGCCCCCACAGCTTTGCCGCCGCCATCGCCAGAACCGCGGTGCCGCAGCCGATATCGGCCACGTTCTGCGCGCGCACCCCGGCATCTGCCAGCCGGTCAAGCGCCAGCAGGCAGCCCTTGGTGGTGCCGTGGTGGCCGGTGCCAAAGGCCATCGCCGCCTCGATCAGCAGCGAGATCGCCCCGGCGGGCACCTTGTCGGCATCATGGCTGCCATAAAGGAAAAACCGCCCCGCCACGATCGGCGACAGATCGCGGCGCACCTTGGCGACCCAGTCGATTTCCGGCAGTTCCGACACCGCGAAGGGCTGCGCGCCGAATGCCGCCTCAAGGATTGCCAGCGCCACGCCATCGGGGGGGGCGGTGAAATAGGCGCCCACTTCCCACAGGCCCGATCCGTCCTCGATCTCGAAAACGCCGACACCTTCGGGGGCCGGGTCCATCGCCTCCATGGCTTCGGCAAGCGCCTCGGCGGGGGCCTTTCCGGGAAGGGTGGTCAGGGCGGACCATGTGGGCATGGGGCGGGGCCTTTCGGTTGGATCTGGCGGCGGTATAGTCGCGATCGCCGCCAGATGCCATATGCCCTGATCAGGCGGAAGTCGCCCCCATCGCCGGATAATCGGTATAGCCCCTGGCCCCGCCGCCATAAAGCGTGTCGGTATCGAGCGGGTTCAGCGCCGCACCGGCCTGCAAGCGCGCGACCAGATCGGGGTTGGCGATAAAGGGGCGGCCAAAGGCCACCAGATCGGCGCGCCCAGAAGCCACCGCATCAATCGCCATCTGCCGGTCATAGCCGTTGTTGGCCATGTAGACGCCATCGAATTTCGCGCGCAGGGCGGCGATCGACTGCCCTTCGGCCAGATCGCGCGACCCGCCGGTCTGGCCCTCTATCATGTGCAGATAGGCCAGGCCAAAGCGGTTGATCCGGTCGACCACATGCGAAAACAACGTCTGCGGGTCGCTGTCGGTCACGCCGTTGGCGTTGGAAAACGGCGACAGGCGAATGCCGACGTGGCCTGCATCCCAGGCGCCCACCACGCCCTCGATCACCTCGACAAGCAGCCGGGTGCGGTTTTCCACCGACCCGCCATAGGCATCGGTGCGATGGTTCGCGCCGTCGCGCAGGAATTGATCCAGCAGATAGCCGTTGGCGGCGTGGATCTCGACCCCGTCAAACCCGGCGGCGCGGGCGTTCAGGGTTGCCTTGCGGAAATCATCGACCAGGCGCGGCATTTCGGAAATATCCAGCGCGCGCGGGGTGGAGGTGGGCAGAAACTGCGTGCCGTCGAAGGTCTTGCTTTCGGCGGCGATGGCCGATGGTGCGACGGGGGCCTGGCCACCCGGTTGCAGGCTGGTATGCGATATCCGCCCCACATGCCAAAGCTGGATCACGATCTTGCCGCCCTTGGCGTGGACCGCATCGGTCACCTTTTTCCAGCCGGCGATTTGCGCGTCGCTGTAGATGCCCGGCGTCCAGGCGTAGCCCTTGCCCTCGGGCGAGATCTGGCTGGCTTCGGTGATGATCAGGCCCGCACCGGCGCGCTGGCCATAATAGGTGACATGCAGATCGTGGGGCGCGTCATCCTCGGGGCGGGCGCGGTTGCGGGTAAGGGGGGCCATCACCACCCGGTTGGCAAGATCCAGCGCGCCGACCCTGATCGGGGTGAACAGTTTCTCAGTGCTCATCAGCTTTCCTTTTGTATTTCGGCAGGTGCGGGATCAACCCGCTGACCATCCCCCACATCTAACCTCGCCCGCGAAAAATGGAAGCCACGTCGGCGCCAGGTGGCCATGCGTGCGCACACAGTCACTGTGCGGCGATGCGGCGCGTCACCCCGCCCAGTGCACCGCCATATCCAGCATCCGGCACGAAAAGCCCCATTCGTTATCGTACCAGCCGAAAACCCGCAGCATGCCGCCCTGCGTTACCGCCGTTTCGGGCAGCGCCATGACGATGCTTTCGGGCCGGGCCCGCAGGTCGGATGACACAAGCGGGCGGTCCGTCCAGCCGATCACCCCGCCCGCCCCCTTGATCGCCGCGTTCACCGCATCCACGGTGCAGCGCCGTTCGGTCATCACCGCCAGATCCACCGCCGAAACCGAGGCCACCGGCACCCGCACCGCCGACCCCTCGATCCGGCCGGCCAGGTCGGGCAAGACCTGATCCAGAAGCCGCGACGCCGAGGTGGTCGTCGGCACCATCGAAAGCGCCGCCGCGCGCGACCGCGCCGGATCGCCGCGCGGCGCATCCACCGATGGCTGGCTGCCGGTATAGCAATGCACCGTGGTCATATAGCCGGTCGCCACCCCGAATTCCCGGTGGATCAGCCGCACCAGAGGTGCCAGCGCGTTGGTGGTGCACGAGGCGTTGGAAATCACCCGGTAATCGGGCGTCAGCAAATGGTCGTTGGCGCCCAGAACCACTGTCATCTCTGCCGCCGCCGACGGCCCCGATATCAGAACCCGCCCCGCCCCGGCCGCAAGCCCCCGGCCCGACACCTCGACCGTATCGGCCCGCCCGGTGCATTCCATCACCAGATCGACCGGCGACAGATCCAGCACCGAAAGATCGGGCGCATGTGACAGGGCGATCCGCCGCCCATCCACAATCAGCGCGCCCTCTTCCAGCGCCACCTGACCGGGATAGACGCCGAAAACGCTGTCATATTCAAAAAGATAGGCGCAGGTCTGCGCATCGGTGATATCGTTGATCGCCACCACCTCGACCTTGGGCCAATCGCCACGCAGCCAGGCGCGCAGCACCGTGCGCCCGATCCGCCCGAACCCGTTGATCAAAACCTTGACTGTCATCCGCCGCACCCCGGTTTGCGCCGTCCTACCCCGGCGGCGGGGCGGGTGCAATCGGGCAGCGCGACAGCCCGGATCAGGAGGCGGCGAAGATGCTCGACGCAATGGTGGGGTTTCTGCGCGAGAACAAGGTCCAGCGGCCCAGCGTCGGGCGGGAATGGATCAGGGCGACCGGCATCACCGTGACCGTTCCGATACAGAACGCATTGCCCGCCGCGCAGGTGCAGCCATGAACGGGGCCAGCCCAGACGCCGCCGGTGCCAGGGAAGGTCAGGCGCGTGTTCTTGCCCCGCGACGGATCGCGGCGGAAAGCGCCGCGGCGGCCTCTTCGGGCGCGCCGTCGTTGGGGATGGTCAGATCGACCGGCACGGGCGGCAGGCTTGCGGTGCGGGACAGGCGCGCGGCGATGTCCGGCGCGCTCTCCCGCCCCCTTGCCGCCAGGCGCGCGGCCAGCGTTTCAGGCCGGGCGGTGATTTCGGTGGCGACCAGCACCGGCCCAAAAGCCACCCGCGCGGCAGGAAGCGCCGCGCGAGAGCCGTTGGCGATCACCGTCATGCCCGCGTCAAGCCAGAGCCGCACCTCTGCCCCAATGCCATAACTCAGCCCGTGGCTGTCCCAGTCCAGCGCAAAGGCCCCCACCTTGCGTAGCCGGGCAAAGGCGGCGGGCGTGACGGGAATATGCCGCTCGGCCCCGTCGGCATGCAGGGGGCGGGTGATGATGCGGCGGGCAAGGATCACGTCATCCTCTGGCGATAGCCGATCCATCGTGCCCGCGATCACGGTGTCCTTGCCCGCGCCCGACGGCCCCACGACAAGGAACAGCCGCCCCGTCATGACACGCCAAAGGCATAGACCTGCCGCCCCGCAACCCATGTCGCGGTCACCGACAATGCAACCCCCGTATCCCGAACCCGGATCAGATCAGCGCGTTTGCCGGGCGCGATCACGCCCCGGTCGGAAAGACCCGCCGCGCGGGCCGGCGCCCCTGCCAGCAGGTCAAGCGCCTGTGACCAGTCAAGCCCCATCTCGTCTGTCAGCACAAAAAGCGCCGGTAGCATCGCCTGCGGCGCGTAATCGGAACAGAGCGCTCCGGCGACACCCGCCGCAATCGCATCCCGCGCCGACAGCGCGCCCGACTGGCTGCGCCCGCGCAGCACGTTGGGCGCGCCAAAGAGCGTGACAAGCCCTGCGGCACGGCCTGCCCGCGCGGTGTCCAGGTCGAGGGGAAACTCGCTGATCGTGGCGCCCACGCGCGTCATGAAAGCCACGCGGTCGGCGCCCTCGTCATCGTGACCGGCCAGCGCCACGCCATGCGGGCGGGCGTGCCCCGCCAACCGTTCGACACGGGCCACCAGATTGCCCGCCTCGGCCTGTTTGGCGGTGATCTTGTCGAGG
>JACIYW010000113.1 GCA_014359745.1 Paracoccaceae bacterium | reverse complement strand
CCTAGCTCTGGCCGGGGCGGTTCAGCGAAAACACATTGTCCACCACCGTATAATCCCGATACCCCAACCGCGCCAGCGGCTGAAACCGGGTCACGTCGAAAATGCCGTCGCGCAGGCAGTCATCGCGCAGATGCACGCCGGTCACCTCGCCCAGCACCAGAAAATTGTTCTCGCCCAACAGCGGCACGATCCGGTTGAGCCGACATTCCAGCGCCGCCGGCGCCGCCGCCACCCGCGAACAGGCGATGGTCTCACACGGCGCGCGTTCGATCCCGGCATGGCTGAATTCATCCACCTCGCGCCCATACCCGCCCGAGGTGGCGTTCATCGCATCGCGCGCCGCCGATTCGACGATGTTGACGCAAAACACCCCGGTTGCCTCGATATTGGAAAAACTGTCCTTGCCCCGCGCCCGGTCCGCCTTGCCAGAGGTCGAGGCAAACATCACCTGCGGCGGCGTATAGGCGACGCCGTTGAAAAACGAATAGGGCGCCAGATTGTCGCGCCCATCCGCGCCGCGCGTGGAAATCCAGCCGATCGGGCGCGGCGTGATCACCGCGTTGAACGGGTTGTGGGGCAGGCCGTGGCCGTCTTCGGGGCGATAGAACATGGCACCTCTCGATCCGTTTGCCCCCGGCTTACCCCCATGCTAGGCCCGGTTCCAGCGCGAAAGCGGCCGAAAGCGAGGGCAAGGGCAACAGATGTTCCACCTGTCGGAAGAGACCGAGGCAGACTGGTGGGAGGTCGAGGCCCTCTATGACCTCTGCTTTGCGCCGGGGCGCGAGGCGCTGTCGTCCTACCGGCTGCGCGATGGCGTGCCCAAGGTCGCCGCGCTCTGCCTTGTGTTGCGCGATGCCGACGGCATCCTTGCCGCCGCCATCCGCTATTGGCCGGTGCGCGTCGGCGGCAAGCCCGCGCTGCTGCTTGGCCCCGTCGCGGTGCATCCCACCCGGCAGGGCGAAGGGCTGGGCGGCTATCTCATCCATGAAACCCTGGTGCTGGCGCGCGAAGCGGGCTGGGAACGGGTGATGCTGGTGGGCGACGCGCCCTATTACCGGCGCTTCGGCTTTCGCCGCCTTGACGGGGTGGTGATGCCGCCGCCCACCAACCCCGACCGGGTGCTGGGCCATGCCCTGCGCGCCGGCGCCTGGGATGGTGTCACCGGCCCGGTCACCGCCGCGCGCTGACCCTCCCCCGCCCCCCCCCGGCCCCGGACATGATCCATATCAAGGCGACATCCGGAACAATCCTGTATTCGCAAGGCAGGATTAACCGGATAAAGGGGGAAAAGATGCGGCTGACCATGCGAACCAATCTGGCCATGCGCACCTTGATGTTTTGCGCCGTCAACCAGGGCCGCACCGTGCGCAAGCATGAGGTGGCCGAACAGTGCAACGCCTCGGAAAACCACCTCGCGCAGGTGATCAACACCCTCGCGCAACTGGGCTATGTCGATACGGTGCGCGGGCGCAACGGCGGGCTGCGCCTTGGCCGCCCCCCCGAACAGATCCGGGTGGGAGAGGTGGCGCGCGTCTTTGAAACCCCGGTGCCCTTCGCCGAATGTTTCGATCCCGAAACAAACACCTGCCCGCTGATTGGCAACTGCCGCCTGCAAACCGCGCTGAAGGCCGCGCTCGAGGCCTTCTATACATCCCTTGAAAAGGTCACCCTGGCCGATCTGATCGACGGGAATGACGGCCTGCACCTGCTTTTGTCGATGCAACCGGTCCGTTCCGCACCCTGCCACCGGCCCGCCAGCGCGCTTCACATCCAGTAGGTGCCTCGGCTCACATCCGCTCAACTTCTCGGGAACGTACTGGTTTTGCCCGGATTTCCTCCCATTTCTGTTGCATGCCCGTGCAAAGAGGGCCATTGGCCCGCACGGGACAAACAGGAATCGCGGCCCCCCGACCGCATGGAGAATGAACGTGGCACAGAAAGACAATCACCCCACCCCCCAGGCCGACACGCCCGACGGCGAAGAAGCGGTCTACGGCACCCAGAACTGGCCCAGCAGCCTGTTCCGCTCTGACCGGGTCTGCCCTCTGCCCCACAACCCCAGGCGCCAGCCGCGCCCCTTCACCGACTGGGCCGCGATCTGATCCTGCCCGCCGGGCCGCACCGCCCCCGCCCCGACCGGAATTCCGATCAAGCGGGGGCCAGAATGCCGACACCCGCCTCAACACCCGCCTCAACACCCGCCGCATCGCCGCGCCATCCTGCCCCCCCGCCCGGTGGCTCCCGCCCCGCCCGGTCAGCGCCCGACGCCCCGGTTTGGCGCGTGCGGCACCAATCAGGCCCGCAGCCTGAGCGCACAAGAAAACACTCTTTCCCATCCTCTCGATCCAAATACTCAAATCCCGCCCCCGCCACGCGCGCGCCGGTCAGGAAAACCAATCCGACGCGCTGAAAACGCGCCGACACCGCGCCGACACCGCGCGACACCGCGCCGGGCAAGATAACCGCAAGCCCCGCTTCATCTTGGCGAAAATACGCACCTTTCCGCTTCATCTTGGAAAAAATACTCACTCCCCCCCGGTCGCCGTCGCTCCGGGTGGCATAAGCACCGGCAGTTGGGTCGTGTATTTGATCTCTTCCATCGACAAAAGCGCGGTGACGTTGAAAATCCGCACCTCGGATATCAGCACCTGATAGAAGGCGTCATAGGCCCGCGCATTGGCCACCCGCACTTTCAGGATATAATCGATATCGCCCGCCAGCCGGTGCGCCTCCAGCACTTCGGGGCGCGAGCGCAGGGTGTGCAGAAACTTTCGCTGCCATTCGGCCTCATGTTCCGATGTGCGGATCAGCACGAAGAAACAGGCTTCCAGCCCCAGCGCCTCGGGATCAAGGATCACCGTCTGCGGCCCGATCACCCCCGCCTCGCGCAATTTGCGGATCCGGTTCCACACCGGCGTCTTCGAAGACCCGACAATGCGCGATATTTCATCCAGCGACCGCCCCGCATCGCGTTGCAATTCGGCCATGATTTTCCGATCCATCTCGTCGATCCGGACAGTCATTCGCCATTCCCCCTTATTTTGGAACGCTGGTTCCCGCACTTGCCGGGATAGGTACGTTTGTTCTTTTTGGCAAGAATATATAGGCAAGATACGGGATAATTTCCTATATAGGGGGCGCAAACCATCAAGGATTCCCCCCGTGACCGATCAAGGCGAAAACGCTGCCCCCGATACCGCCCGCGCCCTGCAACAGGGCGTGGGGGCGATCTTGCGGCCGGTGCTTCTGGTCGGGGCCGGGCCGGGCGATCCGGATCTGCTGACGCTGCGGGCATTGCGCGCGCTGCAAACGGCGGATGTGATCTTGCATGACCGGCTGATCTCGGCGGCGGTTCTGGCGCTTGCCGGGGCGCAGGCGCGCCTGATCGCGGTCGGCAAGGAAGGCTTCGGCCCCTCGGTGCCGCAATCGCGCATCAACCAGCTTCTTGTGGATCACGCCCGCAGCGGCGCGCTTGTGGTGCGGCTCAAATCCGGCGATCCCGGCATCTTCGGCCGGCTGGAAGACGAGGTCGCGGCGCTCGAGGCCGCCGATATCCCCTTCACCATCGTGCCCGGCATCACCTCGGCCTCGGCCGCGGCCGCCGCCATCGGTCAGGGGCTGACGCAACGCGGCCGCAACGCGGCGCTGCGCATCCTCACCGGCCACGACATGGCCGGTTTCGCCGAACAGGACTGGCGCGGCCTTGCCGCCCCCGGTGCTGTCGCCGCCATCTACATGGCCAAGCGCAGCGCGCGCTTCATCCAGGGGCGTCTGATGATGCACGGCGCGCCGGGCGATGTGCCGGTGACGGTGGTTGAAAACGCCTCGCGCCCCGATCAGGCGATCCACGCCACCACCCTTGCCGCCCTGCCCGCCACCGTGGCCGGTCTGGCCGGCCCCGCCATCCTGCTTTACGGCATCAGCCCGCGCCGGGCGGCCCATTCCCTTTCCCTTCTGCAAGAGGCGCAGTCATGAGCAAGCCCTTCCCCCCCAAGGTCGTCACCGCCAACGCGCTGCTGAAAGGCGACGTGGTCTATCTCACCGCCAATGACGACTGGTCGCCCAACCTTTCCGACGCCGAAGTGATCGAGGACGAGGCCCACGCCACCATCCGCCTGCTGGATGGCACCGCCCGCCAGGCAGAGGTGGTCGGCGTCTATCTCGCCGATGTAAAGGTCGGCACGCAGGGCCCCGAACCCGTGCACTTCCGCGAGGCGTTTCGCGCCCGCGGCCCCTCGAACCTCTTTCACGGCAAACAGGCCGACAGCGCCTGAACCGCCCGCGCCACAGCCATTCCCCAGGGTTCCGCCCCGGAACAGTCAGAGAGACCGCCATGTACCGCTACGATGATTTCAACGAAGCTTTCGTGCGCCAAAGGGTTGAACAGTTCAGCCAGCAGGTCGCCCGCCGCATCGACGGGTCATTGACCGAGGATGAATTCCGCCCGCTGCGCCTGATGAACGGGCTCTATCTGCAACTCCACGCCTATATGCTGCGCATCGCCGTGCCTTACGGCACCCTCAACGCCGCCAAACTGCGGCAGTTGGCGATGATCGCCGACCGCTGGGACAAGGGCTATGGCCATGTCACCACCCGCACCAACATGCAGCTCAACTGGCCCAAACTGCCCGATGTGCCCGCGATCCTCTCGGCGCTGGCCGATGTGGAAATGCACGCCATCCAGACCTCGGGCAATTGCGTGCGCAACGTGACCTCGGATCAGTTCGCCGGCGCCGCCCCTGATGAGCTGGCCGATCCCCGCCCCTATGCCGAACTTCTGCGCCAATGGTCCACCGACCACCCCGAATTCGCCTTCCTGCCGCGCAAGTTCAAGATCGCCGTCATCGCATCACAGGCCGACCGCGCCGCGATGCGCAGCCACGATATCGGGTTGCGCCTGATCGACCGCGACGGCACGCGCGGTTTCGAGGTCTGGGTCGGCGGCGGCCTTGGCCGCACCCCGATGGTCGGGCAGCTTCTGCGCGATTTCCTGCCCGAAGCCGATCTTCTGCCCTATGTCGAGGCGATCCTGTCGGCCTATAATTCCTTCGGCCGCCGCGACAACAAATACAAGGCGCGCGTGAAAATCACCGTGTTCGAGAACGGCCTCGATAAATTCCGCGAATTTGTCGAAACCCGCTACGCCGAGATCAGGCCGCAGTTCGACGGGCGCGACCACGCGCTCCTGGCCGAGATATCCCAGGCCTTCGCGGCCCCCGCGTGGAAGACCGCCCCCACCAACGCGCATGACGCGGCGCTGGCCGATCCCGTCTATCGCTCCTGGGCCGAAACCAACCTCGCCGCCCACAAGAACCCCGAATATGCCAGCGTCACCATCTCGCTGAAAAAACCGGGCGAAACGCCGGGCGATATCACCTCCGGCCAGATGCGCGCCGTGGCCGATCTGGCGGTGGCTTACGGCCATGACGATCTCCGCTTCACCCATGAACAGAACATCGTGCTGCCGCATGTCCACAAGGGCGATCTGCCCGCCGTGCACGCGGGCCTCAAGGCTGCGGGCCTTGCCACCGCCAATGTCGGGCTGGTGTCCGATATCATCGCCTGCCCCGGCATGGATTACTGCGCGCTGGCCACCGCGCGGTCGATCCCCGTCGCCCAACAGATCGCGCTCCGGTTCGAGGAACTGAAGCTGGAAAACGATATCGGCCCGCTGAAGATCAAGATATCGGGCTGCATCAACGCCTGCGGGCATCACCATGTCGGCCATATCGGCATTCTTGGCCTCGATCGGGCCGGGGTGGAAAACTATCAGATCACCCTGGGCGGCGACGGCACCGAAGACATGGTGGTGGGCGAACGCGCCGGCCCCGGCTTTGCCTATGATCAGGTGGTTGACGCGGTGGAACGGATCGTCTTTGCCTATCTCGACCTGCGCGAAGGCCCGGAGGAGACATTCCTGCAAACCTATCGCCGCCTGGGCATGGCCCCGTTCAAGGCCGCGCTCTATCCCGACAAGGAGACAAGCCGTGCTGCATGATGGCGGGTTCTCAACCCTGAAAGGCAAGGCCGCGATGCTCAACACCCGCTACCGCTATCACGCGGCGGTGGCGGTGCTGGAACATGCGCTGGGCGACGAAGATGTCGGCAAGGTGGCGCTGGTGTCATCCTTTGGGGCGGAATCGGTGGTGCTGTTGCACATGATCTCGGTGATGGATCGCACCACGCCGGTGCTGTTCATCGACACCGAAATGCTGTTTCCCGAAACGCTGGCCTATCAGACCGAAGTCGCGCAAAAGCTGGAACTTTCGAATATCCAGGTGATCCGCGCGGCAAACGGGGATATCGCCGCCGCCGATCCCGACGGCACCCTGCACCAGACCGACGCCGACGCCTGCTGCGCCCTGCGCAAGACCGAACCGCTGGAACGCGCCCTTCTTGGCTTTGATGCATGGATCACCGGGCGCAAACGGTTTCAGGCCGGCAGCCGCGCCACGCTGGAATTCTTCGAACCCGAAGGCGAATTGCGGCTGAAAATCAACCCGCTCGCCCATTGGGGGCGCGAGGATGTGCAGGATTACATGATCAACAACCGCCTGCCGCGTCACCCGCTGGTGGCCAGGGGCTATCCCTCGATCGGCTGCGCGCCCTGCACAAGCCCGGTCAAACCCGGCGAAGACCCGCGCGCGGGCCGCTGGCGCGGCCTCGACAAGGAAGAATGCGGCATCCACTTCATCGACGGCAAACTGGTGCGCGGCCCGATACGAAAGGAAGATGCAGCATGACCGTGATCGTCACCGACCAGGGCTTTGCCCCCGATGACTGGCAAGGCCCGGTTGTCCCGCTGGCCGATCTGGCCCCGGACGCGGCCGCGCCGGTCGCGGTCAGCCTTGCCGCCTCCGACGATGCGGCGGCGCTTTACCCGCACCTTGATCGGATCCGCCTGATCGTGATCGATTTCCCCGCCTTCACCGACGGGCGCGGCTTTACCATCGCGCGGCGCCTGCGTGGGCAGGGCTTTGCCGGGCGCCTGCGCGCCAGGGGCCCGCTTATTGCCGATCAATACACCATGGCCCGCCGCGTCGGGTTCGACGAGGTGGAAATTCCCGACGATCTCGCCGCCCGCCAACCCGCCGATCAATGGCAATTCCGCGCCAACTGGACGGAGCTGGACCATCGGTCACGCCTGCGCGCCTGATCCGGGGTTCCCCCGGCCCGCATTTCTCATTAGACAAAGGGGGGCCACCCGGCCCCGGATCGCATGACAGAGTTGAAACCAGTGACCCAGACCGACGCAAACGCCGCCAAGCCGGTGCAAAAGACCCTGCCCGACGCGCAGACCGTCACCGCCGTGCGGCACTGGACCGACCGGTTGTTTTCCTTCCGGGTGACGCGCCCGCAATCGCTGCGGTTTCGGTCGGGCGAATTCGTGATGATCGGGCTTCTGGATGAACGGGGCAAGCCGCTGCTGCGCGCCTATTCCATCGCCTCGCCCAGTTGGGATGAGGAACTGGAATTCTATTCGATCAAGGTGCCCGACGGCCCGCTGACCTCGCGCCTGCAACATATCCAGCCGGGCGACCAGATCATCCTGCGCCCCAAACCTGTCGGCACGCTGGTGCTCGATGCGCTTCTGCCGGGCAAGCGGCTGTGGTTTCTGGCCACGGGCACCGGCATCGCGCCCTTCGCCTCGCTGATGCGCGATCCCGACACCTATGAACGCTATGATGAAGTGATCATGATGCACACCTGCCGCGATGTCGCCGAACTGGAATACGGGCGGCAGTTGATCGCGGGGCTGAAAGACGATCCGCTGATCGGCGAAGTCGTCGGCGACAAGCTGCGCTACTATCCCACCACCACCCGCGAGCAAAGCCCAAGGATGGGCCGGATCACCGACAACCTGACCTCTGGCAAGGTCTTCGCCGATCTGGCTGTGCCGCCGATGGACCAGGCCCATGACCGCGCCATGGTCTGCGGTTCGCTGGGCTTCAACAGCGATATGAAAGCGGTGCTGGAAGGCTTCGGCCTGCGCGAAGGCGCCAATTCGGACCCCAAGGAATATGTGGTCGAAAAGGCCTTTGTCGGCTGACAGGGCGGCGCGCGCCGTGCATACGTTGTATGTACGCAATATGTACGGAAAATGTACGCAATACAGACGCCCGGTTCAGGCTTCCAACGCCGCGAACCGGGCCTTCTGCCGGGCGGTCCAACGCAGCGACATCTCGAACCCCGCATCGGTCTGACGCTCGGCCACCACCACCCCCTGATCATGCAGCCAGGCCCGGCGGCGCCCTTGGGAAAAGGGCAAGGTCAGGGTTTCCTCGGTGGTTTCCTCGCGCAGCGCCGCCTCTGCCGCGTCGCAAAGCGCGGCCACGCCTTCGCCGGTAAGTGCCGATACCGCAACGACATTTTCGGTTCGCGCGGCAATGGCGGCGGTGGATAAGCGCAGGTCGGCGGGCAGCAGATCGATCTTGTTCCACACCTCGATCTGCGGCGTCTCTGCCGTCACCCCCAGCCCGGTCAGGATCGTCGCCACATCGGCGGCCTGTTCTTCGGTCTGTTGGTGCGAAATATCGCGCACATGCAAGATCAGATCGGCCTCCAGCACCTCCTCCAAAGTGGCCCGAAACGCCGCCACCAACTGCGTCGGAAGGTCCGATATGAACCCCACCGTATCCGATAGAATCACCCCCCGCCCCGAGGGAAGTTTGATACCCCGCATCGTGGGGTCAAGCGTGGCGAAAAGCATGTCTTTCGCCAGCACCTCGGCCCCGGTCATCCTGTTGAAAAGCGTGGATTTTCCGGCGTTGGTATAGCCGACAAGGGCGATGATCGGAAACGGTACTTTCGCCCGCGCCGCGCGGTGCAATTCGCGGGTTTTCACCACCTTGGCCAGTTGGCGTTTGATGCGGGTCATCGCCTCGTCGATGGCGCGCCGATCCGCCTCTATCTGCGTCTCCCCCGGCCCGCCGACAAAGCCCAGACCACCCCGCTGCCGTTCAAGGTGCGTCCAGGCCCGCACCAGCCGCGTGCGCTGATAGGACAGCGCCGCAAGTTCCACCTGCAACACACCTTCACGGGTGCGGGCGCGGTCGGCGAAAATCTCCAGGATCAGGCCGGTGCGATCCAGCAGCTTGATATCCCACGCCTTTTCCAGATTGCGCTGCTGCACCGGCGTCACCGGCCCGTCGATCAGCACCAGGCCGATCCCGTCGGCCCGGATCCGCGCACCCAGTTCCTCGATCTTGCCAGACCCGAACAGACGCCCCGGAATGATCTTTTGCAGCCGCACCACCTCGGCCCCCGCCACCTCCAGCCCCGGCAGGGCGGCGGCAAGCGCCACAGCCTCTTGCAGCGCCGGCCCCGCATCGCGGCGCGCCCGGTCAGACGTTATCTCGGGATGGAGAACCAGCGCCCGCGTCGCCTTGACGGCGGTGTCGGAAGGTTCCGCGCTCAGTCTTCTGCCTCGTAAAGGCTGATCGGTTGCCCCGGCATGATCGTGGAAATCGCGTGTTTGTACACAAGCTGCGACTGCCCGTCGCGGCGCAACAACACGCAAAAGTTGTCAAACCAGGTGATGACCCCTTGCAATTTTACCCCGTTGATCAAAAAGATCGTCACCGGAACCTTGGCTTTGCGCACATGGTTCAGGAAGGCATCTTGCAGGTTCTGTTTGTCGGCGGCCATGTTTTTGCCTTTTTTATTGGTCTCTTGGTCGATCATTATATCGTTGTGTTCGCTTTTACTATGGCTGCTGTTTGCCGGTCTTTCCAGCCCGAATCCTGCGTTGCGCGCAATTGTCGACCGGGCCGGGGGTTTTCCAACCCCCGGACCCCCGGAGAGTATTTTCGCCAAGGG
>JACIYW010000112.1 GCA_014359745.1 Paracoccaceae bacterium | reverse complement strand
GGTCAGTTGATACATCGACAGATGATCGCCCGCGACCAACAGCGCCCGCCCCAATTCGGCCCGCCAATCGGCCAGCGACTGATCCTGCCGCGCATAGATCAGGTCGAAACTTACCCGCTCAAACACATCCCGCGCCAGGTCAATCGCACCCATCGCCTCGGCCACCGAATGCATCCGCCCCAGACGCTGCAAATCCACATCGTTAAACGCCTGCACCCCGATCGATACCCGGTTGACCCCGGCCGCGCGATAACCGCGAAACCGCCCGGCCTCGACCGATGTCGGGTTGGCCTCCAGCGTCACTTCCAGATCGTTCGCCGTCGGCCAGGTCGCGCGGGCCCGCTCAATGATCGCCGCCACCACCTCGGGCTTCATCAGGCTCGGCGTCCCGCCCCCGAAAAAGATCGTATCCAGAATACGGCCGGGAACCTCGGCACCGATCCTGTCTATCTCGGCCAGATAGGCGCGCATCCACCGGCCCTGATCGACCGTGGCCGCCACATGTGAATTGAAATCGCAATAGGGGCATTTCGCCTGGCAAAATGGCCAGTGCACATAAAGACCAAACCCGCCAATGCGCCAATCTTCCAAACCTACCCCCTGAACGCCGACACCCCGGCACCGCGCGGCGATCCCGCCGAAAACCGTCTTATGCAAAGCACCCCGTCACCAGCTTTTCAAAAGCAACCGCGCGGTGACTGATGCGGTTCTTTTCCCAGCGATCCATCTCGCCAAAGGTATGCTCATATCCATCGGGCAGGAACATCGGGTCATACCCATGACCCTGTGATCCGCGCGGGGGCCAGACGATCCGGCCATCCACGCGCCCCTCGAACACCTCGTCATGCCCATCGGGCCAGGCCAGAACCAGCGTGCAACAAAACTGCGCCCGCCGGGGTTCCGGGGCGTTCACGCGGTTCAGCGCATTCCATGTGCGCCGCATCGCCAAATCAAAATCGCGCCCCTGCGGCGTTTCCGCCCAATCGGCACTGTAAACCCCCGGCGCCCCGTTCAGCGCCTCCACCGCCAGCCCGCTGTCATCGGCCAGCGCGGGCAGCTTGGCCGCCCCCGCCGCGGCATGGGCCTTGATCCGGGCATTGCCGATGAAACTGTCCTCGGTTTCGGCGGGCTCACTCAGGCCCTTGTCGGCGGCAGAGACAACGGAAATCCCGAACGGCGCCAGCAGCGCCGCGATTTCTTCCAGCTTGCCCCGGTTATGCGTCGCCACCAGCAAGGTGTCGCCCGAAAACCGCCGTGTCACAGCGCCGCCTTTTGCGCTTCGATGATTTCGGCCGCGCCCGCAGCGGCCAGGTCCAGCAACGTGCCCAATTCATCGCGCGAAAACGTCGCCCCCTCGGCCGACATCTGCACCTCGATCAAGCGGCCCCGCCCGGTCAGGATGAAATTGCCATCCGCCCCCGCCTCGCTGTCCTCGGCATAGTCCAGATCCAGCACCGGCTGCCCGGCATAGATGCCACAGCTTACCGCGGCGACATGATCGACAATCGGATCAGAGGTGATCACCCCCGCCTTCAGCAGCCTGTTCGCCGCCAGCCGCAGCGCAACCCACCCCCCGGTGATCGCCGCGCAGCGGGTGCCGCCATCGGCCTGCAAGACATCGCAATCCACGGTGATCTGACGTTCCCCCAACGCCACCCGGTCAACGCCCGCCCGCAGCGCCCGCCCGATCAGCCGCTGAATCTCAACCGTCCGCCCGGTCTGCTTGCCACTTGCCGCCTCGCGCCGGTTGCGGGTGTTGGTGGCGCGGGGCAGCATCCCGTATTCCGCCGTCACCCAGCCCAGGCCGGTATTGCGCAAAAAGCTTGGCGGCCGGTCTTCGATTGACGCGGTGCACAGCACCTGCGTATCTCCCATACGGATCAGGCACGACCCTTCGGCATGTTTGGTAACGCCGGTTTCGATTGAAATCGGGCGCAGCGTGTTTAAATCTCGGCCAGAGGGACGCATGGGAAATCCTTTCCTGTTCTGCCGTCAGATACAGGGCGGATCACGCGCAATGCAACCCCGCGCACCAATGGCCCAACGCACCACAGGCCCATCGGACACAGACCCAACGGACACAGGCACCATGAACGAAAGCGCCAGACTTCTCGAAGAAATGAACGCCCGCTCGCGCGAAGTGTTTCGCAGGGTGGTCGAAGGCTATCTTGAATCCGGCGAACCCGTCGGTTCCCGCACCCTGACCCGCACCATGTCCGAACAGGTCTCGGCGGCGACGATCCGCAATGTCATGCAGGATCTCGAATTCCTCGGCCTTCTGGGCAGCCCGCATGTTTCCGCCGGGCGGCTTCCAACCCAGCTTGGCCTGCGGATGTTCGTCGATGGCATGCTCGAAGTGGGCGAACTTTCAGCAACCGATCGCGAACGCATCGATGCCACCCTGAACGGCAATGAACGCGATGTCGGCACCCTGCTTGACCGGGTCGGTTCGGCGCTTTCGGGCATCACCATGGGCGCCAGCCTGGTCCTTGCCCCGAAACACGAGGCGGCGATTCGCCATATCGAATTCGTCAGCCTGGCCGCCGACCGGGCGCTTGTGGTGCTGGTGTTCGCCGATGGCCATGTGGAAAACCGTGTCTTCGCGCCGCCGCCCGGCCAGACACCTTCCTCGATGCGCGAGGCGGCGAATTTCGTGAACTCTCTCGCCGAAGGCGCAACCCTGACCGAATTGCAGCACCGCATGCGCACCGAAATTTCCCGCCGCCGTCAGGAAATCAACGCGCTTGCCCGCGATCTGGTCGAAAGCGGTCTGGCCGTCTGGGAAAACGAAGGCGAACCGCATGAACGCCTGATCGTGCGCGGCCGGGCCAACCTGCTTGACAGCAGCACCGAGGCCGCCGATCTGGAACGTATCCGAACCCTTTTCGACGATCTGGAACGCAAGCGCGACATCTCGGAATTTCTGGAACTGACCGAACAGGGCGACGGTGTGCGCATTTTTATCGGTTCAGAGAACAAGCTTTTTTCACTTACGGGTTCCTCTTTGGTCGTATCTCCATATATGAACGCTGATCGAAAGGTGATCGGGGCGATCGGGGTCATAGGGCCGACGCGGCTGAACTATGGGCGGATCGTGCCGATCGTGGACTATACGGCGCAACTGGTCGGGCGGCTGATCTCGGACCAGCGCAAGGGGTAGACTATGGGTGACTTGAAGAAAGACGAATTTGACAATACCGCAACGGCAAATACCTTTGCCGAAGATGACGCCGGTTTTGACGATGAAACCAGCGATCCGGCGCTTGATCTGCTTGCCGAACTGGAACAGACCCGCGCCGAACGCGATGACATGCGCGACCGCTTCATGCGGGCGCTTGCCGATGCCGAAAACGCCCGCAAGCGCGGCGAACGCGACCGGCGAGAGGCCGAAAGCTACGGCGGCGCGAAATTCTCGCGCGATATCCTGCCGGTCTATGACAACCTGAAACGCGCCCTTGATTCGGTCACCGACGAACAGCGCGCCGTGGCATCATCGCTTCTGGAAGGTGTCGAGCTGACGATGCGCGAACTGCTCAACATCTTCGCGCGCCACGGCATCAAACGCATCGCCCCCGAACCGGGCGATCCGTTCGATCCGCAAATTCACCAGGCCATGTTCGAGGCCCCGGTGCCCGACATTCCCGGCGGCGGCATCATTCAGGTGATGACCGAAGGGTTCATGCTGCACGACCGGCTGTTGCGCCCGGCGCAGGTGGGCGTTTCTTCCAGCCCCAAGGCACCCCCCAAGGCCTGACCGCGCAGGACCGTGCACCGTACGGTGGTCGGGCCCAAAGCCCGACCGGAACCCGACCAAAGCCAGACCGGGTTTTCCCGGTCACTTTCGGGGCACATCATTCCCCGATCCGGCCCCCGAACCTGCCAGCGCCTTCAATTCATAAATCAGCGCCAGCGCCTCGCGCGGCGACAGGCTGTCAGGCTCTATCGCCTCAATCCGCGTCAGCGCCGGGTTCGTTTCCGGCGGGGTCTTTGCTGCGGGTGCCGCCCGTGTGGCGGCAAAAAGCGGCAGGTCATCAATCAGCGCCTTGCGCGCGGCGCCGCCCTCGCGCTCTCCCTTTTCCAGCGCCTCCAGCACCGTCCGCGCCCGCTCCACCACCGGCTGCGGAAGGCCGGCCAGCCGCGCCACCTGCACCCCATAGGATCGGTCCGCCGCACCGCGCCGCACCTCGTGCAGAAAGATCACATCGCCCTGCCATTCGCGCACCGTCACGGTGGCGTTGGTCACGCCCGCCAGCGTGCCGGCCAGCGCCGTCATCTCGTGGTAATGGGTGGCGAAAATGCCCCGGCAGCGGTTGACATCGTGCAGATGTTCCAGCACCGCCCAGGCAATCGACAGCCCGTCATAGGTGGCCGTCCCGCGCCCGATTTCATCAAGGATCACCAAGGCCCGGTCATCGGCCTGGTTAAGAATCGCGGCGGTTTCCACCATCTCGACCATGAATGTCGAACGCCCCCGCGCCAGATCATCCGACGCGCCGACCCGGCTGAAAACCTGTGAAATCAACCCGATACGCGCCTTGGTCGCGGGGACATGGAACCCGGCCTGTGCCAGCAGTGCAATCAGGGCGTTCTGGCGCAGGAAGGTCGATTTCCCGGCCATGTTCGGCCCGGTCAGCAACCATATCGCGCCGTCGTCCAACGCGCAGTCATTGGCCACGAACGGCACGCCATCGCGCAGCAGCGCCTGTTCCACCACCGGGTGCCGCCCCGCCGTGATTTCAAAAGCGCGGCTGTTATCGACCCGTGGCGCGCACCAATTGCGATCGGCCGACAGGTCGGCCGAAGCCGCCGCCAGATCGATCACCGCCAGGGCGGCGGCCGCCTCGGACAGGGGCCGGGCCTGTTCCAGAACCGCCGCCACCAGGCTTTCAAAGATGCGTTTCTCAACCTCCATCGCCCGCCCGCCGGCGTTCAGGATACGCGCCTCCAGATCCGACAGCTCCAGGGTGGTGAAACGCACCTGATTGGCCGTGGTCTGCCGGTGTATGAACCGCGCATTCAACGGCGGGGCCAGCATCTTTTCGGCATGGGTCGCCGTGGTTTCAATGAAATAGCCCAGCACATTGTTGTGCTTGATCTTGAGCGATGCCACACCCGCCTCTTGGGCATAATCCGCCTGCATCCCGGCGATCACCCCGCGCCCTTCGTCGCGCAACCTGCGGGCCTGATCCAGATCGGCGTCATACCCCGCCGCCACAAACCCACCATCGCGCACCATCACCGGCGGCTCTGCCACCAGCGCCCGCTCCAGCAGATCGCGCAGCGATCCGTGCCCGGTCAGCGCGGCGCGCGCCGTGGCCAATTGTGCGGGAATATCGCCGGTCAGCCGCGCCGCAATCGCCCCGGCCCGTTCCAGCGCGTTGCGGATCGCCGCCAGATCGCGCGGCCCGCCCCGGTCCAGCGCAAGGCGCGACAGGGCCCGGTCAAGGTCGGGCACATGCCGCAGATCGGCGCGCAGATCGGCCCGCAAACGGCCCTGTTTCAGCATGAAATCAACGGCATCCAGCCGGGCGGTGATCTCTTCGATCTCTCTTGAAGGCGCTGAAACGCGCTGTTCCAGCAGGCGCGCGCCCGCCGCTGTCATGGTGCGGTCAATCGCGGCTATCAGCGATCCGTCGCGCCCGCCGTCAATCCCCCTGGTCAGTTCCAGGCTACGGCGGGTGGCCGCGTCTATCTGCACCGAACTTTCGGCTTTTTCGCGCACCGGCGGGCGCAAAAGCGGCAGCTTGCCGCGTTGGGTCAGGTCAAGATAATCCACCAGCGCGCCCAGCGCCGACACCTCGGCCCGCGAAAACGCCCCGAACGCATCCAGCGTCCCCACGTTGAACAGCGTGCAAAGCCGCTGTTCGCCATTGGCGCTGTCGAAACTGCTGCGCGCCAGCGGCGTCAGGGCGGCGCCCACCTCGGCCACCGTGTCGCGCCAGGCGGGTTCGGTGCCTTCGGCCAGCAGAACCTCGCGCGGGGTCAGGCGGGCCAGTTCGGGCGCCAGCCGGTTGGCGGGGCAGGGCGTAACCCGCAGCACCCCGGTAGAGATATCGGCCCAGGCCAGCGCGCCGGTATCGCGCACCTCGGCATAGGCGGCAAGGTAGCTGTGGCGCCGTGCCTCCAGCAGGGTTTCCTCGGTCAGGGTGCCGGGGGTAACAAGGCGCACCACCTCGCGGCGCACCACGGATTTATAGCCGCGCTTCTTCGCCTCGGCGGGGTCTTCCATCTGCTCGGCGATGGCCACGCGAAACCCCTTGCGGATCAGAGTCAGCAAATAGCCCTCGGCGGCAAAGACCGGCACGCCGCACATCGGGATATCGGCATCGGCATGCTTGCCGCGCTTGGTCAGCGCGATATCCAGCGCGGCGCTGGCCGTTACCGCATCCTCAAAGAACATTTCATAGAAATCGCCCATCCGGTAGAACAGCAGCGCATCGGGATGTTCGGCCTTTATCCCAAGATACTGGGCCATCATCGGTGTTTCGGCCATTCTTTTGCGTTTCCTCCAGGGCCCATCAACATGCTACCGAACAGACATCGGCGGTTAAGAAAGTATGTAACTTGTAGGGGTTTTGCGGGGGAGGCCGCAACATCCCTTCGGCACAAGGCAACCAACCGCCGCAACGAAATGCTGTCGGGGGGATGACCGTTGGGGCCGGGCAAGCGCGCATATGACGCGCAACCCGCCCGCTTTGGGGCTTGTCGGGGGATTTGGGAAAGGTAAGTGTGGGCAGCGGATCAACGCCGCCCGCAAAGGCGGTCACGGGCTTCGGCCCGGCCCATGACAGACAAGAAGCGCAGTGAAAAAGGTTCCGCGATGATACCCGGTTTTGCCCAACGCCGCCGATTTTCCGACCTGTCGGATAAAGAGGTTCTGGCGCTTGCCATTTCTTCCGAAGAAGATGACGCGCGCATCTACCGCAGCTATGGCGAACGCCTGCGCGCCGACTATCCCGACACGGCCGCCGTTTTCGATGGCATGGCCGAGGAAGAAGATATCCACCGCCGCCGCCTCATCGACCTGTTCGAGGCCCGCTTTGGCAAGGTGATCCCGCTGATCCGCCGCGAACACGTTTCGGGCTATTACGCGCGCCGTCCGATCTGGCTGATCGAAAACCTCGGGATCGAACGCATCCGGGCCGAGGCCGAGGCGATGGAACAGGACGCGCAGCGGTTCTATGAAAAAGCAGCCGAACGCAGCCAGGATCCCGCCACCCGAAAACTGCTGGGCGATCTGGCCGCCGCCGAAGCCGGGCACACAAAGCGGGCCGGGCAGTTGGAACGCGCCCATCTGCCCGAAGATACCCGCAATGAGGAAGATCAGCTAGCGCACCGCCAGTTCGTGCTGACTTGGGTGCAGCCGGGATTGGCCGGGTTGATGGATGGATCGGTGTCCACCCTCGCGCCGATCTTTGCCACGGCCTTTGCCACGCACAACACCCACACCACGCTTCTGGTCGGGCTTGCCGCCTCGGTCGGGGCGGGCATCTCGATGGGGTTTACCGAGGCCGCATCGGATGATGGCGAACTTTCGGGGCGCGGGTCGCCCTTCAAGCGCGGGTTGGCGGCGGGGGTGATGACCACGCTTGGCGGGCTTGGCCACGCGCTACCCTATCTGATACCGGATTTCTGGACAGCGACCTTCATTGCCTTTGCCGTGGTGTTCGTGGAACTTTGGGCGATCGCCTGGATACAGAACCGTTTCATGGAAACCCCGTTCCTGCGCGCCACATTTCAGGTGGTGCTGGGCGGGGCGCTGGTGTTCGCGGCGGGCGCGCTGATCGGCGGCGGCTGACGCGCGATCACTGACATGCGGTCTCTGGCAAGCCGTTTCAGCCCGTGCTAAAGCGCGAACATGTTGCCGATCTTCCTCAAGACCCTGCCGTTCTTCGGCATTATCGCGCTGGGCTACTGGGCCGGGCGCACGCGGTTTTTCAGCGAGGAAGCGACGGCCTACCTGACGAAATTCGTGTTCTACTTTGCCCTGTCGGCGATGCTTTTCCAGTTCGCCGCGTCCCTGTCGCTGACAGAGATCATCAGCCTGCCGTTCGTGCTCGCCTATCTTTGCGCATCGGTCCTTGTCTATCTGATCGCCACGGCAGTGGCGTTTCTGCGCGGCCGCCCGATGCACGAAGCGGCGGTAGAGGCGCAATGCGCCGTTGTCGGCAACGTCGGCTTTCTGGGCGTGCCGATGCTGGTGATGCTGCTGGGCGCGGCGGCGGCGGGGCCGGTGCTGATGGTGCTGTCAATCGATCTGATCGTCTTTTCCAGCCTGATCACTATTCTGATCACCATCTCGCGGCAGGGGCGGGGATCGTGGGCGCTGTTGGCAAATGTCGGGATTGGGCTGTTGCGCAACCCGATGATCGTTTCAATCGCGCTTGGGCTGATCTGGTCAGCCTACAGCCTGCCGGTGCCTGCCCCGGCGCAGGAATTTCTGGTGTTGCTGGGGTCGGCGGCCACGCCCGGCGCGTTGTTTGCCATCGGCGCCTCGCTTGCGTCGAAATCGGCAGAGCGGCTGGCGGTGGCGGGCTGGCTGTCACTGTGCAAGCTGGTGCTGCATCCGGCGGCGGTGGCGGTGGCGGCACTTGCGGTCTTCGATGTAGACCCCTTTGCCGCCGGGGTGATGATAGCGGCGGCGTCGCTGCCGGTGGCGGGCAATGTCTATATCCTCGCACAGCATTACGGTGTGGCGCCGCAGCGCGTATCGGCGGCGATCCTGGTATCGACGGCGGCAAGCATCGTCACGGTGTCGCTGGTGATTGCCCTGATTTCCGGCATCTGACGCGGCCCAGAAAAGGAGAGAGTGATGAGAACCATATCCGAAAACCGGGCCTTCGGCGGTGTGCAGGGCGTGTATACCCATGCCTCCGACGCCTGCGGCTGTGACATGACCTTCGGGCTTTTCCTGCCCGAAGAGGCGCAATTGGGCGCGGTTCCGGTGCTGTGGTATCTGTCGGGCCTGGCCTGCACCCATGAAAACGCCATGGTCAAGGCCGGCGCGCAGGGCTGGGCCGCCGAACAGGGCATCGCGCTGGTGTTCCCCGACACATCGCCGCGCGGCGACGGCGTGGCCGACGATCCGGCCTTTGATCTGGGGCAGGGCGCCGGGTTTTATGTGAACGCCACGCAGGCGCCCTGGGCGCCGCATTACCGCATGTGGGATTACATAACCGAAGAATTGCCGCGCGTGCTGTTCAACGCCTTCCCGGTGGATGAGGCGCGACAGGCGATCACGGGCCATTCCATGGGCGGGCATGGCGCGCTGACGGTGGCGATGGCCTTTCCGGGGCGCTTTGCGTCCGTCTCGGCCTTTGCCCCCATCGCCAACCCCACCGCATCGGACTGGGGACGCAAGCAGTTCAGCGCCTATCTTGGCCCGGACGAGGGCAAATGGGCAGCCCATGACGCCACGCTGATGATGCGCAAACGCGGCTTTGACGGGCCGCTGCTGATCGATCAGGGCACGTCGGATGAGTTTCTTGACCTGCTCAAACCCGAAGCCCTGGCCGAAGCCATGGCCCACCGCCGCCAACCCGGCATCCTGCGGATGCAAAAGGGCTATGGCCACAGCTATTTCTTCATCGCAAGCTTCATGGAAGACCACGTCAACTTTCACGCCTCGGCGTTGCTGGGGTGACCAGCCTTTACATAGACGCCGACGCCTGCCCGGTGAAGGCCGAGGCCGAGCGGGTTGCGACGCGGCACAGGGTGCGGATGTTTGTCGTGTCGAACGGCGGCATCCGGCCGTCGCGAAATCCGCTGGTGGAAACGGTGATCGTGCCCGATGGGCCGGACGTGGCGGATATGTGGATCGCCGAACGCGCCGGGCGCGGCGATGTGGTGGTGACGGGTGATATCCCGCTGGCCGCGAAATGTGTTGCCGCCGGTGCGCGGGTGGTGAAACACGATGGCACGGTGTTGACCCCGGCCAATATCGGCAC
>JACIYW010000111.1 GCA_014359745.1 Paracoccaceae bacterium | reverse complement strand
GAAGTTCTGGGCAAGGCGCTGCGTTTTGGCGCGATGCTGTCGCCGAACGCACCCGGCGATGTGGCCGAACTGCGCTTTTTCCCGCGCCGCAAGGTGCTGGAACTTGTCTTGCAACGCCGCTCTGAGGGGCTTTACGGAGAGGTGGCCGCCGCGCGCCTTGCCGCGCTTGCCTCGGCGCTGGGGGTGCAGCACAACGTGAAGGTTGCGCGCTGACCGGCTGCGGGGGCCCCCGATGATCGACAAACTGGAACTGTTCATCGCCCTGGCCAATGAACGCCATTTCGGGCGGGCCGCGCTTGCTTGCGGCGTGGCGCAACCCAGCCTGTCAAGCGCGATCCGGCAGTTGGTGGGGCAGTTGGGCGTGCAACTGGTCTGGCGGGATCGCGCGGTTTCAGGGGCTCACGCCCGAAGGGCAGCGGATGCTGGAATCGGCGCGGCGCCGTGGCGGTCGCCCGCAAGCACCGATCTCGCCCGCCAATTCACGCCCGGATCGGGGAACCACTCCGCCCCCCATCCTCTCGAAAAAAATACTCACAGTCCCGGCCCCCCAGCACACGGCCCCGCCGGGCAGGGGCATCAACGGCCGCCTAGTCCATCTCACCCCAACCCGCGCTTTGCATCTCATGCAGGCGGCTTGCGGTACGGGCGAATTCAAACGTGCCCTCGCCTTCCAGATACAGCCGCTCGGGCACATCGGCGGCGGATGCGATCAACCGCACGCGCCCCTCGTAAAGCGCGTCAACCAGTGTCACGAACCGTTTCGCCTCGTTGAAATTGCTCCGCGACAGGCAGGGGATATCTTCCAGCACCAGCACGCGCACCGCCCTGGCGATGGCCAGGTAATCGGCCGGGCCCAGCGCCTTGCCGCACAGATCCCAGAACTGCGCGCGCGCCACGCCGTTATGGAACGCGGGCAACACCACATCGCGCCCCTGCACCCGCAAGGTCAGCGGCGCGCTGTCTTGCCCGGTCAACTCGGCCCAGATCCGGTCGATCCGGTCTTTCGCGGCGGTATCGGCGGGGCTGAAATACACTTGCTCCCCGGCCAGACGATGGCGGCGATAATCGGTTTCCGTCTCCAGCTCGATGATATCCAGCTTCTCTTCAAGCAGGCCGATGAAGGGCAGGAACAGATGCCGGTTCAACCCGTCCTTGTACAGATCGCGCGGCGGCCGGTTCGAGGTGGTGACAATCACCACCCCCTCCTCGAACAGCACCGTGAACAGTCGGCCCACGATGGCCGCATCGGCGATATCGCTGACCTGCATCTCGTCAAAGGCCAACAGCCGCAGATCTTGCGCCATGGCCTGCCCGACCGGACGCAGCACATCGCTGCTGCCCTTCTTGCGCTCGGCATTGAGGGCGGCGTGCACCTCTTGCATGAAGGCGTGAAAATGCACCCGCCGCTTGTCGGGAATATCGACGGCGGCAAAGAACAGATCCATGATCATCGACTTGCCGCGCCCGACGCCGCCCCACAGATACACCCCCTTCGGCGCGTTCCCCGGCGCCGCGCGCGTCTTGCCGAACAGTCCCGACCAGAACCCGGCGCTTTCCCGCCCGCTGCCAGCCTCAAGCCAGCCGCGCAATTCGTCAAGCCGGGGCAGAATCGCACGCTGCGCCGCATCGGCCCGCAATGCCGCACCGGCGACGTGTCGATCATAGATTTCGGTCAGGGCTTCGCTCATCCGCTCCCCTTTAGCCAGTTCCGCTGCGGGGGAAAAGCCCGGCCAGCGGGCATGGGCGCTGTCGGTACGGAATATGCACGCAGTATGTACGCAAGATGCACAGCGGATTCTCCCGAAAAAAGGGAATTGACGCCACGCCGGATTTCCGTCCTTTTCGACCCCAAAGGGAGATATCATGACCAGCCAATCAAACCCGCTCTTCTCGCCGGTCCTGATCGCGGGCAGCATGATCCTGATGATCGGGTTTGCCGTGCGCGCCAGTTTCGGCGTCTTCCAGATCCCGATTGCAGAGGAATTCGGCTGGCTGCGCGCCGATTTCAGCATGGCGATTGCCATTCAGAACCTTGCCTGGGGATTCGGGCAACCGATATTCGGGGCGATCGCCGAACGCTTTGGCGACAAGCGCGCGATCGTGCTGGGGGCGCTGCTTTATGCGGCGGGGCTGTTGCTGTCGTCGCTGGCGGTGACACCCGGCCAACATCAATTCCTTGAAATACTTGTGGGATTCGGAATTGCGGGCACCGGGTTCGGGGTGATCCTGGCGATTGTCGGGCGCACGGCGTCGGATGAAAACCGCTCCATGGCGCTCGGGATTGCCACAGCGGCGGGATCGGCGGGGCAGGTGTTCGGCGCGCCGGTGGCCGAATGGCTGCTGGGCATGTACCCGTGGCAAACGGTGTTCGTCATTTTCGGCGGGGTGGTGATGTGCACGCTGCTGTTTTTGCCCTTCCTGCGCGCGCCGGTCACGGCGGGGCGGGTGGAGCTGGAAGAAACCATCGGCCACCTGCTGAAGCGGGCGTTCCGGGATCCGTCCTTCACACTGATTTTCCTTGGCTTTTTTTCCTGCGGCTATCAGCTTGGCTTCATCTCCGCGCATTTTCCCGCCTTCATCACCGAGGCGTGCAGCGCCATCGACCCGCGCGGATTTCTGGCGGGCATTGGCATCTCCTCTACCTCGGCGCTGGGGGCGGTATCGATCGGGCTGATCGGGCTGGCCAATATCGTTGGCACCATCACGGCGGGATATCTGGGCAAGCGTTTTACCAAGAAATACCTGCTTTCCGGGGTTTATGGGCTGCGCACGCTGATTTCCATCGCCTTTATCGTCACGCCGATGACGCCGGCCACGGTGGTGCTGTTCTCGCTGTTTATGGGGTCGCTGTGGCTGGCGACGGTGCCGCTGACATCGGGCCTTGTCGCGCATATCTGGGGGCTGCGGTATATGGGCACGCTTTACGGGATCGTGTTCTTTTCCCACCAGGTCGGCAGCTTTCTGGGCGTCTGGCTGGGCGGTGCGCTTTATGATGTGACCGGGAATTATAATCTGGTGTGGTGGGTGGGCATCGGCATCGGGGCGTTTTCGGCCCTCGTGCATCTGCCGGTGCGCGAACGCCGCCCCGTTTTGGTCGCCTGATCGGGGCCTTTAGCTATTCCCTGCGGCGCAGGTAGACGTAATAAGCCCCGGAACCACCGTGGCGGCGATGCGCCTCTGTCACCTGCAAGACGACGGGCGACAGCGGCGCGGATGCCAGCCAGTGCGGCACCTGATGTTTCAAAACGCCGGGGCGTTGCGGGATCGGGCCATCATCGGGGCCGGGGCGGCCCTTGCCGGTGATCACCAGGATCAGCCGCCGTCCGACCGCCTGACTGCGCAGCACGAACCCGATCAACGCCGGATGCGCCGCCGCCAAGGTCATGCCATGCAGATCGATCCGCGCCTCGGGTGCCAGCTTGCCACGGTTCATCCGGGTGAAGGCCTTGCGGTCCATGCGCAGCGGTGCCTTGGCAAGCTGTTCGGCCGGGGTCGGGGCAAGATCCCATGTTGCATGCCCGGCACGGGCGGGGCCAGTGATGTGAAAGGGTTTCAGGCGAGGCGGGTTGGCATTGGGTATCTGCGGCGGTTCGGGTTCCGCGCGCGGATCTGTGCCGAATTCTGCGCCGGGTTGTTCCGCGATCTGGCGTGGCCGATGCAACGGCGCGATCCGTTCGGTCACCAGATGCCAAAGTTCCTTTTCCTCTGGCTTCAGGCCGCGTTTGGGGCGCGCGCACATGGCCTAATCCACCGATGCCTGAGCATAGGCCAGATCGATCGGCAGCAACACCACCATCCGCCCGCCATCGCGGATGCGCCCGGCGATCTGGCCCGCCTCTGCGCCGGTGCCGTAATAGATATCGGCCCGCTGCGCGCCGGTAATCGCGCCGCCGGTATCTTGTGCAATCATCAGCCGCCGCATCGGATCGACACCCGCCTTTTCAATCCAGACCGGCGCGCCCAGCGGGGTGAAACCCGGATCAACCGCGATCGAGCGCAAAGGCGTTATGGACCGCCCCATCGCGCCGATCGGGCCTTTGTCAGCCCCGATGCCGCGTATCTCGCGAAAGAATATGTAAGACGGGTTGTGCCACAGCAACTGTTGCCCATCGCCGGGATTATCCCTGACCCAGGTCTGGATCACCCGCGCGGAAACCTGTTCGGCCGCAAAAACACCGCGCCGCACCAGTTCCTTCCCGATTGAGCGGTAAGGATGCCCGTTGCGCCCGTCAAACCCCACCCGCACCACCGTTCCATCGGTCAGCCGGATACGGCCCGACCCCTGCACCTGCAGGAAAAACACATCCACCGGATCGCCAAGCCAGGCGATTTCCAGCCCGCGACCGCGCAAATGATTGCCGGTTTCTATTTCCTCGCGGGTCAGCCATTGGGTGCCGCTGACAACCTCGGGCGGGCGGCGGTAGATCGGATAGGCAAAGTTTGGCGTGCGAACCGGCGATCCTTGCAGTTCGGGTTCATAATATCCGGTAAAAAGCGCCGGGTTCTTCCCCCCGATCAGCACCGGGCGGAAGAACAGCTCGAAAAACGCGCGGGCATCGGTGACGGTTCCGGCAAGGGCGCACAGCGCGGCCCATCCGGGTTGGTCAAGCTGATCGCAGGTTTGCACGAAGACATCCAGCGCCGCCGCGTGGTCATCGGCCTGCCATCCGGCCAGATCGTCGAATGACAGCACCTGCATGTCGGTCGCGCGCGCCGGGCCGGTCATCACCAGCCCCAGCGCCAGTGCCACCGCCGCAAGCGCCCGGCGCATCGGTCAATCCCCGGTGGCGACAAGTTGCCAGTTGGGATCGTCGCTGCCCATCTGGCGGCCAAAGGTCCAGATATCCTTTTGCTGACGGATCTCATTCGCGTCACCCTCGACCACCTCACCCGAGGCATCGCGCACCACCGAGGTAAGTTCGCCGACAAAGCGCACCTTGATTTCCGCCCTGTCGGTGGCCCGGTCATAGGTTGCATCCAGAAGATCAAGCTGCCGGATGCCGACAAAGGTCGACTCCACCTTCAGGCCCTTGCGTTCGCGTTCTTCGACAACCTCGGCCAGGGTTTCATAGACATCGCGCGACAGGAACGGCAGGATACTGTCAAGATCGCCGCGCTCATAGGCCATCAGGATCATTTCATAGGCACCGCGCGCGCCGTGCAGGAATTCGCCAACGTTGAAACCCGGCTCTACCATCTTCATGGCGGCCAGGGCCTTGGCGGCATTGCTGCCCTCTGCCACATGATCGGTGATGTCGGCATCGGCGCCGCCCTCGATCACCTCGAATCCCCGGCGCCCGGCCGGGGTGGCCGCGCCGGTGGGAAGCGGGGGTTTTTCAAAACCCTCTCTCGTACCCAGAACCCTTTTCAGGCGCAGAATCAGAAAGATGGCTATTCCGATCAGAACTAGTAATTGGATCACGGCAGAACTCATCTCATCCTCTGGGCGCTGCGGGGGTTGGTATCGCGGCCTGTCATGGCTTATGTAGGCCCTGTCAGGGGCCAAGTCCACCACGGCCCGGTAATTGGAGACAGTTGATGTGGCTTCTTGCGATTTTCATCGCGATTCCGCTGATCGAGATCGCGCTTTTCATCCAGGTCGGCGGTTGGCTGACGCTGTGGCCCACGCTGGCCATCGTGATCGCAACCGCGATGCTTGGCACCGCGCTGGTGCAGCGGCAGGGGCGCAAGGCCCTGAATGACCTGCGCCGGGCGGTCAACGATCTGCGTGACCCGTCCGACCCGCTCGGCCATGGGGTGATGATCGTTCTGGCCGGGATTCTGTTGCTGACGCCGGGGTTCCTGACCGATGGACTCGGTTTTTTGCTGTTGATTCCGAAGGTGCGCGATCTGGTTATCGCGACCGTTCGGCGCAATGTTTCCATCACCACGGTTGCCGGGTTTTCAACCACAGGCGGCACAAACCGCGGCCCCGGCACGCCCGGCGATGTGATCGAAGGCGAGTATCGCCCGCTGAAAGACCCTGAAAACCCTTCTACGGGCCCGTCAGGCCGCACACAGGATTGAGGCGCCCGGCCCGACCTGCTAAAGACATCGCGGATCGTGATTTCAGGAGCAGGGAATGGCCGAAAACAAAACCAATGGCGCAGATGCACCGCAACCGCAGGTAAAGATGCAGGTTCTGGGGCAATTCATCCGGGACATGTCATTTGAAAACGTCCTTGCGCAAAAGGGTATTCTGTCGGGCGATGTGCAGCCCGATATTCAGGTGCAGATCAGCCTTGATGCGCGCAAGCGCGCCGTCGATCATCAGTTCGAGGTGGTGTGCAAGTTCAAGGTCACCTCGAAAAACAAGGCCGATGACGGGATTCTGTTCGTGCTGGAACTGGAATACGGCGGTGTGTTCCACATCGAAGGCGTGCCAGACCAGCAGATGCATCCGTTCCTGTTGATCGAATGCCCGCGGATTCTGTTCCCCTTCGTGCGGCGGATCATTTCGGATGTGACGCGCGATGGCGGCTTTCCGCCCCTCAACCTCGACAATGTGGATTTCGTGGCACTCTACCGTCAGGAACTTGCCCGCAAGACGCAGGAACAGGGTGACGCGGCGGTTACTGCGCCGAAGTCCTGATCAAACGGTCGGATCAGCGGTACCTGTTCCAAAGCGCCGCCTCGCCCATGCCCGCGACCATGGCGGCATGGGCCGCTTCCTCAGCCCCGGTGATGCGGGGCGGCAGCGGGGTGGTACGCGGTCGGGCGCGCCAGCTTTCGGTCTGGTCGGTCTGCGCATCCGGGCGCGGGCCGGTTGCCAGCCCGAAATCGGGCTGACGGCCGCCGATCAGTTCCAGATACACCTCTGCCAGGATTTCGCTGTCAAGCAGCGCGCCGTGCTTTTCCCGGCCGCTGTTGTCAACGCCGAACCTGCGGCACAGCGCATCCAGCGACGCGGGCGATCCGGGGTATTTGCGGCGCGCGATGGCAAGGGTATCGACCGCCCGCGTCATCGGCAACGCCGGAAGCGACAGCCAGCCCAGTTCGGCATTCAGGAACTTCATGTCAAAGGCGGCGTTGTGAATGACCAGCGGCGCATCGCCGATGAACGCCAGGAAGTCCTGCGCAATTGCCGCGAACAGCGGCTTGTCGCGCAGGAAATCATCGCCCAGGCCATGCACCGCGAAAGCCTCGGCGGGGACGGGGCGCTGGGGGTTGATATACTGGTGATAGGTCTTGCCGGTGGGCATGTGGTTGTAAAGCTCTACCGCGCCGATTTCCACGATCCGGTCGCCTTCGGCCGGTTCAAAGCCGGTGGTTTCGGTATCCAGAACGATTTCACGCATGTTTCGCCCCGTCATTGATGTCTCGGGTGATCTGGTCAATGAGGCGATGCACCGCGCGGCGGGTCTGTTCCAGATCGATGGTCTCGATCACATGGGTGGCACGGGCGCGTTTTTCGGCATCGGGCATCTGACGGGCGAGGATCTGGTCAAGATGCGCCTCGGTCATGCCGGGGCGTTCGAGCACGCGGGCACGCTGCACATCGGGCGGGGCGGTGACGGTCAAGGTTGCGTCAAGCCAGGCATCGGCCCCGGTTTCAAACAAGAGCGGGATATCCAGAACCACAAGCGCCGCACCATCGGCGCGCGCCTTTTCGATGAACGCGCTGCGGTCGGCCGCCACCAACGGGTGCACCAGCGATTCAATCCGCCCCAGCGCCGTCGGGTCGGCCGCGATATGCGCCTTGAGCACCGAACGATCCACAACACCACCCCGGATCGCATCGGGAAACGCCCCGGCCAGCACCGGAACCGCCGCACCGCCCGCGCCATAAAGGCGGTGGACAGACGCATCGCCATCCCAGACAGGCACGCCCGCCTCGGCAAACATCGCCGCCGTGGTCGATTTACCCATACCGATCGATCCGGTCAGGCCAAGAAGAAAGGGGCGGGTCATGACCCCAGCACCGCAGCGCGGGTGTCATCCGTCACGTCGGGGCGCTGGCCGAACCAGCGTTCAAACCCCGGCGTCGCCTGATGAAGCAGCATGCCCAAACCATCGACGGTGATGCAACCTGCCGCCTCGGCGTCTTGCAGGAACTGGGTGCGCAGGGGGGTGTAGACAAGATCGGTGACCAGCGTTCCGGGGGTCAACCCGTCAAGGGGGACGCGGAATTCCGGCTTTCCGGTCATTCCCAGCGAGGTGGTGTTGACGACGGTTGCCGCGTCTTCAAGGATATTGCCCGCCTGCACCCAGTCATGAACGCTAACGCGCGCGCCAAATTCCGCCCGCAGGGTTTCGGCCCGCTGACGGGTGCGGTTGGTGAGGCGGATTTCCGGCACGCCAACCTCTATCAGCGAGGCGATGATCGCCCGCGCCGCACCACCCGCCCCAAACACAACCGCCGGACCCCGCGCCGGGGCCCAATCGGGGGCATTCTGGCGCAGATTGGCGATGAACCCGTAACCATCGGTGTTATCGGCGTGAATCCGGCCATCCTTGCGAAAGATCAGCGTGTTCGCCGCGCCGATCAATGACGCGCGATCGGTCACGATATCGGCCAGTTTCAGAACCGATTCCTTGTGCGGGATGGTGACATTGACGCCGACAAACCCCATTTTCGGCAACGCTTTCAGCACCTCGGGCAGATCGTTCTGGCTTATATCCATCGGGATATAGTGCCCGGCAATGCCCAGCTTGTGCAACCAGTAGGTGAAAAGTTGCGGCGAACGTGAATGGTCCACGGGAGAGCCGATCACCCCGGCCAGCGGTATGCGATTATCTGTCATGCGTCGATCACCCCCCGGTCCGAGAGGTAGCCCAGAAGTTCCACAAGGGGCAGCCCCAGAATGGTAAAATAATCCCCCTCGATCCGGGAAAAAAGCCGGATACCTTCCTGTTCCAGCTTGTAAGACCCGACCGAATCGCAAATCCCGGTGCCCGCCCGCGCCAGATAGGTTTCCAGATAGGCATCCGAGAAGGCGCGCATCGTCAGCCGCGCAACGCCCACATGGCGCCAGACCGGGCGGGCCTGTTCATATATCACCACCGCGCTGAGCAGGCGGTGCGTGTCACCGCGAAGCTGTTCAAGCTGCGCGCGCGCACCCGCCTGATCGCCCGGCTTTCCCAGAACCCTGCCGCGATGTTCCAGAACCTGATCGCAGCCGATCACCATGGCATCGGGATATTTCGCCGATATCTTGCGGGCCTTCGCCTCGGCCAATGTGTCGGCCTGATCGCGGGGCGCGACACCTTCGGCCAGGAAACCGGCGCGCAGCGCGTGCTCGTCAACGCGCGGGGGAACCACGTCTGTCGCGACCCCGGCGTTCTGCAAAAGCACTGCCCGGATTGGTGAGGCGGAAGCAAGGACAAGGCGGCGGGGCGTGGGCAAGGCTGTGGGTTATCCTGGTTGGGGATCGGGACGGCGATGTGGAAAAGGTGTGGATCGGTGATAGCGGCGCGGGTTTGCCCGAGTTATCGGAAAATCGCGGCGCCTTGTCCACTGTGGATCGAAACCGATCGCGGGCTGTGGATATGTTTCCGGCTGGCTGAAATGTGGATTTGAATGGACAAGTCACTTTGTAGTACATTGATAATATTATAGATATTTTCGTCTATCGCCTTAAGATCTGATGATGTACCAATCCCAAACCTGTGGATGAAAAGCTTATCCACGCTATCCACAGGCCCATCTGTCATCATCTTTCCATTTATATTTATCTTAAGATAAGAAGAGTTTTGAAAGTGGGGGCAGGATGTTTGATCTGTTGGCGGTGGGCTATCCCTGGATCAAGGCTTTGCATGTCATCTCGGTGATCGCCTGGATGGCGGGGCTGTTTTATCTGCCTCGGCTCTTTGTCTATCATGTCGAACAGGTAGAGGCGGGCAGCGCGACGGATGCCATGTTTCAGGTGATGGAACGGCGGTTGCTGCGCGCGATCATGAACCCGGCGATGGTGGCGACATGGGTATTCGGGCTGTGCCTGGTGTTCACGCCCGGCCTGGTGGATTGGGGAACGCTTTGGCCATGGAGCAAGGCGGCGGCGGTGCTGGGGATGACCTGGTTTCATCACTGGCTTGGCTTGCGGCGCAAGGAATTTCTGGCGGGCACCAACACGCGCACGGGCCGCACCTATCGGATGATGAA
>JACIYW010000110.1 GCA_014359745.1 Paracoccaceae bacterium | reverse complement strand
GGCAGCCGCTTTCACGCCCGTTTAGCTCTGACAGATCCTTGCAACCCGAACCTACGGTGACTTTGGCGGGCGGTTGGCCATGTGTGTGACCTGTTCAACGAAGAAGAGTGCTACAGCCGCAGGATATATAAGTGATTAAATGCGGCGGCACGCCGTACCCGAAAGGCATGATCGTGCCTCCGAAGACGCGATGGGACACCCCTTCCCGAACACGGATGGCGGGCACCGGATCACGCCCGGTTCCGAGCAATCATCTCGGCCGCTGTCAGCGGTTGGTAGGAGGCCTCTGGCGCGGCAAACGCATGGGTCAGTTCGGTCTTCAACCGGTTGAAGGGTTCTACCTCGGCCCGTTCCTTGTCACGCCGGATCAAGTCGCGGATGTATGTCGCTGACATTCACATAGAACCCGTCCTCATCCACGTTTGCCGACACGAAGCCACCCGGATCCCCACCAAGGCGGAAGGTGATCGTTGCTGTTCGGGAGATGGTGCAGCACCTCTTATCCCTTGCCTATTCAATACAACCAAAAACGCACAGGAAAACGAGCTTTAGACCGCGTGATCGCGGAGTGAGCTGACATCTGGGTTGGCGGCCCACAAAGGCGCGGAGGACGGGGAGGAAATACCGACCGTCACCTATTTGAGGATATCGACCGATCAGCAGAAACACTCCAACGCCTAGTTTCCGGTCAAAGCCCTTCGCAAGCCGATGCGGATGGCCCGGTCGGGCCGTCAGACCGTTTCAAGATCCTTGTCGGCCATGTCATCGGGCACCGCGCCGGGATCGTCGGCGATATCGGCCAGCGCGGCCATCGTCGCCTCGCGCTGCTTGTGGGCGGCTTCGCGCTTGGCCATATCGCTTGCGATCTCGCCCTTGATAAGCTGGGCCTGCGCGGTCAGGCTTTCGACCACATCGACGAAATCGCCGTGCTGCATTCCCGGTGTCCAGGGCTTTTCTGTATCGGGTGGCGGCGTGCCGGTGACCGGGCGATAGGCACGCAGGGCGGCGATCAGGGCCATGACGACCGAATCGATTTCCATGAGGAATGCGCCATATTCGGGGCTGGATTGGTCGAGCGTGGCCGACGGATCGAATTCGGGGAAATCGGCGTCACGTTTTGCGGCGTAATCGGCGTCGGGGCCAAGCCGGGCGCAGAGCGTGGCAAGCAGCCGGTCGATTTCGGGGGTATTCAACGAGTCGTCGGCCAGGTTCGGCATGGCCTTGGCCTTTGCCTCGGCCTTGAAGCGGAGCCAGCTTGTCAGGGTCAGCGACGGGATGCCTGGGTGCCAGTCTTTCCGAAGCGGAACCCGCTTCATCACCACCGGATCGTCGCTGTACAGCGTCTCAAAATAGGTCACCACCTTCTGGCACACGTTCTTCTGGTCGGCCAGCACCTCGGGCGTCATGCCGCAACTGCGCGCGACCTCTTTGGCGATCGGATCGCCATCGATCACGATGCCATAGGCCAGCACGCATTTCGACAGGGTCGAATTCCACTTCATCGCCTTGCGCGCCTTCTTGCGGTCGCCGGGCGAGGCGAGGGCGGATTTGAACAGGTGCCAGCCCGCCTCGATCTCGGTCTCCTTCTCCATCTTGTAGCCGAACTCGGTCAGCGCGCGCGCCATCGTCGTGCCGGCCTGGATGCCCAGCCCCGCCGCAAGACCGCCGCCCATGCTGACACCCGAGGCATCGGCGATCTTGATCGCCTCGGCCGTCACGCCCAGCAGGTCATAGAACACCCGCAGCGATTGCAGGCTTACCTGCACGCGGGCGCTGTGCAGCCGCCCCTTGATCGCCGGGCCATAGACCGAACTGCTGGCCACGGTCAGTTCCATGTTGTCCATCCACTTGTTCAACTGGATCGACTTGCGCAGCAACGTGGTGGTGTCGATCAGCAGTTTTTGCGCCGCCACCGCCATGCCCGCCGCCGGCAGCGCCGCCGCCAGCACCTGCGCGCCGACGCTGGTGAACATGTCGAGCGCCTGCCACTTGGCGTTGCACGATTGCGCCTCGGCGATCAGCTTGTCCATCGCCGCCATGGCGCGGCGTTCCTTTTCAACATCGACCAGATCCTCGGGCCGGGTCTGGGCCGCGTCGAGCAGTTCGTTAAGCTTTTCCACCTCGCGGTCGCTGGCATCCTCGATCGCGGCGAAAAATTCCTGCCGCTTCACCGGGTCGGCCAGTTCCTGTTCGAATTCCCTGCGCGCCGCTTCCTTGCGCGCGGCCTCCTGTTCGGCGACCATGCGGGCCATCGCGGCCTCGGCGGCCGGGTCGATGGGTTTGGCGCGGGTCCGGGCCAGAAAGTCATCGACGCTGCCGCCCTTGCCGACAATGTCCGACACCGCGTCGGCGTTGTCGTTGAAGATGTCCGCCTCTTTCTGGGTCTGCTGGAAAAGGCCCTTGGCGCCCGCGTCGATCTGCCCGCTCTCGGGCACGCTGTAAACCTCGCCCAGGATCTTCGGCATCGCCCCGGCGAAGCTGGGCACCATCGCCGTGATCCCGAGCGCCGCGATCAGCGTTTTGGAATCGATCTTTCCGCCCGAGCGATAGACGCTGTAGATGTGATCCGCGACCGCGGCCGCATCGGCGGCGCCGACGATGGCGCCTTGCACGGTGGCCCCGATCTGCTGCCATTGGCCCTGCGAGCCAAGCAACATATCGCCATTCTCGTCGGTCCCGCGCTTGGTGTCGAACGCGGCAAAGCCGTTGCCGACCGCACCTGCCACCACCCCGATCAGCGCCAGCGCCGCCTTTTTGCGCGCCTCCTTGTTGGGGGCTTCGATGATGTCGTGGATGCGAAACACCGCCTGCCCGCCTTTCAGCGCGTATTGGGCAAGGTTGGCGGCCGCCGACATCTCGGTCTTGAATTCGCTGCTGAACGCCTTGTCGACGTTATTGACGGCGACCGCCGCGGAATTGATCGCGATGCCCTGAAGCACCACGTCGCCGATCGCCTTGAACGTTGCCTCGGCGATGTTCCAGCCCTTTTTCTTGTCGGGTCTGTCAAGCGCGGTGTCGAAAATGCCAAAGCCCCCCTGGATGACCGTCGTCGCCATGGTGATCGAGGTGGTTGCCAGCGCCACCATGCGGCCCTGCGCGCGCTGCCCGTCGATCTTGGCGATGAAATCGGTCTGTTCCGCCGTGGGGTTGGCGGCGGCCTTCGCCTCGTCGTAGTTCAGCCTGTCGTGGCGCGAAATCGCCAGCGAATCGAGGTTGCCCAGCTTGATCGATTCCGCCGCGATCGTGCCGCACAGCGCCGTCACATCCATGCCGATCCGGATCGCGCGCTTGGCGTTCTCGTGTTTGGAACTGTTCCTGGTGTGGTCTTCCAGCCGTTCCTGATAAACCTTGCAGGCGCCTTCGAACACCTGCGCTTCCTGGCTGTATTTATTGGCCACCGCGTTTGACGGGATCACATCGGCCTGCACCAGGGGCGTCCACAATTCGCGGGTGATGTCGCGGGTGTCGAACAGCGGCTTCGGGTTGCCCTTGTCGTCAAGGTCATCGGGATCGACGGCGGTTTCCATCTGGGTTTGCAAGGCCACGAGTTCCTCGTGCAGCTTGCGAAGCCGGGCTTCCGCGTCGGGATCGACCTGATAATCCCCGGTCAGGTCGCCGACTGTGTCCACGTCCTTGTCGCGGTCGCCGGTTTGCCAGTCTTTGGTGCGGTTAGACCGTTCGATGAGGCCCAGAAACTTGGCCCGCTTCCATTCCACGGTAAGATCATCGCCCGCCGCCATCAATTCGTCCTGAAGATCGGTGACCTTCGACGATATCTCGACCAGAAGCGCGCCGCGTTTTTCCATCCGCCCGCCCATGTTCTGGAATTCGGTGCTGCGCTGTTGAACCTTGACGAGCCAGGCGTGATGTTCGGTTGAAAAGGGCATGGTGCCTCCTTGCCGGGCGGTTGCCGGGTGGCGTGATTAGCCGATGGATGTTTTCAAAAACCGGATTTCGAGCCTTGGAAGCGCCTTGCGGGCGCTTTCGAGGGCGGCGATGGACTCGTCCTTGAAGGGATGGCTGCGGAACACCGCCAGCGGATCGAACCCGTCGAACACGCCCATCAGCGCGCGCACCGCAAGCAGCGCCTCCTTGCGGGCGATCTTGCGATCTTTCGCGGCCGCCTGCCGGTCGGCGAGGATGGCGGCGTTGCTGTCAAGCCGGTCGATGATCGCATCGGGCATCGCCTTGACGATGGCGGTGATCAGCCCTTCGATCTTGGCGCGGTCGTAAAGCGCGGGATCGTCAAGCTGATTGCCTGCGTCGGTCATGCCCACGGGCGCAACCACCTTCTGCACGAATCCGGCCACATGGCCCCGGAAGGCTCGGACGCCTTGCGCGCAGGCGACGGCGGCGCTTTGAAGATCGGCGTCAAGGATCGCGGCTGCCGCCTTCGCGTCATTGGCAAGCCGGGTGGCACGGATGACAAGGGCGTCCATCTTGGTCAACCCTTCGATATATTTGCCGGAGTCCTTTGTCTCGGCCACCAGGGCCACCCGTTCATTTTCCAGGGCCTCAAGTTCGGTCGGGTCGCCCTTTATATCCTTGGTGCGATCGATCGCCTTGGCGATGATCTTTTTCGCCTCGGACCGCTTGTCGTTGAAGTCTTTCTTCTTTGCCTGATTGTCGTCATGGGCCTTCTGCCCCTGACGCGCGTCGGCGACGAAATCGAAAGCGGCCGACATCTGATCAATCGGCAGTGCTTCGCCCTTGTTCTGCCGTTCCAGCGCGTCGAGGATGCCTTTCAGATTGCCCATCTCGACGATGATCTGCGCGGCCTCGTCCAGCGATCTTTCGGAACGTTCCGATATCTTGGCGCGCAGCGTCTTGAGCCGGTCGGCGTCGCCGCCATGATAGCCGTCGAACGGGTTCTCTTCGTTCATCGTGCCATTGCGGGCCGCAAGCGCCGCGCCGATCTTTTTGAGCGTCGCCTCGCGTTCGTCGGCGACCTTTTCAAGTGCGCGTTTCCTTTGGCGCAGCCCCTTAACTTTTGCCTTGAAGTCGTCCACCTTCGTGTCAAGCGCATCAATATCGTCGGCCACATCGGACTGAAGGCGGGTCAAGTGGCCCTTGCGCAGATCCCCGGCCTCTGCCTTCAGGTCCAGCCGCTGACCCGGTTCGTAAAGACCGTACGATTTTTCGATCTTGGCGATTTTTGCGTCAAGCTTGTCGAACCTGCCTTCCAGGGTCTTGTAGATCTTTGGGTCATTTTCTATCGCGCCGATGAAATTCTCGACCCCGTCGAAATAGCTGGCGGCCATGCGCAGCGCGTCGATGGCGCCGCTGGCGATAAGCTGTTCGGCGGCCAGAAGCTGCAATTCGATCTCGGCGACCGCGCCGTCGGGCAGCTTGCTGCTTTTGGGAACAAGTTTCTGCTGGCCGGTTTCGTCATCCTTGCGGGTCTTGCGGTCGCCGCTTTTGTCGGTTTTCAGAAACGCGTCGAACCGGTGTTTTATGTCGTCAAGCTGTTTGCGCAGGTCGGCATCCGACATGCCCGCGCGGCGCAGATCGTCCTTGCGGGTATCGGCCAGTTTTTCGGCGGCATAGGCGCGGATTTCCCCGGCGCGTTCCAGTGCATCCTGCGTGCTGTCGCCGGGCTGATAGGCGGTGATCTTCGCCTCGGCGCGCTTGGGGCGGTGGATGTGGCCGTTGCCGCGCATCGTGGCAATATCCTTGCGGGCCTCGGCAAGCAGTTTTTCCACCTTGATGTAGTCGGCAAGGGCCGCTTCCGCATCCGCTTCAAGCGCGCGGGCGGTGTCGGCATGGACGGCGGCAAGATCGGGTTCATTGTTGGCAAGGCCGGTTCGGATGGTATTTTCAAGCGCATCGTGGCGGTTTCTGAGGTCAGCGACGGCGGTGGCAAAGCCGCGCTTTTCCAGATCCTCGATGCGCGACATGGCGGCCTGCATCGGTGCATCAAGACCGGGCACCAGACCCGGTTTCTGTGCGACCGGATCGGCCCCCGTGCGCGCGTTGCGATAGGTCACCAGCAATTGCGCCGCCGCATTCACCGTGGCGAACGCATCGTCAAGCTTGCCCAGTTGCAGTTCCAGGACCGATTGTTCCAGCATGCCGAACAGGATCTTGTATTCGGTGCTGTTGATCACCGAAAACTTGTCTTCCTTGGGGCCGCTGCGGGTTGGGCGGGCAAGCGTGACGATCTCGGCGCGGGCGTGGTCGATGTTGCGTTGCACGCCGACATGAAGCGCGCGGAATTCAGCGACTCTTTTCGCGTCGAGCGTGTTCAGATCCACCGCATCGGCGGGCAACTGGCCTTGCAGATCGGCGATCTTCTGCAAGGTGTCTGCCTTGACCTCGTCCAGTTCGCCCTCGGCATCATCAAGGCGCTGAACGCGCGCCGCGATCTTTGCGGCGACGTCCAGTTCCATCAGGTTGGCGGCGACCTGTTCTTCAAGCGCCTCGATCGCTGCGGTGATGCGATCGCGCTCTGTGTCGGTCGTGGCTGTCGCGAGGTCTTGTTCAAGCCTGGCGATATCGGCCTTGTCGGTCGCGACAAGCTGATCAATCGCATCGGCGCCGATATCGGCGCGGATCTTGGCAAGTTTCTGTTCGAATGTTCTGGCGGGCGATTTCCGCCTTTTTTTGCCCGAGCGCAGCTTGGGGTTTGGCGCGCGCTTCCACTTTTTCAGGCTGTGAAAAGCCTCGATCCATTTTTCTACCTTGCTGTCGATATCCAGTGCGTCGGCATCATTGGGCATCGCAGTTCTCCTGGGGTGATGCAATCTGGTGTGGCCCGCCCCCGAGCGGGGCCTAGCCCTTCACGGCATTTTCGATCTCGCGCAGCGCCGCGTCGAGCGGGCCGCGGATATCGATGGTGACAAACGGGTTCTGTTCGCACAGCGCGATCAATTCACTGCCGGCCAGAAACTTGCGGTATTCCGATGTCTGTTCCACCAGCTTTTCGGCCGCCGCCGCCTGTCCCGCCGGGGGCGCGGCCCTGAATTCGAAAAGCCGCTTCATCAGCGCCGCCTGGTTGCCTTCGGTAACGCCGTTGAGTCCGAATTCCGCGATGCGGTCAAGATCCGGGTTGTGTTCCTGTTTCAGGCGTTCCTGCAACCGGGTGATCGCCAGATCGGATTGCGATTTCGCCTCGTTCCAGAGGTCGAGCGGCAGGCCCCCCGGCACCGGGGGTCTGGCGCTGGATTGGGTCAGGCTGCTTTCGGCGTGTTCCAGATCGGTCTGGAGCGCCTTGAGCCCGGTGATCGCCCGTTCGACCGCGCCTTCCCGGATCGCGCCGGCGATATCGCGGACCTGCCCGGCCAGCATGGCGCGCATATCGCCCTCGGGAAGCGCCTTGACCCGCTGGGCAAGCAGCGCTGCCGCCTGCTGGAGTTTTTGCTGCGCGGCCGTCCCGGCCTGTGGCGGGGTCTGTGACGGCGCCCCCTGGTCGCCGAGCTTCAACAGGGCCGCATCGATTCGGTCCAGCATGCCTTCGGCCTGCGGGCCGTTTGCGTCCTTCACAAAGCCGATTGCCGCGACCATCGCCTTGCGCAGCGGGGCGGCGCGGTCTTCACCAAGCTGGGCGATGCGCGGTTCCATCGCCTTGATCCGTGCGATCAGCGCGGATGCGTCGAATTGGTCGCCAGCGTCGGTGTCATCGGTGCCGACGGCGGTGTCATCGGTGTCGGTGTCGGCGTCATCGTCGTCTGTGTCATCCGCGTCAGTCGCCGCGATGTCGTCGCCATCATCGGGGTCTTCGGCCAGATCCTCGATATCTTCTTCAAGAAGGTTCCCGTCTGCATCCAGCACCCGGACGTTTCGTTGCACCTTGTTGAATTTCAGGAATTTCTTGACCTTCCTGGCCAGCGCGGGCAGCACCTTTTCGCATTCAAGCGTGACCAGCTTGCCCCCGACGGAAAGCGTTCCGAACGCCAGTTTGTTGCCCTCGCCTTCGGCGCGCAGGGCCTTGGCCATGATCGCACCGGGCTTCTTTCGATGCAGGGCCAGAAGATCCTTCTCGGCGCTTTGCGCGGGGCAATAGGCGAACTGCAAAGGCCGTTTCTTGGCGATCTTCAGCAGATTTTTCAGCTCATCCCCGGTTACAGCATAATCTGACATGCGGCAGCCCAGCCTTGATTGATTGAATGAAAATGTAAACTGAAACCTGTAGTGCGTGAATTACACTCCATCTCCGGCGTTTCGTCAACCGTGCCTGTGGCCTAACCGTGACGCCGCAGGAACGGGGCATTGCGCCTGATCGCGGCACTGGCGAAGGGGGGACAAGTTTCCAGTGCAATGTTTGATCTGAAGGCCGCGATTTCGTCGGCCATCGCTTTGGCGGGTGTTCCCCGGCCCGGGGTTTTTCCGGGCCGGTTGTTCATCAGGGCAGCGACGTCGTTAAGCCAGGTCTGGCTGGCGCCGCTTCAGTAATGGTGCGGCAGTAATCAAGGCCCACGGAACGACATGAACAAAGCACGAAACAGATGCCTGCTTGCGAGGCATGGGCGCTGACATCGCGGAGACGTCAAGGCGCGGTGCCAGCGCCGGGCCGAAGCCTCAAGATGGGATGCGGTTCGGCCTTTGCCGAATGACAACCCTGTTTCGGCAGCGTCTGGCATGACCTTCCAGAAGGTGTCTCAGACCAATCGGCGCGAAGACGCAATGGTCAAACAAAACCAGAACTTCCGCGCGTGAAACATTGTTCTCATCCCCCCCGCCCGCATTGTTGCTCATCCCCCACGCCCGCCTTGCCCGCGCCGGTCAAGGCAATGAACCCGACGGGCTGAAATCCGCTTCAAGGCCGACCTATGACCCATATCGGCTGAATACTGGGGAATTATGGTGCTGCGAGAGAGGATTGAACTCTCGACCTCACCCTTACCAAGGGGCGGGCCGCCAGTTTCCCACGGTATCCGGCGGGCTCCTCGCATAGCCGAAACCCCTATCTTTACAGGCATTTGGCGTCTATAGTCGGCTCCGGCGGTATCGGCCCGTAAAGCCGAATATCCTGCCTTTCCGTTACCCCGCCGTTACCCCGGAGTTTGCGATGGAGAAGAAAAAGAGGTTCACCGACCTGTCCGTTGAGAAGATGGCCCCTGTGGAGGGCAAGCGGCTGGAAGTGTTCGACACCCTGACCCCCGGTCTCGCCCTGCGCGTCACCGAGGGCGGCAAAAAGAGCTGGTCCGTGATGTATCGCGTTGCGGGCCGGGGGACCGGCGGCAACCGGGGGCCGCTGCGCCGGATGACCTTGGGCGCGTTCCCCCTGATCGACGTGAAGACAGCGCGGGAGAAGGCGCGGGCTGCCCTTGAGCTTGCCGACCGTGGCGACGATCCGGCGGACAAGCGCCGTGACGAGGCCCGGCAGAAGGGCGAGCGGGTGTTTGAGGTGATCTGCGGCAGGTTCATCGGGCTGCACGCGAAGGCCCACACACAGAAGTGGAGGGACACCGAGCGGCTGCTCAACACCTTTGCGGTCCCGGCGTGGAAGGGCAAGCCCATCGACACCATCGACCGGGCGGCGGCGCATGAGCTTCTGGACGACATTGCGATGGACCACGGGACCGGCGCGGCGCGCGAAGTCCGAAAGCACGTCACCAAGCTGTTCAACTGGGCGGTGGACCGGGGCCTGTTGGCCGCAAGCCCGGTTGCCGGGATGCGCCGCCCTGAGCTGGGCTACACGCCCCGAGAGCGGGTGCTGTCGATGGACGAGCTGCGCGACGTCTGGGCGGCGGCGGATGAAATGGGTTATCCTTTCGGGCCGATGGTGCGGCTGCTGATCCTGACTGCCCAGCGCCGGGCGGAGGTAGCCAACCTTGACCGGGGATGGCTGCTGCCAGAGCAACAGGCGTTCGAAGTCCCGGCCAGCCACTACAAAACCGCCCGCCCGCAGGTGGTGCCGCTGTCGGCCCCGGCGCGCGCCATTGTCGAAGCCCTGCCCAAGTGGAACGGCGGCACCTTCCTGCTGTCCACCACGGCGGGCAAGCGGCCCGTCTCGGGCTTCTCCAAGGCAAAGGCCCGGCTGGACCGGCTTTCGGGTGTCGAGGGCTGGACGCTGCATGACCTGCGCCGATCCGCCGCAACGCACATGGCGCGCCTCGGGGTGGCGCAGGAACACATTGAGCGCGTCCTGGGCCACGCGATTGAGGGCGTAGCGGGCACCTACAACCGATACAGCTACCTGCCGGAGAAGCGGGCGGCGCTGGATGCATGGGGGCAGGAATGGGTGTGAAACCGAGGCTGACCAAGGCGGACGTGATGAAGGCCCGGCAGGCGTTCCATTCGGTTGCTGACATCCCGGAATGGGAGCGCATTGCACGGGACACCTATGGCGATGCCGAGATCAATGCGGTCCAAAGCACGGCACGAC
>JACIYW010000011.1 GCA_014359745.1 Paracoccaceae bacterium | reverse complement strand
GATCAGGAAAAGCAGGATCACCGCACCAACCGTGGCATGGATGATGGCACCGGCAATTCCGCTGCCAATACTAAGCCCCAGCCTTGGCAGAATGAGGCCAGCCACAAACGCGCCGACAATGCCGATCACGATATTGCCCAGCAGGCCATAGCCGTAGCCTTTGACGATCAGCCCTGCGAGCCAACCGGCCACGGCGCCAACGAGAAGTATAACGAGCAGACTTTCGAGAGCCATTTTGGGTCCTTCCCATTCTACACACGCCCACCCGAGCAATTCGGATGGAACGTACCGCAGGAGCGCCGCATCATGCGGCAACAACCCTGTCACTCTGGCACTGTCAGAAATGAACAATCAGCGCTTGGCCTTAATGGCAAGATCGCTGATGTTCCCATCCCACAGCCAGTTCGCCTCTTATCTCACATTACCAACCGTCCAGATAGCACCTTCGCGCCATTCCCGGCGATTCCCGACGATTCCCGACTGCGCGTTGGCCTTTTCAGCGAAAACGGTGATGAAACTCAAACTCGATTTCCGTCCCGACATCGCGGCCCTGATGCAGGCGGAAGTCGCCGCCGGTCAAAAGGCGGTGTCCACCGCCACGCGCGAGGCGGGCAGCTCCCCGAAATCCGCCTGGCGCGGGCTGACCACCGTGCCGATCTTCCTGCTGGTGCCACAGGTCAAACTGCGCAAACGGCTTAACCTGGCGCGGGATGTGGAGAAGGCGGTGGATGGCGTGGGGGCCGATCGTGGCGAAGTGGGTGGAAGGGAAGGTGTGACCGTGCTGTGGACAGGCTTCGACAATTGGCATATATTGCCAACACACCAAGGAGCGCATCATGACCACCCGGAACGTCGTTCTGACCGACACCCAGTCTGACCTTGTTGATCGGCTTGTCGCATCCGGCCGCTTCCAGAACGCCAGCGAAGCCCTGCGCGCGGGTCTGCGGTTACTGGAACGCGAAGAGGCGGAGCTTGGCGCGCTCCGGAACCGGTTGACCACGGGCGTTGAGCAAGCCAGATCGGGCCAGTTCGCGGACGGGACCGGTGAAAACACCATACGCCGCGCGTTCGTGCGTGCAAGAACTGCCCGGTGATGTCGCACCCTTGGCGGTTGACGCTGCAGGCCGAGGCATCGCTGACAGATATTGCACGCTGGACGCTGGAAACCTTCGGGGCCCGTCAGGCCGCCGCTTATGAATACGATCTGATCGCAAGCTGCATCGAAATCGCGGCCGGGACGGCAGTGTCGCAGGATTGCCGTCGTCTGATCGCGCCCGACCTGCCCGAGGATCTTCGCTTCACCCGATCCGGCCAGCATTTCATCGTGTTCGTCGAGGATGCAACACAGGTGATCATCATTGATTTCCTGCACAGTCGCGCCGACCTGCCGGAAAAGCTCGCCGTCCTGCCCGACCTGAAGTCCGGTCGCGACAACTGATTTCGACCCCGGCGACATGAAGTCAGTGCCAAGACCCGTCCCATCAGGAAGGCGGGAGGAAGTCACATGCCCACCACCTTCGAGACCGTCCTTGCCGCGCTGCATGCGCGGCTGCATTCGCTTGCCGCCCTTGTTCTGCGCGATGACGTGCTGCCCGAATGTATCCCCGCGGCGGGGCTGATGATCCTGCGCGATGGCCAGCCGGGGGAGCCAGAGGTGATCAACAGATTGCAGCGACGCAGGCCAAGCCGACCCGCCCGAAAGAACGGCAGAAGGCCGGGTGTTGGCGCCCGAGAGGTGGACGGACGTATCAGCGCCTCGGCCCGCCTGGTCAGGCGCTGATAGCGCGGCAGCGCTTTTGATCGCCATTCGCCAACCTTGCCCGTCTCGTCCTTGATCCGGGCCCGCGGCACGCTGATTGTCTCGGTGCCGAATGTCCCGGTGATCTGACGATCCCGGCTGCCGTGGCGATAGCCCTTCACCGCCACCGCCTCGATGGTGCCGCGGATGTTGGCCCGAAGCCGATCCTCGATCGGATCGAAGCCTACGTCGCAAGCGAGTAGCGAAAACGCGCTGGTGTCTGTAATCCTGGTCATGGCGTTCGGGCCGCGCCTCGTACCGGTGGCGGCTTGCGGCCCTCACTCTCCTATGGCGGTGCCAGCCGCCGGTTGGGTGGTTCAGGATCACCCGGAGATTACGCCACCTTCAAATTTCTACCAACTTCGCGACTCGACCAACAGACAGGGGGTCGCCGGATTGATTGCGCCTTAACTTCAAAGGCAATGTGGCGACCATGTGCCCCTGGTAAAGGCAATGTAACGATCCTCCGGCATTCCTGACGCGATCAAGTCCCCTGCGAGGTTCGCCGACAGTGCGACGGGAAAGCTGTCTGACATCCGGCGCCTTGTGGTTGGGTGGCATTCCCCCGGATGACGTGGATCACGCGCTTGTCGGGGGTGAGGGCCGCGATCCTGGAAGAAGCTGCGCGCCGCAAGATCCGCCGCAACACCTGTCGTCATGGACTGGTGGCGGGGGATACCTGGTCTGACGGGTGCCCGGGGGTTGCCGCCCTGATCGCAAGGGCCTTGTCGCGCGCCTCGAACACGGCGCGATGCACCGGGTGCAGATAGGGCAGGGCGCTGGGATGCACCTGTTCCGAGATGTCATATCCCACCCGGCGGCGACGGCGCAGCACGAAATATTTTGCCCAGCCCCGCACGCTGCCCACCATCGGGGCGGTCACGTCGCAGATATAGCGATCGCGCCAGCCATCGGGCAGCGGCAGGCCGCAGTGATCAAGTTTTTCCAGCATCCATATCAGCGGAATGTTGGACAGCGGCCGCGCGGCGTCAAACCCCATAAGCTGACCGCCGATATCGCCATGGGTGCCGCGAAACCACATCTGTTCCACATCCCCTTCCCATCCGGGCGGGCAATCCCACATCACCGGCGTGAAGGCCACGCGCTTTTCGTGCAGCGCCAGCGCGTGATAGCCATGTTTGATAGAGGGGCCAAGATGATGGTTGTGAAAGGCGTGGCTGGGTTCGGTGATGCGCCACAGCACCGGCAACCGCAGCCCCAGCGCCTTGACCGTATCCCAGACCCCCACCATCTCGATCGGGGCGGTTTCGTGGCAATGGGCGCGGGCAAAGATGCGTATGGTCTTGCGGGTCGGCCCATCTTCGGGGGTGCCTTCATAGAACCGGTAGACGGCGCGGATGTTGCGCACATTCGCTTCGTCGGGGCGCAACAGGCCGATACGGTCGATCACCCCGGCAAGTGAGCGCACCGCATAGGCGCCCCGAGAATAGCCCAGCAGGAATATCCGGTCACCGGGGCGATAGCGCGAGGCAAGAAACCCATAGGCGCGGCGGATCTGGCGGTTGATGCCGCGCCCGGTGATCACGTCGTTAGATTGCCGCCAGCTTTGCCACTGCACCCCCGCCTCGTAGTAAAGCGACAGGTCGGCGCGGGGCAGCATTTCGGCCAGCAGCCGATAGGTGCGCCCGGCGTTGGTTTCCTCGCCGGGGGTCAGGCTGGACAGGGTGCCATCCAGGATCACCACATGCGAGGTTGGCCCAGGGCGGCTGCGAACCGGTTCGGGGCTGTGCCCCTCTGCCCGCCCCGGATGCAGCCAGCGGCGAAGGCGATCAGGCAGCCGCACCCGGCGCCTCTTGCAGCCAGGTCCAGACCCGCAGGGGCGTGAACGGCATATCGACCTTTTCCACCCCGCGCGCGGCCAGCGCATCGCGCACCGCATTGGCCACGGATGCCATGGACCCGACGGTGCCCGCCTCTCCACAGCCCTTCATGCCAAGCGGGTTGGCGGTGGAGGGCACGGATTCGGTGGTGAAGGTGATCATCGGCATATCGTCGGCGCGCGGCATCGCATAGTCCATGAATGTCGCGGTGATCAACTGGCCGGTCTCGTCATAGAACGCATGTTCGACAAGCGCCTGCCCAAGCCCCTGCGCCACGCCGCCATGCACCTGCCCCTCGGCCAGGCGGGGGTGCATCAGCGCGCCGAAATCATCGGTCACGGTATAGCGCAGCACCTTGACCACGCCGGTTTCGGGATCGACCTCTACCTCGGCGGCATGGGCGCCGTTGGGGTAGGACCGGGCGGGCAGGGTGCTGCGTTCGGACTGGCGCAGCAGATCAAGGCGGCCCGCGGCGCGGGCCAGGTCGGCGGCCTCGATCAGGGTGGGGGTGCGGTTCGATCCTTCGGCGCGGAAGGTGCCATCGGCAAAGCTGATCTTGCCCGCCTCCACGCCCAGTTCATCGGCAAGGAAGGGGGTGAAGGCGGCGATGGTCTTGTCCATCACGGCCATGGTTGCCACGGATTGCGTGGTGACCGACCGCGATCCGCCGGTGCCGCCGCCTTGCGCAATGCGGTCGCTGTCGCCCTGCACGATGATGATCCGGTCAAAGGGAATGCCGGTGCGATCCGACAGGAACTGCGCATAGACGGTTTCATGCCCCTGACCGGTGGATTGGGTGCCCACATAAAGCGTGACGGTGCCATCCTCGTTGAATTCCACGGTGGCGCCTTCGGTGGGGTCGCCCAGGATCGCCTCTATATAGCAGCAGATGCCAAGGCCGCGCAGCTTGCCGCGCTTTGCCGCCTCGGCCTTGCGGGCGGGGAAGCCGGCCACATCGGCCTCTCGTGCCAGGCGGTTGAGAACACGCGGGAAATCGCCCACGTCGTAAAGTTCGCCCGAGGCGGTCTTGTAGGGGAAATCGCGGATGAAATTGCGCATCCGCAGATCGATCGGGTCAACGCCCAACTGCCGCGCCGCGGCGTCCATGCAGCGTTCCAGCGTATAGATCGCCTCGGGTCGGCCGGCGCCGCGATAGGCATCGACCTGCGCGGTGTTGGTATAGATGCCCTTGGTGTTCACGAACGCCGTTTGCACGTCATAAAGCCCGGTCAGCACCTTTGAGGATACTTCGGACTGGATCGGCTGGCCGAATTGCGAATTATAGGCGCCAAGGTTTGAATGGATCATGACCCGGTAGGCGGTGATCTTCAGATCCTTGTCAAAGGCCAGTTCGGCGGTCGAGGTCAGGTCGCGCCCGGCATTGTCGGTCTGCATCGATTCCGAGCGGTCGGCGATCCAGCGCACCGGCTTGCCCAGCATCCGCGTGGCTTGCGAAATGGCGAAATATTCGGGATAGGCCATTGCCTTCATTCCGAACCCGCCGCCCACATCGGGGGTGGTCACATGCACGGCGTCGGCATCAAGGCCGAGCGCCGTGGCGATCCGGTCGCGATGCCCCCACACGCCTTGCGATCCGATGGCGACATGCAGGCGCGTGCCATCCCAGGTGGCCCAGGCCCCACGCGGTTCCATCGAATTGACGATGACGCGGTTGTCTTCCAGATCGATCGAGACGCGGTGCGCAGCCTTGGCAAAGGCCTCCCTTGTCGCAGCCTCGTCGCCCAGCGCCCAGTCATAGGCGACATTGTCAGGCGCCTCGGAATGCAGGTCGGGGCCGCCGGGGGTGATGGCCATGTGCGGAGCGCGTTCTTTAAGGTCAAGCCCGATCATCTCGGAGGCATCGCGCGCGGCGGCCAGCGTGTCGGCCACGATCAGCGCCATCGCCTCGCCCACGAACCGCACCCGGCCCTTGGCCAGGATCGGGCGCAGCGGCGCGGCCCCGTTGCTGCCGTCGCGGTTCCTGACAGTAATCGCTTCCATCCCCAGCTTGACACCGGCCGCCTCCAGATCCTCGGCGGTCAGCACCAGGTGCACACCGGGGGCGGCGCGCGCGTCCTCAAGGTCGGTCAGGGTGAAATCGGCATGTGCCATGGGAGAGCGCAGGAAGAACGCGCGCAGCGCATCCGCGGGTGGCACATCATCGATATAACGCCCCGCGCCGGTCAGAAACCGCACATCCTCGCGCCGGTTGGTGGTTTGGCTGTCACCGAATTTGGTCATGTTTCCCCCTGCAAGCTGTGGTGCGGTCACACTAGCTTGCAGGGGGGCAGTGTCCAGCCCCGATCAGCCGCGCAGCGACAGGGCGGTGGCGATGGTCAGGTTGCCGAACCCGTTGAAACGGGTGTTGGTAACCGTGGAATAGGCGCCCATGCCGTGGAAGATCACGAAATCCCCCTCGGCCAGATCGCCGGGCAGGCTGACCATGCCGGGCAGACGATCGACCGAATCGCAGGTCGGGCCAAAGACGATGCGTTCCACCGGATCGGCACGGCGCGGGCGCCCGAACTCATCCACCACGTCGATACGGTCGATCAGCCCGATCAGCGGCAGTTCGGCCAGCGCGCCGTAGATGCCATCGTTCAGGAACACATGCGCACCATCGCGCACCGCCTTGACGCGGGTCGCCAGCGTGAAGGCATCGGCGACAATGCCGCGCCCCGGTTCACAAACCAGCGCGGGACGGGCATCGCCAAAGGCCTCATCCGTGACCCGGTCGATCAGGGCGAAAATCTCGTCCAGACGGGGCAGGCCATCGATGGTGCGGTGCGACGGGAAGCCGCCGCCAACGTTGAGCCGCGCAATCGCCACGCCCGCCGCACGCGCAATCTCGGCGGCGGTGCGGATATAGCTGTCCCAGGCCATCGGGTCGGCGCATTGGGTGCCGGGGTGAAAGGTGATCGAGGGGATGAACCCGGCCCCGGCCACCCGGCGCAGCAGCTCAACCGCCAGATCCACACTCGCCCCGAATTTCGCGCCGAAATTATAGGCCGCGCCATTGACGGGCAGCTTGAAACGCACGGTGATCTCGGTACCTGCGGCGGGAACCATCTCGATCAGCTTGGTCAGTTCGGAATGCGAATCGACCGAATAGGACCGGATGCCAAGATCCACCGCCACCGCGATTTCCGAACGCGACCGCACCGGGTTGTTGTAATGCATCGCGGCATCGGGGGCGAGGCGGCGGATCAGGCGCATTTCGGCGGGCGAGGCCACATCATAGCCCTGCACACCGGCGGCGGCCAGATTCTGCACCACGGTTTCATCGGGGTTGGATTTGACCGCATAGGTCACCAGCCCCGGAAACCCGTCAAGGAACCGCCGGGCGGTTGCCTGCAACACCGCAGGTGCGAAAAACAGCACGGGATCTTCGGGGGCATTCGCACGCAGATAATCACGCGGACCAGCCCATATCGTTTTCGTAAGCCCCATCGGCGTATCCTTTCGTTTGCCAACAGAGCGCAGCCAACTTCCTCCCGGAGAACCGGTTCGGAGCCGCTTACGCGTTCTTCCAAACCAGGCCAGGTGCGTATGAGCCGCCCTTTTCCTGAAAACCATTATCGCGCATATGGGGCACATTTTTACCGATCAAAAGTGTAGAAATGTATCAAATATTCGTTATAATAACGAAAATTGAAATCAGAATGACGGATCATGCCCCTGGATGACCTTGACCGGGCCCTGCTGGCCCAACTTGCCGCCGATGCGCGGATTTCGATCGCCGTGCTGGCGCGGCGCATGAAGGTTGCGCGTTCGACCATTCAGGCCCGGCTGGAGCGGCTGGAAGGCAACGGCACCATCGCGGGCTATACCGTCAAGCTGGGCGCAGGCGGGCAGCAGCGGCGGATACGCGCCACGGTTCTGTTGACAATCGAACCCCGCGCGCAGGCCAACATCCTGACCCGGCTCAAGGCCATCCCCGAGGTGGAGCGGGTGAACACCACCTCGGGGCGCTTCGATCTGCTGCTGCTGATCACCGCGCCCGATACCGCCATTCTGGACGATGTGCTGGACAAGATCGGGGCATTGACCGGGGTCAGATCATCCGAAAGCCTGATCCACCTGTCCACCAAACTGGATCGGGCCGTGTAGGCGGGCACACGCGCGCACACGGGGAGCACACGCACGGGCCAAGCCCTTGTGAAGGCGCGTGCGTTGTATCCAAGCGTCGGGGTGCCGACCTGTTATGCACCGAACCGTCATAATAGGAGAACGCAATGACCCACCCCATCCGTCTGATTGCGGCCAGCCTTGTGATCGGCCTTGCCGCCATGCCCGTCACCGCCGCGCCCACGGCGCAAAAAGGCACGGTCGCGGCCGACACGTCGGCCTGCCACTTCGCCAGCGATACCAATGCGATCATCTTTTCCCGAGAGGATCTCGATTGCACCCATGCCTCTGCCACGTTTGATGCGATTGAACTGATCTACCTCGCCCCGATGGGGCAACGGGCAGAGACCGAGGGAAAATGCTACCCCTCCGGCCTCTGCGATGGCGAGGATTATTCCAAACCAGAGGATGACTATTCCTAAGCGGCTGCTGCCCCGTCGCCGTAAAGGTCGTAAAACCGCGCGCCCTGCCCAGCCATCCTGCGCAACAGATCCGGGCAGGCAAAGCGCGGCCCATGCGCCGCCGTCAGCTCATCGCAGATGGCAGCGGCGCGCGCGGCCCCGATGATGTCGAGCCAGGAAAACGGCCCCCCCGACCAGGGCGCGAAACCCCAGCCCAGAATGGCGCCCACATCGCCCTCGCGGATATCGGTCAGCACGCCATCCTCGAACGCGCGCACTGCCTCCAGCACCTGCACGAACAGCAGGCGGTGCTGCACCTCGGTCAGGTCGGGTTGGGCATCGGCGACGGGATAGCGTTCCGCCAGCCCCTCCCACAGGCCCAGGCGTTTGCCCGCATCGTCATAGGCATAAAACCCCGCGTTCGACTTGCGCCCAAGCCGTCCCTGATCGGCCATCCAGAACAGCACCTCATCCACCGCGTCGTCGGGGTAATCATCGCCCATCGCGGCCTTGGTCGCCTTGGCGATCTTCACCCCAAGGTCGATCGAGGTTTCATCGACCAGTTGCAGCGGCCCCAGCGGCATTCCCACCAGCTTTGCGGCATTTTCCACCAGCGTGGGCGCAACCCCTTCGGCCAGCATGCGGATGCCCTCGTTGATATAGGGAATGATGGAGCGGTTGGCATAGAAGAACCGCGCATCATGCACGACAATCGGCGTCTTGCGGATCTGGCGCACATAATCCAGCGCCTTGGCGACGGCCCGGTCGCCGGTGGCCTTGCCCCTGATGATCTCGACCAGTGCCATCTTTTCAACCGGCGAAAAGAAATGCACACCGATGAACTGTTCGGCATTCTGGCTGGCGCGGGCCAGTTCGGTGATCGGCAGGGTCGAGGTGTTGGTGGCAAAGATCACATCCTTGCCCGCCGCCGCCTCGGCGGCCTTCGTCACCTCGGCCTTGACCTTGGGGTCTTCAAAGACCGCCTCGATGATCATGTCCACGCCCGAAAGCGCCGCGTAATCGGTGGTGGCGGTGATGCGCGCCAAAACTTCGGCCTTTTTCGCCTCACTCGCCTTGCCGCGTTTGATCGCCTTGTCAAAATGGGTGGCGGTATAGGCGCGGCCCCGGTCGGCGGCCTCCTGTTTGGCGTCGATCAGCACCACCTCGATCCCTGCCTGCGCCGAAACCAGCGCAATCCCCGCGCCCATCATGCCCGCGCCCAGAATGCCCAGCTTTTTCACCCGCTGATCCGGCGCTTCGGGCCGGTTCGCGCCCTTTTCCAGCGCCTCCTTGTTGATGAACAGCGACCGGATCATCGCGGTTGACGACGGGTTGAGCAGGATATTGGTGAACCACCGCGCCTCGATCTTCAGCGCCGTGTCAAAGGGCACCAGCGCGCCCTCGTAAACCGCGCTGAGCAGCGCCTTGGCGGCGGGGTAAACCCCCATCGTCTTGCCATGCACCATCGCCGAGGCGCCGACAAAGGTCAGGAACCCCGCCGGGTGATAGGGCGCGCCGCCGGGCATCTTGTAACCCTTGGCGTCCCATGGCTTGACCAGATCGGCATCCTTCGCGGCCAGCACCCAGGCGCGGGCGGCGGCCAGCGGATCGGCCACCACCTCGTCGATCAGGCCCGCCGATTTCGCCTTTTTCGGGTCGCTGAGCTTGCCCTCCAGCAAAAACGGCGCCGCCGCCATCGCGCCCAGCTTGCGCACCAGCCGCGTCGTGCCGCCGCCACCGGGAAAGATACCCACCATGATTTCCGGCAGGCCGATCTTGGCCGATGGGTTGTCGGCGGCAAAAATCCGGTGACAGGCCAGCGGCAGTTCCAGCCCGATCCCCAGCGCGGTGCCGGGCAGGGCGGCGGCAATCGGCTTGCCGCCTTTCAGGGTCTTGGGGTCCATCCCCGCGCGCTCGATCTTGCGCAAGACGCCGTGCATGCGCATCACGCCCTCGAACAGCCCGCGCGCCGGATCGTCGCCGACCATATCCTTCATCTTCGCGATGAGGTTCAGATCCATCCCCCCCGCAAACGTGTCCTTGCCCGAGGTGATGACAACCCCCTTGACCGCCTCATCCTTCAGCGCCGCGTCAATGGCCGCGCCAAGCTCTGCCAGCCCCTCAAGGCTCAGCACGTTCATGGATTTTCCCGGAACGTCCCAGGTGATGGTGGTGATGCCGTCAGCATCGGTTTTCGCGGTAAAATCGGCCATGTCCTAGACCCTCTCGATAATCGTTGCCGCACCCATGCCCGACGCCACGCAGAGCGTGGCCAGCCCGGTGCCCTTGCCCGAACGCTCCAGCTCATCCAGCAGCGTGCCGAGGATCATCGCCCCCGTGGCCCCCAGCGGATGCCCCATGGCGATGGCGCCGCCGTTCACGTTGACCCGGTCGTGATCCACGTCAAAGGCCTGCATGAAGCGCAGGACCACGGCCGAAAACGCCTCGTTCACCTCGAACAGGTCGATGTCGGAAATCGACATGCCGTGATCGCGCAGGATCTTTTCGGTCACCGGCACCGGGCCGGTCAGCATGATGGTCGGATCGGTACCGATCTTGGCGGTGGCGCGAATGCGGGCGCGGGGTGTCAGCCCGTATTTCTCGCCAAATTCCTTGTTGCCGACCAAAAGCGCCGCGGCACCATCGACGATGCCGCTGGAATTGCCGGCGTGGTGGACATGGTTCACCCGCTCCAGATGCGGGTATTTCATCAAGGCCACCTTGTCGAACCCCGGCATCACCTCGCCCTGATCCTTGAAGGCGGGTTTGAGCGCGCCAAGGCTTTGCATGTCGGTTCCGGGGCGCATGTATTCGTCACGGTCAAGAATGGCCAGGCCATTCTGATCGCGCACCGTCAGAACCGAACGCCCGAACCGCCCCTCGGCCCAGGCGCGCGCGGCGCGCTTCTGGCTCTCCACCGCCAGCGCGTCGCAATCGTCGCGCGAAAACCCGTATTCGGTCGCGATGATATCGGCGGAAATGCCCTGCGGCACGAAATAGGTCTTCATCGCGAGGCCCGGATCAACGGCAATCGCCGCCCCATCCGATCCCATCGGCACCCGGCCCATCATCTCGACCCCGCCCGCCACATAGGCCTGCCCGGCCCCCGCGCGCACCTGATTGGCCGCCAGGTTCACCGCCTCCAGCCCCGAGGCGCAGAAGCGGTTGATCGCCAGCCCCGGCACCTGTTCATCGAAATCCGACGCCAGTACGACCGACCGCGCCAGGCACCCGCCCTGTTCGCCCACCTGCGTGACATTGCCCCAGATCAGATCCTCGATGGCGCGGGTGTCCAGATCGCTGCGCGCCTTGATCTCGTTGAGCACCAGCGCCGAAAGCCGCAGGGCGGTGACCTCGTGCAACGCGCCGTCAACCCGGCCCTTGCCGCGCGGGCTGCGCACGGCATCATAGATATAGGCGTCAGACATGGTGTCCTCCTCTCAGGCCCGGTCGGAAGGTTTTCCGGGCATCAAATCATAAGGGTGCTTCCAGCCCGGCAGCGCCGCGATGCGGTCCAGCCAGCGATCGATATGCGGGCGGGCGGCACGGTCAAAGCCGAAGGGTTCGGTGTAGAAAAGATAGCCGCAACAGGCCAGATCGGCCAAGGTCGGCGCATCGCCCACAATCCAGTTGCGCCCATCCAGATGGCCATCCAGCACCGAAAGCGCCGCCCGAAACCGCCCGTTCAGCCAGGCAATCGCCGCCTCCGGGCGCTTTTGGGGCGGAATGAAATTCATCATGAACCGCAACGGCCCGGCCTGCGACGACATCTTGTTGTTGTCCCAAAGCACCCAGCGCAGAACCTCGCGCCGCTCATCCGGGGTTTTGCCCTGAAACCGCCCGGTGGCTTCGGCGACATGGTATTGTATCACACCGGATTGGGTCAGGATGAGATCCCCCTCGACCAGCACCGGCACTTCGCCCATCGGGTTGAGCTTGTGGAACTCGGGCGTTCTGGCCCCACCGTGGAAGAAATCGACGAACACCGGCTCCCATGCATAGCCCGCAAGCGTCATGGTCAGCGCCGCCTTGTAGGCATTGCCTGATTCGCCGAAGCAGTAGAGTTTGGCTGTCATCGTGGTCCTCTCCTTTTCCCCATGCCTGTGCCCGTGGCGCGGTCGGAATTTGCGTATTTTTGCCAAGATGAATGGTGAAGCGGTCGTAGTTTACCAGCCTTTAACCGTTTGTTGCCATTCTCCGGGTTGCGGTACAGGCTGGCGAGCCGATGACCGCCCAAGGTGAAACCCTGCCCCGTTCCCCCGAGACATCGGCCCGAGCGGGGCCGGGCGCCTTCCCATTCATCTTGGCCCAAATACGCCCGCCGGAGGCGTCCGGCATCTGCCATCCCTTGCGACATCATTTCTTGCGCGCCTCCAGTTCCGCGTTGAACAGGCGCAACCGGTGGGTCAGGTTGTGTTCATCCGTCACGCTGTCGAAATGTTCGAACAGGAACGACAGCGCCTCGCCCTCGTCCAGACCCGCGTCGCGGGCGAAACGTTTGAGGCGGCGGTAGCCGTCTTCGGTCATGGCCACCGGAAAGCGGCGGGTCAGGCGCAGGCGTTTTGGCATCGGTTCCTCCGCAAGCGTTGTCACGCCCAGCCTAGAACGCCGCCGCGTCCAGCGCCATCACCGTGTCGGCACCGCTTTGGATGCGTTTGAGGTGCAGCGCTGTCGCGGGCAGCTGGCGCGCCATGTAGTAGCGGCCGGTTGCGAGTTTGGTCTTGAGGAACTCCGGGTCGGTTGTGTCGGCATCAAGGGCCTTTTGCGCCGCAATCGCCATCCTCGCCCACATCAGCCCCAGACAGACATGCCCGAACATGTGCAGAAAATCGGTGGACCCGGCCAGCGCGTTGTTGGGATTTTTCATGCCCTTCTGCATGAAATACATCGCCGCCGCCTGCAGGTCTTTCGAGGCAGCCTTGAGCGGGTCGAGGAAATCGGCCTTCAGCGCCGCATCGCCGTCGTGTTCCTTGAGAAAGGTCTTTACCATCTCGAAAAACGCCAGCACATGCTTGCCGCCGTCCTGCGCCAGTTTGCGGCCCACCAGATCAAGCGCCTGAATGCCGTTCGCGCCCTCGTAGATCATGGCGATGCGGGCGTCGCGGGCGAATTGCGACATGCCCCATTCCTCGATATAGCCGTGGCCGCCATAGACCTGCTGCGCGGCGATGGTGGCATCGAACCCCTTGTCGGTGAGGAACCCCTTGATCACCGGGGTCAGCAGCGACACCAGCCCCTCGGCCGCGGCATCATCGGCGCGGTGGCTGCGGTCGATCAGATGCGCGCCCCAAAGCGTGAAGGCGCGCGCGCCCTCGACAAAGCTTTTCTGGTCCATCAGGCTGCGGCGGATATCGGGGTGGACGATGATCGGGTCGGCGGGGCCATCGGGGTTTTTCGGGCCGGTCACGTCGCGGCCTTGCAGGCGGTCGCGGGCATAGATCACGGCGTTCTGATAGGCGGCTTCAGCCTGCGCATAGCCTTGCAGGCCCACGCCCAGCCGCGCCTCGTTCATCATGGTGAACATCGCGCGCATGCCCTTGTGCAATTCGCCGGTCAGGAACCCGGTCGCGCCATCGTAATCCATTACGCAGGTGGCATTGCCGTGGATACCCATCTTTTCCTCGATCTTGCCGACCGAGACCGCGTTGCGCGCGCCAAGGCTGCCGTCTGTGTTGACAAGGAATTTCGGCACGATGAAGAGCGAGATGCCGCGCGTACCCTCGCCGCCGCCCGGCGCGCGGGCAAGCACCAGGTGGATGATGTTTTCGGCGAGATCGTGATCGCCGGCCGAGATGAAGATCTTCTGCCCGGTGATGGCATAGCTACCGTCGTTGCGCGGTTCGGCCTTCGTTCGCAACATCCCCAGATCGGTGCCCGCGTGCGGTTCGGTCAGGTTCATGGTGCCGGTCCATTCGAGGCTGGTCATCTTCGGCACATAGGTGGCCTTCTGTTCCTCGGTGCCATGGGCGAGGATGGCCGACACCGCGCCATGGGTCAGGCCCTGATACATGTTGAAGGCCATGTTGGCCGAGACGAAGATCTCGCCCACCGCCGTGCCCAACACATAGGGCAGGCCCTGGCCGCCGAATTCCTCGGGGATGTCGAGCCCGTTCCAGCCGCCGTCGCGCATCGCCGCGAAGGCGCGGTCAAACCCGGTAGGCGTGTGCACCACGCCGTTTTCCAGCCGACAGCCCATCGTGTCGCCCACCGCGTTCAGGGGCGCCAGAACCTCGCTGGCGACCTTGCCGGCTTCTTCGAGGATCGCGGCGGTAAAGTCGCGATCAAGATCGGCATGGCCGCTGATCTTTGCCGCGGCGATGTCAAGGACATCGTGCAGCACGAACTGGATGTCCCTGGTGGGGGCGGTGTAGCTGGGCATGGAAGGCTCTCCCTTGTTTTTCGTGGCGGGCCGGTTATTGCGCCGCTGTCTGCCGGTTCAGGGAAGGTCGGCGCGCTGGGGGCAGCAGTTCCCTGGTCTCATCAACTGGTCTCATCAAAACGCAAAGTGCGCAGGATCACCCCGAAACTGTCGGACCTGGCGCGGATGGTCATGACATCGTCGGTCATCGCAGTGGTCTTGCCCGTGTTGCTGGATGTGGCATGGCTGGGGTTGGCTTTGCAGGGGTGGTTCGGCTTGGGGTTTCGATCCCTTCCAGATGGCGGGTGGGCGCGCGCGTTTCAATCCCGCCTTTCACTGACGGCAAGAGAACGTCGCGTCACTTTGGCCGATCCCTGCCTCCGACCGGTGTCAGCCGGTGCGGCTGCGCTTTATCTGGCCGCTGGCCACGCTGTCGCGCAGCGCGCGCAGGTCGGCAATTGTGGCGTCAAGCTCGGCACGTTGCCGGGCCAGCACCTCTAGCTGTTGATCGGCACCCTCAACCCAGATCTGCATCTGTGCCTCGGTTCCCTGATGTTCATAGATTTGCAGCCACTGGCGGATTTCCTCAAGCGTGAACCCAAAGCGGCGGCCGCGCAGGATCAGGATCATCCGCGCCACCTCGCGCGGGCCGTAAAAACGGCTGCGGCCGTCGCGCCGGGGGCGCAGCAGTTCGATGTATTCGTAATAGCGCAGGGTGCGCGGGGTTACGTCGAATCGCGCGCACATATCCTTGAAGCTGATCTGGCCTGCCTCCATCCGGCGCGTCCTGTCTGGTTTCGGGTTCTGCGAACGGGTCTGTACGATCAAGCCTAGGCACAAGCCGCGACCGATGCAATCCAAAGCGCCCCCCAAAGAGGCCCGGCGCAATCCAAAGCGCCCCGTCGCAGGACAGCCCTTGCGGGCGGGGGCGAATATTGTGATACCATTGCCCGAATGCGCAGCGGCAAAAGCGGGGACACGATGAGCGAGGCAAGCCTGAAATCGGTACGCGGCTTTATCGAATCCATACCGCATGCGCGGGCGCTGGGCATGGTGACGCTTGAACTGGGTGACGGGATCGCCAGGATTTCAATGCCCTACGATGCGCGGCTGGTCGGCGATCCCGAAACCGGGGTCATCCATGGCGGCGCGGTATCGGTGCTGATGGATACCTGCGGTGGTGCCGCGGTGATGAGCCACCGCTCCGAACCCGAGATGACCGCCACCCTTGACCTGCGCATCGATTACATGCGCGCCGCCACGCCGGGGCAACGCATCACCGCGCGGGCCGAATGCTATCACGTTACCCGGTCGGTCGCCTTCGTGCGCGCCACCGCCACCGATGACGACGCGGCGCGCCCCGTCGCCACCGCGACCGGCGCCTTTGCCATCAACGCCCCCCATGACGGCGGTGCTGCATGAGCGCGGGCGCGGGCCGCCCCCGCCCCGAACCGGTGCAGGTGGTCAAGGAACGCCGCGATGCCGCGCTTGCCGCCCTGGTGCACGGCGTGCCCTATATCGGCTTTCTCGGCATCACATTCGACCGGCGTGGCGATGAATTGACCGGCGTTCTGTCCTATGACGAAAAGCTGATCGGCAATCCGCAGTTGCCCGCGCTGCATGGCGGCGTCACCTCTGCCTTCATGGAGGTGACGGCGATTATCGGCCTGTCCTGGGCGATTCTGTGGGAAGAGATGGAGGGCGGGCGCCTCGACCCGGGCGCCCTCAACACAGGGAATCTGCCGCGCCTGCCCAAGACCATCGATTTCACCGTGGATTATCTGCGCACCGGCCTGCCGCGCGATGCCTATGCGCGGGCGCGCGTCACCCGGTCGGGGCGGCGCTATGCCTCGGTGCATGTCGAGGCCTGGCAGGACAACCGCGCCCGCCCGTTCGCGCAGGCGACGGGGCATTTCCTGATGCCCGCCCGCGATGGCTGAGCTTGGCGCGCGCGCCCCGGTCGGGGCGCGGCTGACGCATCGGCGGGTGCTGAACATCGCGCTGCCGATCGTGTTGTCGAATGCGACGATCCCGATTCTGGGTGCGGTGGATACCGGCGTTGTCGGGCAGTTGGGGCTGGCGGCCCCGATCGGCGCGGTGGGGCTGGGGGCGATCATCCTGACCTCGGTCTACTGGATCTTCGGGTTCCTGCGGATGGGCACCTCGGGGCTGGTCGCGCAGGCGCATGGCGCGGGCGACGCGCCCGAGACCGGCGCGATCCTGATGCGCGCGCTGATCATCGGGGCGCTGGCGGGGGCGGTGTTCGTGCTGGGGCAGGCGGCGCTTTTCGCCGGGGCCTTTGCGATCGCGCCCGCCTCGACCGAGGTCGAATCGCTGGCGCGCGCCTATCTGGGCATCCGCATCTGGGGCGCGCCCGCGACCATCGCGCTTTATGCCGTCAGCGGCTGGCTGATCGCGACAGAGCGCACGCGCGGGGTGCTGGCCTTGCAGCTTTGGATCAACGGGGTCAACATCGGGCTGGACCTGGGGTTCGTGATCGGGCTTGGCTGGGGGGTGGAAGGGGTGGCGCTGGCCACGCTGATCGCGGAATGGAGCGGGCTGGCGTTGGGCCTGTGGCTGTGCCGGGCGGCCTTCGCGGGCGATCAGTGGCGCGACTGGGGCCGCGTGTTCGATGCCGCGCGGCTGCGGCGGATGTGGTCGGTCAACAGCGATATCATGCTGCGATCGGTGCTGTTGCAGGCCAGTTTCACCAGCTTCCTGTTTTTGGCGGCGGGGTTTGGCGATGTTACGCTGGCCGCCAATCAGGTGTTGATGCAGTTTCTGAGCATCGCTTCATATATCCTTGATGGATTTGCCTTTTCGGCGGAATCTCTGGTCGGGCAGGCGGTGGGCGCGCGCGCGGTGTCGCGGGTGCGGCGGGCGGCGGTTCTGACGGCGGGATGGGGTGTTGGCGCGGCATTCGCGCTGGCCGTGGTGTTCTGGGCGCTTGGCCCCCTGATCATCGATGCGATGGCCACCGCCCCCGATGTGCGCGCCGCCGCGCGGGTCTATCTGCCCTGGCTGGTGATCGCGCCGCTGGTCGGGGTTGCAAGCTATATGTATGATGGCATCTTCATCGGCGCCACGCGCACCCGCGCGATGCGCAACGCGATGGCGGGGTCGGTGGCGATTTATGTCGTGGCACTTCTGGTTTTGGTGCCGCTGGCTGGCAATCACGGGCTTTGGGCGGCGCTGATGGTTCTCAACATCGCGCGGGGGCTGTGGATGGCGGCGCTTTATCCCGCGCTTTTGCGGGGCGTCGCATGAGGCGGCTGTCCCTGGAAACAGGGTTTGGGGCAACAGTTTCTGGGCCGGGAAACCGGCCACAGGGTTGGAAAGGTTCGGCGTCCGGATGATAGCGGTTCAGGGGTTTGAAGGGCAGTCGGTGGCAGTGCTGGGGCTGGGCCGGTCGGGGCTGGCCACGGCGCGGGCGCTGGCGGCGGGGGGCGCGCAGGTTCTGGCCTGGGATGACGGCGCCGAGGCGCGCGCCCGCGCCGGGGCCGAGGGGTTCTCGCTGCGGGATCCTGGCCGGGCGGGCGCCTTTGACGATGTGGCGGCGCTGATCGTGTCGCCGGGGATCGCGCATCTTTATCCCGCGCCGCATCCCGCGATCACGGCGGCGCTGCGCGCGGGCGTGCCGGTCGATAATGACGTGGGGCTGTTCTTTCGGTCTTTCGCCACGGATGACTGGGACGGGTTCGATCAGGCGCCCAAGGTGGTGGCCGTGACCGGATCGAACGGCAAATCCACCACCACGGCGCTGATCCACCATGTGCTCGCCTTCGCCGGGCGCCCGGTGCAGATGGGCGGCAATATCGGCACCGGGGTTCTGTCGCTGGAACCGGGGGTCGATGGCGGCGTGGTGGTGCTGGAACTGTCCAGCTATCAGACCGAACTGGCGCGGGCGCTGACCCCCGACATCGCGGTGTTCACCAACCTCTCCCCCGATCATCTTGACCGGCATGGCGGCCTGGGCGGCTATTTCGCCGCCAAGCGGCGGCTGTTCGCCGAGGGCGGGCCGGATCGCGCCATCATCGGCGTGGACGAGGTCGAGGGGCTGTTCCTCGCCGGTCAGATGGCCGAGGGGCGCGGCGATGACCGGGTGATCCGCATCTCCTGCACGCAAAAACCCGGCGGGCCGGGCTGGTCGGTTTTCGCGCGCAAGGGGTTTCTGGCGGAATGGCGCAACGGGCGGCAGGCGGCGGCCTGCGATCTGCGCGCGGTGCGCGGGTTGCCGGGGGCGCATAATCACCAGAACGCCTGTGCCGCCTGGGCCGTCTGCCGCACCCTGGGCCTGGCGCCGAAGCTGATCGAGGCGGCGTTTCACAGCTTTGCCGGGTTGCCGCATCGCAGCCAGATCGTGGCCGAGGCGGGCGGGGTGGTGTTTGTCAACGATTCCAAGGCCACCAATGTGGATAGCGCCGCGCAGGCCCTGCGGGCGTTCCCGCGCATCCGCTGGATTGCCGGGGGCCTTGGCAAGGACGGCGGGATCGCGCCGCTGGCCTCTGATCTGGGCGCGGTGGCCAAGGCTTATCTGATCGGCCATTCGGCGCGCGATTTTGCCCTGCAACTGGGCGCCACGCCCTGTGATATCTGCGAAACCATGGACATTGCCGTGACCCGCGCCGCCGCCGATGCCGAACCGGGCGATACCGTGCTTCTGGCCCCGGCGGCCGCGTCTTTCGATCAGTACCGTGATTTCGAGGCGCGCGGCGATGATTTCATCGCCCAGGTCCGCCGGGTGCTGGCCGCGCCCGGCGTGTCCTGATCGCCCCCGCCGCCCCCGTCCCCGCCGCCTCAGCTCTGCCCCGGATGGAACAGTCCGGCGGGCGACAGGGTGAAAATCTCGCACCCCCCGGCGGTCACGCCGACCGAATGTTCGAACTGCGCCGACAGCGACTTGTCGCGGGTGATCGCCGTCCAGTCATCGGCCAGAACCTTCGTTTCGGGGCGGCCAAGGTTCAGCATCGGCTCGATCGTGAAAAACATCCCCTCTTCCAGCACCGCGCCGGTGCCGGGTCGGCCGTAATGCAGCACATTGGGCGGCGCGTGAAACACCCGGCCCAACCCGTGGCCGCAGAAATCGCGCACCACCGACATGCGCTCTGCCTCGGCATAGGTCTGAATGGCATGGCCGATATCGCCGAATGTGTTGCCGGGCCTGACCGCGTCGATACCGCGCATCAGCGATTCATGCGTCACATCGATCAGCCGCCGCGCATAGGGTTTCGGCGTGCCCGCCACATACATGCGCGAGGTGTCGCCAAACCAGCCATCCACGATCACCGTGACATCGATATTCAGGATATCGCCATCCACCAGCACATCGTTGCCGCGCGGGCGGCGTTCGTGTTTGCTGGCCGGGATATCCGATCCCGGAATGCCGTGGCACACGACATGGTTGACCGAAATGCACGACGCATGCTGATAACCCCGATAGCCGATCGTGGCCGACCGGGCGCCCGCCTCGGCCACTTTGCGGGTGATGAAACCGTCGATCATGCCGGTGGTCGCACCCGGCTGCACCAGGGGGCCCACCGCGTCGAGTATCTCGGCCGCAAGGCGGCCGGCGCGCCGCATCCCGTCGAAATCGCCGGGTTCGTAAATTCTGATGCCATCCCTGGTCAGGCGGCCGCGCGGATCGTCCACCGGGTGCTCCGTTCGTTGCGATGCTTCGTTGCGATACCGGGTTAGATACGCAATCGCGCCACGAATTGCCAGAGGGCAGGGCCAGAGGTCCGGATTTTTGGCCAGGGTGTGTGGGGGCTTTGAAACGTCAGACCGACGGCCTATAGAACGGATGCGACAGCTCAAGGAGTGTTCAGATGCCGAATCCCACCGCCGCCATGCTTGTGATCGGGGATGAAATCCTGTCGGGACGGACCCGCGATGCCAATATGCATTTTCTGGCCGGGGCGCTGACCGGGCATGGCATATCGCTGCAAGAGGTGCGCATCGTCATGGATGATCACGCCGCGATCGTGGCGGCGTTGAACGCGCTGCGGGCGGGGTTCGACCATGTGTTCACCTCGGGCGGGATCGGGCCCACCCATGATGATATCACCGCCGACGCGGTGGCGGCGGCTTTCGCGGTGCCCATCGATGTGCGCGATGACGCGCGCGCGATCCTGGCCGAGCGCTGCGAACGGGTCGGGATCGACCTGAACGAGGCGCGGCTGCGCATGGCGCGCATTCCCCAGGGCGCCACCCTGATCGACAACCCGGTGTCGGGCGCGCCGGGGTTCCGGATCGGCAATGTGTATGTGATGGCCGGGGTGCCGAACATCTTTCAGGCGATGGTCGCCTCGGTTCTGCCCACGCTGACCGGGGGCGCGCCGCTTTTGTCGCAAAGCCTGCGCGTCAACCGGGCCGAGGGTGAAATCGCCGGCCCGCTGCGCGATCTTGCCGCGGAATTCGACGATCTGTCGTTCGGGTCGTATCCCTTCGTGCGCGATGGCGCATATGGGGCCAATATCGTGGTGCGCGGCAGCGATGGCGCGCGCCTTGATGCCGCGATGGTGCGCTTGCAGGCGCTGTTTCCCGGAGCGATCCGATGATCGTGTCGGCCCCCCGCCTTGATCAGGCGCTTGATGCCACCTGGCCCGCCGCCGCAACCCGCGCCTGCGGGCCGTTTACCCTGCGCGAAGGCCGGGGCGGCGGCAAGCGGGTGTCGGCCGCCACGCTTGACGCGGCAAGCTTTGACGCGGCCGATCTTGACGCGGCAGAGGCGGGGATGGCCGCGCTTGGGCAGGGCGCGCTGTTTCGGGTCCGCGCGGGCGACACGGGGCTTGACGCGGCGCTTGCGGCGCGCGGCTACGGCATTGTCGATCCGGTGATGATCCATGCCGGGCCGGTGGCCGATGTGGCGGGGCCGGGGGCCGAACCCATGTCGGCCTTTACCATCTGGCCAAGGCTGAAAATCTCTGAAGACATCTGGGCCGCCTGCGGCATCGGCCCCGAACGGCTGGCGGTGATGGACAGGGTGAGCCAGCCCAGAACCACGATCCTGTCGCGCCGCGCCGACCGGGCGGTGGGCATGGCCTTTGTGGCGCTGGCGGGCGATATCGCGATGATCCACGCGATAGAGGTGCTGCCTGCGTGGCGTCGGCAAGGTTCCGCCGTCAACATGATGCGGGCGGCGGCGGTCTGGGCACAGGATCATGGGGCGCAAACCCTTGCTTGTGCGGTGACATCGGCGAACACCGGCGCCCGGGCGCTCTATGCTTCCCTGAACATGCAAAATGTGGGATACTACCACTATAGAGCGAAATAAGCCTTGCGACCCCGGCCCTGGATCAAGGCCCCATAAAAAGCCGCGCCGCGGGTCAAGGCAGTTGAGGAAAGAGACGCAGGATTGGAAGACACCCCTCACAAGGATGCGCCGCGCCCCGCGACGGCGCTTGATCTGCCCGCTGTCAGCCCGCTGCCGCCTGAAACGGCGGCCTACTTTGCGATATGCGAAGAAAAGCTGGGTATGGTGCCCAATGTCTTGCGCGCCTATGCGTTTGATATCAACAAGCTGAACGCCTTTACGGCGATGTATAACGATCTGATGCTGGCCGACAGCGGCCTTCCCAAGCTGGATCGCGAAATGATCGCGGTGGTCGTGTCGTCGATAAACCGCTGCTGGTATTGTCAGGTGGCGCATGGCGCCGCCTTGCGGGCGCTGTCGCACGATCCGGCATTGGGCGAGGCGCTGGTGATGAATTACCGCGTTGCCACGCTGTCGCCAAAACAACGCGCAATGCTGGATTTTGCCGCAAAATTGACCAAAGCCTGTGATGAGATCGAGGAAGAGGATCGCGCCGCGCTGCGGGCCGTGGGGTTCAGCGATCGCGACATATGGGATATTTCGGCGGTAACGGGGTTTTTCAACATGACCAACCGGCTGGCCTCTGGCACCGCGATGGAACCGAACGCCGCCTATCACGGGATGGCACGATGAAAATTGCCTGCGCCGCCCTTTGCGCCCTGCTGGCCGTGCCGCTGCCGGTGCTGGCCGCCGATGCGCTGGTCAACCTGCCTGCCCCCGCCACCCCGATCGGCGAGCGGATGGAACTGCTGGCCGATACCGATGTGCCGGTCGGCCCCTGGCGCGCGGGCAAGGTCGAGGCGGTCAGTGCCGAGGGGCGGCTGATGCAAAACGCCTGGCGGCTTGACGGCTCCGGGCTGTCCACGCTTGAGGTGATGAACGATCTGCGCGCGCAACTCAAGGCGCAGCGCTTCGATGTGCTTTACGAATGCCGCACAAGGTCTTGCGGGGGCTTTGATTTCCGGTTCGCAATCGATGTGATGCCCGAACCGCGGATGCATGTCGATCTGGGCGATTACCGGTTTCTGTCGGCCCGGCGCGATGGCGGCGGCATGGCGGATTTTGTCACGCTGATGGTCAGCCGGTCGTCGGCTGCGGGGTTTGTGCAGCTTACCCATATCGCCCCGCCCGAGATGATCGAACCCAAGGCGGTGCTGTCCACCCGGTCGGCGGTGGCGGCGGATGGGTCGGTGCTGCTGCCCACGGCCTATGACCGGACGCCCGATCAGGCTGGCGCCCCAGACCTTGGGCCGGATCAGGCGCCAAACGATATGACGGGCTTGTTTGCCGCGCTGGAACAGGGTGCTTCGGTGCCGCTGTCGGGTCTGACGTTCGAAACCGGATCGACGCGCTTGGGGGCGGGGCCGTTTGCCTCGCTTGATGCGCTTGCGGCCTATATGGCGGCGCATCCCGACCGCAGGGTCACGCTTGTGGGCCATTCCGACACTTCGGGCGGGCTGGCCGAAAACATCGCCCTGTCAAAGCGGCGCGCGGCCTCGGTCGTGGCGGCGCTGTCGCGCGATTATGGCATCCCCGCCGCCCGGCTTGACGCCGAGGGTGTGGGGTTTCTTGCGCCGCGCGCGGGCAACGACACCGACGACGGGCGCAGCCTGAACCGGCGGGTCGAGGCGCTGCTGACATCGCTTGACTGACCGGCACGGCCAAGGGTAGCCGCCTCCCGCATGGATGCGGTGCGCAACGCCACAGGTGCCCTTGGCTTGGCGGGGACGTGCGCTATGCTGTGCCCGAAGCCAACAGAACGGGCAAAGGTTCCCCATGACAACCGAAATCACCGTAAACGGCCAGGTTCACGCGGTGGATCTGCCGCCCGATGTGCCGCTTTTGTGGGTGCTGCGCGATGCGCTGGGGCTGACGGGCACCAAATACGGCTGCGGCGTGGGTGCCTGCGGGGCCTGCACCGTGCATCTTGACGGGCAGGCGGTGCGGTCGTGCCAGATCGCGCTGGCCGATGTCGGGGGGCCGATAACCACCATCGAGGGGATCGGCACGCCCGAAGCGCTGGCGCCCATTCAACAGGCATGGGTCACGCATCAGGTGGCGCAATGCGGCTATTGCCAGTCGGGGCAGATCATGCAGGCCGCCAGCCTGCTGGCCGAAACACCCGACCCCGACGATGCGGCGATTGACGCGGCGATGGGCGGCAATCTTTGTCGCTGCGGCACATATCCACGCATTCGCGCCGCGATCCATGAGGCCGCGCGCCTGATGAAAAAGGCTTGACCCATGGCAAATATTGGAAAAATCGCGCGGCGCGGCTTTCTGATCGGATCGGCGGCGATCCTGGGCGGGGTGGCCTTTGGCGTGTGGCAGGCGCGCAGGCCGCTGGATAATCCGCTGGTGGCGGGGCCGGGCGGCGGGGTGCTGACGCCCTATGTGCTGATCGATGCCGCCGGGGTGACGATCATCGCGCCGCGCGCCGAAATGGGGCAGGGGGTGCACACCACGCTGGCGGCACTGGTGGCCGAGGAACTGGATGTGGACTGGCACGACATCCGCGTCCTGCACGGCCCGCCCGCGCAGGCCTATTACAACGGCGCCATCATCCACGGCGCGTTGCCCTTCAAGGAATATGCCCTGACCGAGTGGCAGGAACGCGCGCAGGATGCGATAGAGGTGATGCCAAGGCTTCTGGGCTTGCAGGTGACGGGGGGGTCCACCTCGGTGGTGGATGCCTATGACAAGATGCGCCATGCCGGCGCGGTGGCGCGCGAGGCGCTCAAGGCTGCCGCCGCCGACCGGCTTGGCCTTGCGCCGGGTGATCTGACCACCTCGGGCGGGGTGGTCAGCGCACCCGACGGGCGCACCATCGCCTATGCCGATCTGGCCAGCGCCGCCGCCGCCCGCCCGCTGCCCGCCGCCGTGCTGCGCGATCCGGCGGAATGGCGCTATCTGGGCACATCCATGCCGCGCACCGATATGGTCTCCAAGGTCACCGGCACCGCCCGCTTCGGCATCGACACGCGCCTGCCCGGCATGCGCTTTGCCACGGTGCGCATGTCGCCGCGTCTGGGCGGCGGCATGGTGCGGTTTGACGCCCGCGCCGCGCGCGCCATGCCGGGGGTGGAACGGGTGATGGATCTGGGCGACGGTATCGCGGTGGTCGCCACCAACACCTGGACCGCGATACAGGCCGCCGAGGCGGTGGATGTGGTCTGGGGCGATGCCCCCTATCCCCCCGATACGGATGGGATTTTTGCCCGGATCGCCGCCGCCCTCGATGCCCCCCCGAATTCGACGCTGCGCGATGACGGCGATGTGGATGCGGCGTTTTCGGGCGATCTGGCGGGTGGCGGGGTGATCCGCGCCGAATACCGGGTGCCGTTCCTGGCCCATGCGACGATGGAACCGATGAACGCCACGGCGCGGCTGGCGGATGGCGCGCTTGAGGTCTGGTGCGGCACCCAGGCCCCCACCCTGGCCCGCGACAAGGCCGCCGCGGCGCTGGGGCTGGCGGCGGATGCGGTGACGCTGCATACCACCTTTCTGGGCGGCGGTTTCGGGCGCCGGGCCGAAACGGATTTCACCGTTCTGGCCGCGCGCGTGGCCGCGGCGGTGCCCGGCGTGCCCGTCAACGTCACCTGGTCGCGCGAAGAAGACATGCGCCACGATTTCTACCGCCCCGCCGCCATGGCGCGGATGCGGGGCCGGGTGGCGGGCGGCCGGGCGGTGGCCTTTGACGCGGCGATCGCGGCCCCGTCGGTCACCCGCGCCGCGGGCCGGCGGATGGCGGGTTTCGCCGCACCGGGCCCCGACCGGGGCCATGTCGAAGGCGCCTTCGATCAGCCCTATGCGATCCCCGATTACCGTGTGAGCGGGCATCTGGCCGATGTGGCGGTTCCGGTTGGATTCTGGCGGTCGGTCGGCAATTCCTTCAACGGCTTCTTTCACGAGAGTTTCATCGACGAGTTGGCCCATGCGGCGGGGCGCGACCCGCTGGACTTCCGGCGCGATCATGTCGGGGCCGCGGATGCGCCTTCTGGCGCGGTGCTGGCGGCGGTGGCGGAGATGTCGGGTTGGGGCGGGCCGAAACCCGCGGGCGTCGGGCGCGGGGTGGCGTTCACCTATTCCTTCGGCACCCCCGTGGCCGAGGTGGTCGAGGTGCTGCAAGAGCCGCGCGGCATCCGCATTGCCCGCGTCTGGGTCGCCTGCGATCCGGGCCGGGCGCTTGATCCGGCGATCGTCAGGGCGCAGATGCTGTCGGGGGTGATGTTCGGCCTCTCGGCCGCGGTGATGGGCGCGATCACCTTTGCCGATGGTATGGTGGAGCAGTTCAACTATCCCGATCAGGATGCGCTGCGCATGCCTGACGCGCCCGAGGTGGCGGTGCGTATCCTCGAAAACAACCCGCGTCTGGGCGGTGTCGGGGAACCGGGCACCCCCCCCGCCGCCCCGGCGCTGGCCAACGCGCTTTATGACCTGACCGGGGTCCGGGCACGGGAACTGCCCCTGAACCGGGTGTTTCGCTTTGTGGGGTAGGGTGGGGACGTGAGTATTTTTTCCAAGATGAAGATATGAGTATTTTTTTCGAGAGGATGGGGAGGGGTTGCGCCAGTGATCCGCCATCCTTGAACGATGCGGTAAGATGGCGGGTATGAGGACAGAGCGGACGAGCGCCAGTGCCCCGGATGCCACAGGTGACAGACTGCATATGCCGCGCGACGGTGGCCCCGAATGCCTGGCCGTCGATAGGGCGGTTCTCTGCGCGGGCAGGTGCCGCTCAACGATCTTGCGGATGATCCGCGCGGCTTTAGGCGTGTTGTGCCCCGCCAGACCCCCCGCCAGCCCCCCCGCCTGACCCGCAGCGTGACCCGCAGCGTGACCGCGTCAGAAACGCTTTTCCGTTTCATCTTGGCCCAAATACTCATTTCCCGCCCCCGCCTTGCGCGCGCCGGTCACGGGAATGAACCCGGCTGACTGAAATTCGGTCAAAACCAAACCCGGCAAAGGAGATCAACCGCCCGGCGCAGGGCGCCCTGCACGGCGGGGCGTCGGCGGCGGTTTTCGGTGTTCCGATCTGGCAATTGCGCCGATATCGGCTAATGTCATTCCCATCGGTGAACCGAAACGGGCAGGGGGCGGTGATGGCGCTGGAAGACGCGAAACACGAGGTGGACCGCGCGGTGACGCGGCGCGGATACAAGGGGCTGGCCTATGAAAACGCCTTTGCCGGGGCCACCAGTTTCCTGCGCCGCACCTATACCAAGGATCTGGCGGGCGTCGATCTGGCGATCACCGGCGCGCCGTTTGACCAGGCGGTGACGCACCGCCCCGGCGCCCGTTTCGGGCCCCGCGCGGTGCGCGAGGCGTCATGCCTGCAACCTTTCGATGCGCCCTATGGCTGGGGCTTCAGCCCGCTGGAAGACTTCGCCATCGCCGATTACGGCGATGTGGCGTTCGATTATGCCGATGTGCCCGCCTTTCCCGCCACCTTGCAGGCCCATGTCGCGGGGATACTGGCGGCCGGGGCAGGGGCGATCATGATCGGCGGCGATCATTTCTGCACCCTGCCCAGCCTGCGCGCCCATGCTGAAAAACACGGCCCGCTGTCGCTGATCCAGTTCGATGCCCATACCGACACCTGGGCCGATGACGATATGGACCGCATCGACCACGGCACATTCGTTTACAAGGCGATCAAACTCGGCCTGATCGACCCCGCCCATTCGGTGCAGATCGGCATCCGCACCGACAACCCCGATACCATGGGCGTGCCGATCATCGATGCGCGCGCCGTGCATGAGGGTGGCACCGCGGCCGCCGTGGCGCGTATCCGTGATGTGGTGGGCGACCGGCCCGCCTATGTCACGTTCGACATCGACGCGCTCGATCCCGCCTTTGCGCCGGGCACCGGCACGCCGGTCTGGGGCGGGCTGGCGACCTGGCAGGCGGCGGCGATGCTGCGCGATCTGGCGGGGATCAACATGGTCGGCGGCGATGTGGTAGAGGTATCGCCCGCTTACGATACCACCGGCGCCACGGCGATCGCGGGCGCGCATGTGGCGATGGAACTGATCTGCCTGTGGTGCTGGAACGCGCGCTTGCGGCGCGCAAACGAAGGGGTGTCAGGATGAGATTTCTGAAAATTTTTCTGGGCGTCGTGCTGGTTCTGTTCATTGCCGGTGTCATCGGGCTGCGGGTGGCCCCGTCCAATCCGGCAAAGTGGCATGTCGATCCGCGCAGGGTGACGGCGCCCCGGACAGACAACTTTGTGCTGCTGAGGGGGGAGGAAGCCGCGCGGTTCGATATGCCGCCGGGCGATCTGGCCGCGCGGCTTGATGCGATCGCGCGCGACTGGCCGCGCACGAAACTGCTGGCGGGCAGCGTGGCAGAGGGGTGGATGACCTATGTCACCCGCAGCCGCTGGATGGCGTTCCCCGACTACACATCCGTTGTCATCACCCCCGATGAGGGCGGCGCGCGGCTGGCCGTCTTTGCCCGCGCGCGCTATGGAAAATCCGATCTCGGGGTGAATGCCGAACGGCTGGACGCCTGGCTGGCCGCGCTGCGCGCAGAGGTGCAATAGCCACGCGCCCACTTTCCCGTGTGGCGGCGCTGGGATAAGAGCGGTGGTCATGAACGTGACCCTCACCAGCCTTGCCGACCTTGCCGATCTGCCCTTCGATCAGATCATCGACGTGCGTTCGCCCGCCGAATGGGCCGAAGATCACATCCCCGGTGCCATCAACCTGCCGGTGCTTGATGATGCCGAACGCGCCCGCGTCGGGACGATCTACAAGCAGGAAAGCCCGTTTCTGGCCCGCAAGATCGGCGGCGCGCTGGTGGCGCAGAACGCTGCGCGCCACCTGATGGGGCCGCTGGCCGACAAACCGGGCAGCTATCGCCCGCTGGTCTATTGCTGGCGGGGCGGGCAGCGGTCGGGGTCTTTCGCGTCGATCCTGGAACAGATCGGCTGGCGCGTCGGCCTGATCAGCGGCGGCTACAAGACCTATCGGCGACTGGTGGTCAAGGCCGTCTATGACGCGCCGTTCCCCGCCCCGGTGGTCATTCTGGATGGCAACACCGGCACGGCGAAAACCGATATCCTTGCGGGCCTGTCGGCGCGCGGTGTGCAGGTGATCGATCTGGAAGGGCTGGCGCATCATCGCGGGTCGGTCTTTGGCGGACGGGCGGGGGGGCAGCCGTCGCAAAAGGCGTTCGAGGGGGCGATTGCGCGGGCCATCGCCGGGCTTGATACCGCCCGCCCCGGGGTGGTCGAGGCGGAATCAAGCAAGATCGGCGCGCTGATCGTGCCGCCCGCGCTGTGGAAGGCGATGAGCAGCGCGCGCCGCCTGATCGTCGCGGCCCCGCTTGCGGCCCGCGCGGCCTATCTGACCCGCGCCTATGCCGATATCCTGGCCGACCGCGCGGCCCTGGCCCGCATCCTGGATGGCCTGCGCCCGCTGCACCCCGCCGAGGTGATCGACGCCTGGCTGGCGCTGGCGGCTTTGGGCGACGATACCACCCTTGCCGCCGACCTGATGGCCCGCCATTACGATCCACGTTACGCCCGGCACCGCGCGCGGATGGGGGGCGAGGAAGCCCGTTTCGACCTGCCCGATCTGGCGCCCGGCACCCTGGAACGGCTGGCCGATGACATCGCGCGCCACCTTGCCCCCGGCTGACCGCCCCCCAGCCACCGCCCGACCAAAGCCCGACCCCGAAATCCGGCCTCGATCCAGAATGAAACCGATGGCCATGATAAAAATGATAATTTTTCTTGATGCGACGCCGTGCTATAATAAATGCCAGACATGGAGAGCAAGTTGAACCAAAGCATCCGCACCCCGCGTGACACCCCCGACCCGGCGCACCTGCGCCGCACCTTGGGTTGTTTCGCAACCGGCGTTGCCGTGATCACCACGGTTGATGGCGCTGGCACGCCTTGCGGTGTGACGGTGAACTCGTTCAACTCGGTCTCGCTAGACCCGCCGCTGATCCTCTGGAGCCTGGCGAGATCGTCCAGAAGCCTGCCGGTCTTTCACGTCGCAAAAGGCTTTACCGTCAATATCCTGGCCTCGGATCAGGCCGCGCTGTGCAAGCTGTTTGCCAGCCGCGAGGAAGATCGGTTTTCCAGCATCGACTGGCACAAGGACGGTCTGGGCCAACCGGTGCTGACCGGGGCGCTTGCCACGCTGTCGTGCCACAAATGGGCGGTGCATGACGGTGGCGACCACGAGATTTTCATCGGTCAGGTCATCGAGGCCGAACATCACGACCGCACGCCGCTGGGCTATTGCAAGGGGGCGCTTGGGCCGTTGATGATCGGCTGATCGTGCCCGGTGGAAAGCGCATCCGCCGCCAAGCGCCCTTGCACCCGGAACTGCAGCCTGTGTCACCCCTGATGCTGCGCGCCGATACCCTGAAACATTTCCCGCAGATCGACGGTGGACCGATTTCCGACGGCCTCGAAATTCGTATCGAGCCAGCTTTGCGCCGTGTCGCGGCCCAGATCGCGCAGATGCGTCAGAAACGCCCATTCCGCATTCATTTTCGATGACGCCCCCAGCGGTTTGAGGGCCGCCTCGTTCTGGATGATATGCACGCGGTTGCTGCGATATTTCTTGTCGGTCAGGCGACCTTCCTCGACCAGGCGCCGCACAAAATCGATCGCCCGCAATTCCTTGAGAAGGCTTGAATTGAAACTGATTTCATTCATCCGGTTCTGAATTTCCTGCGCCGATCTTGGCACCCCCTTGCGTTCGATCGGGTTGATCTGGACCACCACGATATCGGAACAGTCGCTGTTGTAATGAAACGGAAACAGCGACGGATTGCCCATATACCCGCCGTCCCAATAGGGCACGCCGTCGATTTCAACGGCCTGAAACATCATCGGCAAGCAGGCCGACGCCATAACCATATCCGCCGTCAGTTCTTCGCGATCAAACACCTTTACCTTGCCGGTTTCGACATTGGTCGCCGAAATGAACAGGCCGAAAGCATTGCAGGCGCGCACCGATTTGAAATCGATGCAGTCATCCAGCAATTCCTTAAGCGGGTTCATGTTCATCGGATTAAGCTGATAAGGCGACATGATCCGCGACATGAGATCCAGCATCAGATAGCCCGGCGATTGATCAAGCGACCAGTTGCCCATCATCACGTCGATCGGCGAACGCTTGATCGGGCTCATCTTTGCGCCCTCGCTCATCCGGCGCCAGAAGGTTTCCAGCGCCTTGCGCGCGCCTTCCGCCCCGGCCTTTGTATAGCCATCCGCCAGGGCCACGGCATTCATCGCGCCTGCGGATGTGCCGGAAACCGCCGCTATTTCAAGGCGTTCGTCTTCCAGCAACCGGTCAAGAACCCCCCAGGTGAACGCACCATGCGCCCCGCCGCCTTGAAGGGCCAGGTTGATCTTCTTGCGCTTTATGGGCATTGCAAATCCTTTGAAACATCATCCCGGATAATCCGGTAACATCACCATCTGCGGCACCATATGCTGCATTGCAGTAGAGGTCAAAACACGGATAGTTGCACCGGGTTCGGCACGTGGTGTTGCGTACCGGGCGGCGGAATTGTATTTCTCTTGCCGATTTCGCGATGAGTCTGATATCCTGAAAAAACGCAACCCCAGGGGAAAAAATGCTGCAACCAGATCTTGAAAACCTGTCCTTGAAAGAATTGCGCGCCCTGCGCAAGGATGTCGAAAAGGCAATTGCCACGTTCGAGGCCCGAAAAAAATCCGAAGCGCGCCTGAAACTGGAAGAGATGGCGCACGATCTGGGGTTTACCCTGTCGGAACTGGCTGAACAAACCGCGGCGAAATCCCGCAAACCGGCGGTGCCGAAATATGCAAACCCCGCAAATCCGGCGCAAACCTGGACGGGGCGGGGGCGCAAGCCGCATTGGGTTATTGATGCGCTGGCGCAGGGAAAAACCCTGGACGACCTGAAAATCGGCCAATGATCGGTGACAGAGGCTGAAACCCCGATCCCCGAACCGCTCCCGCGCCGGATCATGGCCGCGGTGGTGTTGGCGCTGCGCGTTTCCATT
>JACIYW010000109.1 GCA_014359745.1 Paracoccaceae bacterium | reverse complement strand
TCTCGGCGCATGTGCGCGCGGGCGACACGCTCTGTTTCGGGTTCACTCACAACCGCAGCCATGCCGCCGTCTACGAGGTCGCGCGCCAGTTCCGCGACACCCGGTCGTTGACACTCGTGGCGACGGGGCTTCTGGAATATGCGTCTGTTCTGGTCTCTGCGGGCGTGGTCGCAAAGCTCGAAAGCGCTTTCGCCGGCAACACGTATCCCGCGCCATCTCCCTCGCGCGTGCTGCAAGATGCATATTCCTCCCACCCCGAGAGCGATCCGGATTGGACCAACCTGACGATGACGCTCCGGTTGATGGCCGGGGCCATGGGCTGGCCCTTCGTGCCGGTCAACAGTCTGGCAGGGTCCGATCTCTGGCGGCCCGAGGGGCGGGCCTTCGTCAGGGATCCGTTTGGCGGCAACGAACAGGCCGTTGTCCCCGCACTGGTGCCGGACGTGGCGTTCCTGCATGCGCCGATTGCCGATACCGGGGGCAATGCCGTGATCCACGGCCCCGATGCCGAAGAAAGCTGGGCCGCGTTTGCCGCGCGCAAAGTGATCGTCACCGCCGAGCGCGTGGTCAGCCCGGACCAGCTGCGCGCGCTTGGTCCCCGGCAGGGCATTCCAGGCCACCTCGTCGCCGCCGTGGTCGAGGCACCCTTCGGTGCGCATCCACAGGGCCAGTTTGTCTGGACCGAAGAGGAGGGAGTCCCGTCCTATGCAGAGGACTATGATTTCCGCCAGAATCTTCGGAAACTGTCGCGCGATCCTGAGGCGCTGCGCGGCTGGATCGAGGAATGGGTCTTCGAAAATGATCACGCGTCCTATCTGTCCCGACTGGGGGCAGAGCGGCTGGAAAGCCTGCGAGAAAGCGCGATCTCGCCGGTCTCGGCCACGCCGCGCGATGCCGATGCGCCCGCCTCGGCCGAAGAACGCGCTGCGGTTCTGGCAATGCGCATGGCCGAGGCCCGTGCTGTCGACGGGCTTGCAGAAAGCTTCTTCGCCGGCATAGGCCTGTCACATCTGGCCGCCTGGGGCGCCGAACGCCGCTGCCGGGAACGCGGCCTCGACGTCGCGCTGATCGCAGAGACCGGCATGGTCGGCTTTCGCCCCGTGACCGGCGATCCCTATCTCTTCAACCGTCCGAACGCGGCATCGTCGCGTTTTCACGCCTCGTTCCTGAAGACGCTCGGCGTCCTGGCCGGGCCGCGGGCCAAGCGCTGCCTGTCGTTGCTCGCGGCCGGGCAGATCGACAGCAGGGGCTTCATCAACTCGTCCCGCACAGGCGATGGTCGGCTGATCGTCGGCTCGGGCGGGGCGAACGACCTTGCCGGAGGGACGTCCGACGTCATGATCGTCATGCCGCTGAAACCCGGCCGCTATGTTGACCGGCTGCCCTTTACCACGTCGCCGATCCGCTTCCTGGCCGGGGTTGCGACCGATCTTGCCTGGCTGGAGCGGGGCGAGGACGGCAGGCTCGAGGTTGCGGGCATCGTGGTGGCCACGCCCGATGCAGAGGCCGAGGCGCGCGCAGCCATCGATGCCGCCACCGGGGGCACTCTGCGTTACCGCCCCGACCTGATCCGACACGCCCCCCCCACACCCGAGGAAATTGCGCTGCTGCGCGGGTTCGATCCGGCCCGTGTCATTCTCGGTTGAACGCAAAATACGAAGGAGAGAACGACCCATGGAATACACCGACGTCCTTTACGAGGTGAGCGAGGGCATCGCCACGATCACCATCAACCGCGCCGATCGGCTGAATTGCTTCCGCGGCCGCACGATCGAAGAACTGATCCATGCCTTCAAGCGTGCCTGGGCGGACAAGGGCGCAGGGGCCGTGATCCTGACCGCAGCTGGCACCAAAGCCTTTTGCGTCGGCGGCGACCAGAAGGAAATGGCCGAGAAGGGTAGCTACGGCACCTCGGAAAACGGGCTGTGGGAAATCGATGACCTGCACATGGTCATCCGCAATATTCCCAAGCCCGTGATCTGTGCGGTGAACGGCTATGCGATCGGTGGCGGCCATGTGATCCATGTCATCTGCGATGTCACGATCGCGGCCGATCACGCCAGGTTCGGACAGGCGGGCCCGCGCGTAGGCTCCTTCGATGCCGGCTGGGGGTCGGCCTATCTGGCCCGGACGGTGGGCGAAAAGCGCGCGCGCGAGATCTGGTTCTTCTGCCAGCAATACGATGCTCAGACCGCGCTGCAATGGGGCCTCGTCAACAAGGTGGTGCCGGCCGACAAGCTGATGGAAGAGGCGCGCGCGATGGCTGCGCAGGCGGTCGCGCTGAGCCCCACCGCGCTCAAGTTCCTCAAGCATGCCTTCAACGCCGACAGCGCCCATATTTTCGGGCAGGTCAAAATGGCGGCCGACGGGCTGGCGAGCTTCGCCAACTCGGAAGAGGCTGCGGAAGGGCGCAACGCCTTCCTCGAAAAGCGCAAGCCCGACTTTGATCGGTTCCGATGATGACGGCGACCGCCAGCGATAGCCGACGCGTCGCGCTGGTCACGGGGGCGGGGGCGGGCATTGGCCTGGCCACCGCGACCCGGCTCGCGGCCGATGGCTGCCTCGTCGCTGTGAATGATATCGACCCAGAGGCGGCGGAGCGGGTAGCCCGGTGCCTTGGACCAGATCATATGGAAGTTCCCGGCGATGTCGCCTCGGAGCGATTGGCCGATTCGATTGTTGCCGATGTGGTCGCGCGCTACGGGCGGCTGGACGTTCTGGTCAACAACGCCGGGATCGGTGACGGCGCCGTGTCGGCACTGGAACAAACGGCCGAACGATTCCGCCGCACCCTTTCGGTGCATGTGGACGGTTGTTTCCTGATGTCCCGGGCGGCTGCCCGGGCGATGATGGCGCCGCCCTCTGCCTCCCGAGGCGGCGCGATCATCAACCTTTCCTCGATTGCCGGGCACGTTGCCATCCCGAACCGCATAGGCTATGCAGCCGCCAAGGGTGCGATAGCGATGATGACCAGGGTGTTGGCCTGCGAATGGGCCGCCTCTGGTATTCGCGTGAATGCGGTCGCGCCCGGTTATGTGCGCACGGACCTTGTCGACAGGCTGATCCGCAGCGGAAAACTCGACGAAGAAGGTATACTTTCACGTACGCCACTGCGCCGCCTCGCTCGCCCTGACGAAATAGCCAACGTAATCGCCTTCCTCGCGGGGCCACACTCATCGTTCATTACCGGTACCGTAATTCCCGTTGATGGCGGGTACCTCGCCTTCGGGGCACCTTTCGAGACTGCTGAGATCGGGTTAGGGTTCGATCAAACGGATTGCGTTGCTGGGCGTCGTGAGAAGTAAGGGGCGACCGAAATGGACAAAACAAATATCGCATCACATGTAGAGAACCCCGATCTGGTCGATCGCCGACGCAAACAGATCGTCGCGGCGGCAACCAAGCTGTTTTCCGATCAGGGCTTCTATCGCACTAAAATCAAGGAAATCGCCAAGCTGGCAGGTGTTAGTCCCGGCCTTGTGTACCTTTACGTCCGCGAGAAAGAAGACGTCCTTCTTCTGGTGCTTCTGCAAGTGGTGGAGGACTATGCAATAGAGATCCCAAAAGCAATCGAAGGCATAACCGATCCGCTCGAGCGGCTGATCCGCGCTGTCGATGCTTATTGCCGGGTCGTAGACCGACACCGTTCTGCCACGGTGCTTGCCTATCGCTCTACGAAATCGTTGTCGCCCGAGCGAAGGCTTCTGATTCAGGAGCGCGAGATCGCGACAAACTCGATCATCTCCGATGCACTGATAGCGTGTATCAGCCAGAAGTTGATCCGCCCCGTGAACGTCGATGTCCTGACGTATCAACTCGTGCTTATCGCGCATGGCTGGGCCCTGAAAAGCTGGTTTTACAAGTCGCGACTGACACTTGACGAATACATCAATCACAACGTCGACAATATGCTCCGCGGGATATTGACCAAAGCGGGCCAGCGCAGCGGGAGTGCTGCGATAAGATGTGAATCGGCATGCAAAGTGACCCACTTGGGTGGGATGTGATTTTCACCTGTCGGAGACGAACCACCGGCTTTCATTGAACCGCTCCGGGTTTGCCGGAGGCTCCAATATCTGAGTAGGATGGAGCCTCATGACCAAGACAACGAACAGATATTCTCCTGATGTGACCGACGGCGCAGTTCAGTACGATTGGGCAGCGGGCGACACCGACACGCCGGGCAACCTGAAGGCCGAATATGAGCTGCGCTGGTCCGACGGGCGATGCGCCGCGTTTCCGGGCCTTGGGTTCATCACGGTGTCGGTTTCAGACGGGGCCAAGGGGCCGTGATCGCGGCTTCGAAGCGCCGATAAAGGTCGGCTCACTCCGCAGCGTCCGTCAAAAAGCGTTACGTGAAAATATCCCTGTCACAAAATGAAAATATCGGTGTCCAGCCACACAGCCAAAGTTTTCCACAGCTTATTCGGGCAGAAAACGCTTTACAGGCTTTCGCTTTCGGACCACCATATCTAGTAATAAGAGCGCAACGAACACGCCGCACCTTGTCGGACACCCAGCCTCTGGTAGGTAAATGCGTGCCGGGGGCTATAGAAAAGAGGCCGGGCAATGTCGCTATCCGAAGATCTGCTGTTCACCGACGATCTGCACCCGATAAACATCGTCGAAACGCTTGCCGAACATCATGAATGGGAATTTGATCGGGTCGCCGACGATCAGATCGCCATGGCGGTGGAAGGGCAATGGCGCACCTATTCGCTGACGCTGTCGTGGTCGGCGCGCGATGAAACCCTGCGGCTGATCTGCACCTTCGAGATGGAACCGCCCGAAGACCGGGTTGGCCTGATCTATGAGGTGATCAATCACGCCAATGACATGTGCTGGTCGGGGGCGTTCACCTATTGGCACGAACAACGCCTGATGGTCTGGCGCTATGGGTTGGCGCTGGATGGCGGGCAGGTCGCATCGCCCGAACAGATCGACCGTCTGATCGGCGCGGCCTGCGCCGCGTGCGAACGGTTTTACCCCGCGTTCCAGATGGTTGGCTGGGCGGATCAGTCGCCCGCCGATGCGATGCAGGTTGCCATTGCAGAGGCTTACGGTCGCGCCTAACCTGTTTCCCGGTGAACTGGCGGAGACAGGGATGGCGATGGAAGAGGTGAACCGCCGCGGCCTGGTGTTGCTGGGCTGCGGCAAGATGGGTTCGGCGATGCTGGCGGGGTGGTTGGCGCGCGGGCTGCGGCCCGGCTCGGTCTGGGTTCTGGACCCGCATCCTTCCGACTGGGTGAAATCGCTTGGCCTGCACCTCAATTCCGGCCTGCCCGACGATCCCGCCGTGGTTGTCATCGCCGTCAAGCCGCAGATGATGGAACAGGCGCTGCCATCCTTGGTGTTGCTGGGCGGGGGCGGCACCCTGTTCATATCGATCGCGGCCGGCATAACGCTGGCGCGATTCGAGGCGGTGCTGGGCGCGCAGACCCCGATTGTGCGCACCATGCCCAACACGCCGGCCGCAATCGGCCGCGGGATCACCGCGCTGATCGGCAATGCGCGGGTGGATGAGGCGGGGATGCAGATGGCCGAATCGCTTTTGTCGGCGGTGGGCCAGACGCTGCGCCTGCAAGACGAGGGGCAGATGGATGCGGTCACCGCCGTTTCCGGATCGGGCCCCGCCTATGTGTTCCACCTGATCGAGGCGCTGGCCGCCGCCGCCCAAAGCCAGGGGCTGCCGCCCGATATGGCGATGAAACTGGCACGGGCCACCGTGGGCGGGGCCGGGCAACTGGCCGAGGACGCCGATGAAGACCCGGCGCAATTGCGCGTCAACGTTACCAGTCCGGGGGGCACGACCGCCGCCGCGCTCAAGGTGCTGATGGATCCCGAAACCGGCTTTCCCAACCTGCTTGACCGTGCGGTGACAGCGGCGGCGCTGCGCAGCCGGGAGTTGGGGAAATGAGCGAGTCGATCGGCTTTGACGATTTCCTCAAGGTTGATATCCGGGTGGGGCGCATCACCCGCGCCGAACCTTTCCCGCAGGCGCGCAAACCGGCGATCCGGTTGTGGGTGGATTTCGGTGACGATCTGGGGGAAAGGAAAAGCTCTGCCCGGATCACCGCGCATTACCGGCCTGACGATCTGATCGGGCGTCAGGTGCTGGCGGTTGTGAACTTTCCGCCGCGCCAGATCGGACCGATGCTGTCCGAGGTGCTGGTGCTAGGCGTGCCCGATGCCGCGGGAGAGGTGGTGCTGATCGCCCCCGATCAGGATGTACCGCCGGGAGGACGCCTGTTTTGACCAGGATCCTGATATCCCGCCGCCTGCCGGATGCGGCGATGAATGCCGTGGCCGACCTTGACGTGACGCTGCGCGACACCCCCGATGCCATGACCCATGACGAGGTGGTCGCGGCGCTCTGTGATTATGACGGGGTGGTCCCGACTCTGGGCGATCCGTTCGACGCGCAGGCCTTTGCCAAGGTGCCGCAGCCCCGTTGCAAGGTGGTGGCGAATTTCGGCGCGGGCTATAACCACATCGACGTGGTGGCGGCTTTGGGCGCGGGCGTGGTGGTCACCAACACCCCCGGCGCCGTCACCGATGCCACCGCCGATATCGCCCTGATGCTGATGCTGATGGTGGCCCGCCGCGCGGGCGAAGGCGAACGCATGGTGCGCGCCGGAAACTGGCACGGATGGCAGCCGACGCAGATGCTGGGCCTGCACCTGACCGGCAAGACGCTGGGCATCATCGGCATGGGTCGGATCGGCAAGGCGATCGCGCGGCGCGCGCAGCGCGGGTTCGATATGGACGTGGTGTTTTTCAACCGCTCGCGCGTGGCCGATTGCGGCGTGCCCGCGCGCCAGCTTGATAGCCTGGCCGGGGTGATGGGGGTCTCCGATGTGGTGGTGGTGGCGGTGCCGGGCGGCAAGGCCACGCATCACCTGATCGATGCCGCCGCCTTTGCCGCCATGCGGCCTTCGGCGATTTTCGTCAACATCGCGCGGGGCGACATCGTCGATGAGGCGGCGCTGATCGCGGCGCTTCAGGCCGGGCGGATCGCGGGGGCCGGGCTTGACGTCTATGAATTCGAACCACAGGTGCCCGCGGCGCTGCGTGCGATGGAAAACGTGGTTCTGCTGCCGCATCTGGGTACGGCGGCGCTGGAGGTGCGCACCGCGATGGCGATGATGGCCATCGACAATCTGCGCGCGGTTCTGGCCGGACAACCGGCGCCGAACGCGGTGACCGTTTAAAGCAATTTCAGAAAAAGTTGATAGGCTTTTTCGGTTCGGAATTGTGAAAGATCAATAACCTAAAGCGTTCTGCCGATTCAGCGAGCAGCCGAAACGCTGTAGGGTGGATTTCGGTCCGACCCCTTCGATGCGGCGCGCGTGGCGGGCGGGGGAGTGCGTATTTGTTCCAAGATGAAGGGGCGGGGCCGTGCGGGCGCAAGGCGCGCCGGGTCGCCGGGGCCAACCCATCGGGGGCAGAACCGGGCCGCTGTGCGGTTCGGGTGGCCGGTTCAGGTTGCGGGGGCGGTGTGCATCTTGCGCAGCCGGGCGATCTGTTGGTCCACATCGATCGACAGTTCCGACAGCACCTCGATGGTTTTGTCCTCGAACACATCGCCGTCGGGGTTTTTTGCGCGCGCCCGTGCCAGCGCCAGATCCCGTTCGGTGATCAGTGCCCGGATCTGCGGGCGAAACAGCCGCGCCATCGCGGTGATCCAGCGGTTGGCGGGCCAGGACGGATAGGCGTGGTCGATGTTGAAATAATCCACCATCACCTTGACCTGATCGCCCGGATACCAGGTTTCGCCGGTCACCCAGCGGTTGGTGGTGAACATCCTGATCGGATAGCCGGCCTTGTCCATGGATATGGCCACCAGATGCGACAGCGCATCGTCGCCCTTTGGCCAGTCGCGGCCCGCGGCCTCTGGCACCGGGCGGGCGATGACCGGCATGCCCTTGGCGCGCAGGAACAGGTGGAAATGCCCGTGTTCGCCCTCGCGGTGCGCGTGGTAATAGAATTGCGAATGGGTTTCGGGATCGAACACATCGCCTTTGGGAAAGTGGTCCAGCTCGATGAACTGCCCCTGGCCTTTCAGCATCTCGCCCACCACGTTCATGCCGCCCTTGCGCAGCACCCGGTAGCATTCGTTGATCTCGGCCCCTGCCGCCAGCATGGTGTCGATGCGGGCAGGGGTGAGGGCGGCGAATTCCGCCTCGGATCGGTCCTTCAGTGTGGTCATGGCGTCCCCCTCAGGCCTTGCGGTGCTGCCAGCACAGAAAGCGCGGCCCGCAGAGGCCCGCAATGGCGGCCAGCAACAGCACGCTTCCCGCTTGCCAGATCAGAACCATAAGCCCGGCGTCCTGCGAGTGAAAGAGCCGCAGGCCGAAATTCCCCAGCGCGGCCGCGGCCAGGATCGCCAGGAACAGCGTGCCGCGCGGGGCCAGCGGCGCGCCGCGACGCAGCATCCACACCATCGCCAGCGCGGGCAGAGACCCGATCAGCGCGATCTTGCCCAGGCAGCCGATATCATTGGTCACGCGCAGCCCCGCCGCCCCGGCGCGCATCCAGTCGGCCAGACAGCCGATCCCAAGCGTGGCCAGCCAGAGGCCGGCGGGCAGGGCCGCAAGCCAGATCACGCGCCGGTTGCTGCCCGGCACCACCTGCGCAAAGGCCGCAAGCGCGGCCATGATCGCGGTGGCCAGTGCGGCGCCTTCCTCGATCAGGAACCGGGTTTGCGACAGTTTTTCCAAGAGATCGGCGCGCGGCGAATACAGGATCACCATCATCGCCACGAAGGGCAGCGACAGCGCCAGCCAGATTTCGGTGCGCAATACCGGCGACGCCAGCGGCCTGACGGTTCTGGCCTCGGCCGCCAGCCGGTCAATCAGGTGAAGCGTCTCTTTTTGCGTCGTCATCGCTCAATACACCCCGCAGGCGCTTGGTGGCGCGGTGCACCGCAACCTTGAGGGCCGCGATGCTGGTTCCGCTTTGTTCGGCCGCCTCGCTCAGCGTCAGTTGTTGCAGCCGCAGCATCCTGACCGCCGCCTTTTCAGCCGGTGGCAAGGCGTTCAGCGCATCCCTGACCGCAAGGAAGTTCACCACCTTCTCTGCGTGGTAATTCGTCGCCTCGTCGCAAAAGGTTTCATCGATATCGGTAAATTGCAGATCAATGACAACCCTGCGCCCGTATTGGCGGGCGTGATCGGCCATCCGGTTGCGCGCGATCGACGCCAGCCAGGGCCGGAAAGGCCGCGCGGGATCCCAGGTGTTGCGTGCCAGGTGCAGCGAGATCAGGATATCCTGTACCAGATCCTCGACATCCTCGGGGGTAAGGTAGGGCGCGCGCACCCATACCAACCCGCGAAGGTATGACGCCACCTGTTTCAACAGGGCCTTGTAGGCCCCGCCATCGCCCCGCTGCGCCGCCGCCATCAGCGTATCAAAGTCGCGCATCTCGCGCCGGGGGGGTGCCCCCGGCATGAATGTGCGAACGTTTCCCTTGCCCAAGATTGCCCCCCGGCGTTTCCGCCAAAATCCGCGACTTCGGCAAAATCTGCCGTGCCCCTGTGTAACCTTTCCCTGCTGACATGCGAAGTAACTTGCGGGTGAGGTATTTTGCCTTCCCTGTAATGCAATGCGTCTGCGGGCCGAATATCCGCCCCGCAGACCGGATGGGAGAAGATGATGAAATCGGCATCGTTCAAGAAAAGCCTCTGGTACACCACCGTCATCCCGCTAAGCCTGACACTGGGCGCGGTTGGTGTTGTCGGCACCGTCAACGAAAACCTCAGCTTTGTTTCGGCCGCCGTGGCCCAGTGCAAGGCCAACCCCTGCGCCGCCACGGCCAACCCCTGCGCCGCCATGGCCAACTCATGTGCAGCCAAGGCCGCGGCCTGCAACCCCTGCGCTGCTACGAACCCCTGCGCTGCCGCGAACCCCTGCGCTGCCGCGAACCCCTGCGCCGCAGCCAAGAAATAATCGTGCGCGCGGTCTGATCCGCACAGCACGGTATGCGCGGGCAAGGCAATGGCCTTGCCCGCTTCAAACGAAAGCCTGTCCGAACCGGCACGCCCCGGATTCAGGCGCAAACAGGAGAAGGTCATGAAATCCTTTAAGAAAAGCCTTTGGTCTACCACCGTCATCCCGCTAAGCCTGACGCTGGGCGCCGTCGGCATCGTCGGTTCGCTCAGTGACCAGATCGCCTTTGCGCCCGCCGCCCTTGCCCAATGCAAGGCCAATCCCTGCGCGGCCAAGGCATCCGCGTGCAACCCCTGCGCGGCTGCGAACCCCTGCGCGGCTGCGAACCCTTGCGCCGCTGCCAACCCCTGCGCCGCTGCCAACCCCTGCGGGGCGGCAAGCCCGACCGTGGCAACCGGATGTTATGTG
>JACIYW010000108.1 GCA_014359745.1 Paracoccaceae bacterium | reverse complement strand
CGCAGGGCCTGCCGACCAGCTATCTGACCACCCGCAACCAGGAAATCAACGCCGTCACCCTGAATGACATTACCCGCGTCGCCCGGCGGCTTATCAACCCCGACACACTGCATTTTGTCGCGGTCGGCCACCCCGAAGGCCTTGCACCCGGCAACTGACCTGTTGCAACCTGTGCGCGGGACCACCCAGATGCGACAGATGCCGTTGACACAGCCGGAACAGTGGCGAGACGACGCCGAACATGCTAGGGGTGGTGGCATGAATGCACCCGCGCCCAAGATGTCTGCTTCACCCCTGCCGATCCGTCAGCTTGACGAGGCGGCAATCAACCGTATCGCGGCGGGCGAGGTGGTGGAACGCCCGGCCTCTGCGGTCAAGGAACTGGTGGAAAACGCGCTTGACGCCGGCGCAACCCGCATCGCGGTGGCAATTTCGGATGGTGGCAAAACCATGATCCGCGTCACCGATAATGGCCACGGCATCGCCGCCAGCGACCTGCCGCTGGCCTTGGCGCGCCATGCCACCTCCAAGATCGACGGATCGGATCTTCTGAACATCCACAGCTTTGGCTTCAGGGGCGAGGCGCTGCCATCGCTTGGCGCGGTGGGGCGGCTGGCGATCACCTCGCGGGTGGCGGGGGCCGATGCCGCTACCATCACCGTCAACGGCGGCCGCATGGCCGATGTGCGCCCCGCCGCGCTGAACAGTGGCACGCTGGTGGAACTGACCCATCTGTTCCACGCCACGCCCGCGCGGCTCAAATTCCTGCGCTCCGACCGGGCCGAAACCCAGGCGATTGCCGATGTGATCCGCCGCCTTGCCATGGCCGAACCAGAGGTGGCCTTCACCCTGCACGACATTTCCAACGGCGGCGACCAGGTGCTGTTTCGCGCCGATGCGCAGGGCGGCGACCTGTTCGCGGCCCTGCAACAGCGGCTTGCCACGGTGATCGGCGCCGATTTCATCGACAACGCGATCTTTGTCGATACCGAACGCGACGGCTACGGCCTGCTTGGCTATGCCGGGCTGCCAACATGGTCGCGCGGGGCGGCGGTATCGCAGTTTCTGTTCGTGAACGGCCGCCCGGTGCGCGACAAGCTCTTGATCGGGGCGCTGCGCGCGGCCTACACGGACGTGCTGTCGCGTGATCGCCACCCCGCCGCCGCGCTGTTCATCACCTGCGCGCCCGATCTTGTCGATGTCAACGTCCACCCCGCCAAGGCCGAAGTACGGTTCCGCGATCCCGGCCTTGTGCGCGGGCTGATCGTCTCGGGTCTGCGCCATGCGCTGGCCGAGGCCGGGCATCGCGGCGCCTCTACCCTCTCTGCCGCGACGCTGGGCGCGATGGTGCCCGAACCCGGCGGCCCCAGGCACTATCAGATGGACCGCCCGTCACCGCGCACCCTGCGGCTATCGCAAGACATGCAGGCACCGCCCGGCTTTGCCGAAACCAGCCCCGGTTTCGCCCCCTCCGCCCGCGCGGAAACCGGGGAACCTTCGGGCGATACCGCCTTACCCCTTGGCGCCGCCCGCGCGCAGCTTCATGAAAACTACATCATCGCCCAGACGGATACCGGCGTCGTCATCGTCGATCAGCATGCCGCGCATGAACGGCTGGTCTATGAGCGGCTGAAACGCCAGATGGCTGAAAACGGCGTGGCCGCGCAGGCGCTTCTGGTGCCTGAGATTGTCGAGATGTCACCAACCGACGCGGCCCATCTTCTGGCCCGCGCCGACGATCTTTCCCGGCTTGGCCTCTCGATCGAAGGCTTCGGCGCCGGCGCTGTCGCGGTGCGCGAAACCCCCGCCGTTCTGGGGCCCGTGGACGCCGCCGCGCTGTTGCGCGATGTGCTGGATGAATTGATGGATACCGGCAACGCGGCGGGGCTTGAGGCACGCCTGCACGCGGTTCTGTCGCGCATGGCCTGCCACGGATCGGTGCGGTCGGGCCGCCGCATGTCCGCGCCTGAAATGAATGCGCTGCTGCGCGAGATGGAGGCAACACCACATTCCGGCACCTGCAACCACGGCCGCCCGACCTTCGTCACCCTCAGCCTGACCGATATCGAAAAACTGTTCGGCCGCCGATGATCACCCTTGGCGGCACCACCTACGCGCTGACCGATCCCATCGTCCTGCTGTCCGGGGCCGCCGTGCTGGCCGCGCTGTTCCTGATCCTGCTGATCATGGCGATCCGCGCCGCCTCCCGGTCGGCCCGGATGACCGAACCGATGCTGATGCGGCTCGAACAGCTTGGCCAGCGCGTGCAGGGCCTGTCGGACGGGCAGCAACAACTGACCGGCGGCTTGCACCATGTGTCCGAGGCGCAGGCGCGCGCGCAATCGCATCTGATGGCCTCGATCGAACAGCGCCTGGCAGAGGTTTCCACCACCATGGGCGAAAACCTGCACGGATCGGCCACCCGCACCGCCCGCAGCCTTGGCGAATTGCAGCAGCGTCTGGAAACCATCGACCGCGCCCAGGCCAAGATCGAAAAACTGTCGGGCGATGTGCTGGGCTTGCAGGATATCCTGTCGAACAAACAGACCCGCGGCGCCTTTGGCGAGATCCAGCTTCATGATATCGTGCTCAAGGCCCTGCCTTCGGATGCCTATACGATGCAGGCCACGCTATCGAACGGCAAGCGCGCCGATTGCCTGATCCACCTTCCCCTGCCCCCCGGCCCGATCGTGATCGACAGCAAATTCCCGCTGGAAGCTTATGAAGCCCTGCGCCGCGCCACCACCCCCCAGATGCAGGCCGAAGCCGCCCGCCAGATGCGCAGCGCCGTGCGCGCCCATATCAAGGCCATTTCCGAAAAATACATCATCGAAGGCGAAACCGCCGATGGCGCCCTGATGTTCCTGCCGTCCGAGGCGGTCTATGCCGAACTCCACGCCAATTTCCCCGAAGTGGTGCGCGAAGGCTTCACCGCCCGCGTCTGGATCGTGTCACCCACCACCTGCATGGCCACGCTCAACACCATGCGCGCGGTGCTCAAGGACGCACGGATGCGCGAACAGGCCGGCGCGATCCGGCGCGAACTGCATCTCCTGTTCGAAGACGTGCGCCGCCTTGGCGAACGGGTGGAAAAGCTCGACACCCATTTCACCCAGGCCCAGAACGATGTGCGCGAAATCCGGATATCTTCCGACAAGACCCAGCGCCGCGCCCGCAAGCTCGACAATTTCGACTTCGAGGAACTGGCCCCCGATACCCACCCCGACACCCCCGCCGACCTGCCCGCCCCGCATCTAAAATAGCGCGCACCGCGCCCGATCAGACCCGCACCCTGCGCGCACAGGAAAACGTTCTTTCCCATCCTCTCGAAAAAAATACTCAAATCCCCCGCCCACCACGCGCGCCCCGCGCTATTTCGGGCTGCGCTTTGCCAGGATGCGCTGCAAGGTACGGCGGTGCATGTTCAGCCGCCGCGCGGTTTCGCTGACATTGCGGTCGCACAGCTCGAAAACCCGCTGGATATGTTCCCAGCGCACCCGATCCGCCGACATCGGGTTTTCGGGCGGCGGCGGCGGCGCGCCGCTCGCCAGCAGGGCGTTGGTGATGTCATTGGCATCGGCGGGTTTCGACAGGTAATCCGTCGCCCCCATCTTGACCGCGGCCACCGCCGTTGCGATCGCGCCATAGCCGGTCAGCACCACGATGCGGCTGTCGGGCCGCTGATCGCGCAGCGCCTCGACCACCTGCAAGCCGCTGCCATCCTCCAGCCGCAGATCGATCACCGCATAGGCAGGCGCCCGCGCCCTGATCGCCGCAAGGCCGGCCGCCACCGACTCCGCCGTTTCGGGCACAAACCCGCGTTTCTCCATCGCCCGCGCCAGGCGTTTGACAAAGGCCTCGTCATCGTCAACCAGCAAGAGCGATCTGTCCGCGCCCAGATCGGGGTGTTCGTGATCGGCCATGTTCCCTCCGTCCCGGCGTCTGCAAGGGTTCTAGGACGTTGAGGGGGTGGGGTCAATTTCCACCTCAGGCGGCGTCAAGAAAACACGCGGCGCGTTCCGCCACCTGCTCTGCGGTCAGGTCGCGGCGAAAGAAATCGACAAACCCATGGCCGGGCAGCACCAGATAGGTCATGGTGGTGTGGTTCATCAGATAATATTCGCCATCCGACGGCTGTTTCTGGTAATACACGCGATAGGCGGTGGCGGCGGCCTTGACCTGTTCTTCGGTCCCGGTCAGCCCGATCATGCGGGGATGCATGTATTGCGCATAATCGGCCATCACCTCGGGCGTGTCGCGGGCCGGATCGACGGTGATGAAAACCGGGTTGGCTTCATACCCCAGTTCCTCAAGTATATCAACCGCTTGCGCGTTGCGCGCATTGTCCACCGGGCAGATGTCGGGGCAGAATGTATACCCGAAATAAACCAGCGACGGCGCCGTGAACACATCCTTTTCGGTCACGGTACGCCCCGCCTGATCCAGCAGCGTGAACGGCCCGCCGATCGCGCCGCCACCGCCCGCGATCACCCCGTCACGGCACGCGGCAAACACGTCGTCGCTGCGGTTCATCATCACATAAAGGGCCACCGCGCCCACGCCCAAAGCCGCCACCACGGATGCGGCGATTGCGGAAATTCTTGTCATGGTCCGGCCCTTCCTGAACAACCCGCCCTTTACGCGGCGGCGCAAACATCGCCTATTTGCGCGGCGCATACAATAACACGAGCGACGCTGTGACATCACGCCCCGAAACCGCCCCCGCACCGCCCCGGCATTGCCCGCCGACGATCCCGCCTATCGCGATACCCGCAGCGACTGGGTGCGCCTGCGCACCCTTGGCGCGCTGCGCTGGCTGGCGATCGCGGGGCAGATCGTGGCGCTACTGCTGGCCGACCGCTTTGTCGGGCTGCGGCTTGATCTGGGGCCGTGTTTCATCGTGGTCGGCGCCTCGGTCATCGCCAATCTGGTGACCGCCTTCATCTATCCCCGGAACAAGCGCCTGTCTGAAGCCGAGGCGCTTTCGATGCTGCTGTTCGATCTGTCGCAACTGGCGCTTCTGCTCTATCTGACCGGCGGCATCAACAATCCTTTCGCGCTGCTGATCCTGGCCCCCGTCACCATTTCGGCAACCGCGCTGCAACCGCGCACCACCCTGTTTCTGGGGGCGGTCGCGATGATCTTCACCACGGTTCTGGCGGCGGCGCATGTGCCGCTTGTGCTCGATGATGGCCAGCCGCTGGAACTGCCGGGGCTTTTCGCCACCGGGTTCTGGCTGTCGATCCTGATCGGCATCGGCTTTCTGGGCTTTTACGCCCACCGCGTCGCGACCGAGATCCACACCATGGGCGATGCGCTGCTGGCCACGCAGATGGCGCTGGCCCGCGAACAGAAGCTGACCGACCTGGGCGGGGTGGTGGCGGCGGCCGCGCATGAGTTGGGCACGCCGCTGGCCACGATAAAACTGGTCAGCACCGAAATGCTCGACGATCTGGCGAACCTGCCCGCGCTGCGCGAAGATGCCGAACTGATCCGCGATCAGGCCGACCGCTGCCGCGATATCCTGCGCTCCATGGGCCGGGCGGGCAAGGATGACATGCTCTTGCGCCATGCCCCGCTGGAGACAGTGGTGCGCGAGGCCGCGGACCCCCACCTCGACCGTGGCAAGACGGTCGAGTTTCGCATCGCGGCCAATGGCGGCACCGCGCAGCCGGTCATCCTGCGCCGCCCCGAAATCATCCACGGCCTGCGCAATCTGGTGCAGAACGCCGTCGATTTCGCCCGCGCGCGGGTCTGGATCGATATCGCCTGGACCGATCGCCACATCACCCTGCGCATCATCGATGACGGCCCCGGCTTTCCGGCGCATATGTTCGGGCGCATCGGCGATCCCTTCGTGCGCGCGCGCCGCGCCGCCGATGAAAAGCCGCAGCGCCCCGGCTACGAGGGGATGGGCCTTGGCCTCTTCATCGCCAAGACGCTGCTGGAACGCTCTGGCGCGATGATCAGCTTCGACAATGGCGCCGATCCCTTCCTGCTCGAAGTCGAACAACCCGCCCGCACCGGCGCGATTGTCGAGGTCATCTGGCCCCGCGCCGCCATCGCCGCCCCCCAGGGCGGGCCGCTGGGCGAAAACCCGGCGTTCTGATCGCCGCTCTAGGGGCGTGACACCGGCGCCAAAATCCGGCAGAACGAAAGCAGCAGCAATGGGGGGGCCGATCTTGGCAGGGCAGTTTTTCGATGAAATGACCGTGGGGCAGATATTCCACCACGAAATCAGGCGCACGATCACCGAGGCCGATAACGTCTGGTTCAGCGCGCTTACCCACAATCCGGCCTATCTGCACCTTGATGAAGAATACTGCCGCACCGAAACCGAATTCGGCACCCGCATTCTCAACAGCGCCTTTTTGCTGGCGCTGATGGTGGGGGTGTCGGTGGGCGACACGACGCTTGGCACCGCCGTCGCCAATCTCGGCTGGGACGAGGTGCGCTTTCCCAAACCGGTGTTCCACGGCGACACGATCCGCGTCGAAACCGAAGTCACGGCGCTGCGCGACAGCAAATCGCGCCCCGATCAGGGCATCGTCACCTTCCGCCACCGCGCCTATAACCAGCGCCACGAACTGGTCGGCACATGCCTGCGCACCGGCCTGCAAAGAAAGCGACCCACGGCATGACCCTGCGTTCATTCCTGTTCATCCCCGGCGACAGCGAGAAAAAGCTGACCAAGGGCGCCGGTTCGGGCGCCGATGCGCTGATCCTCGATCTCGAGGATTCGGTGGCCCCCGATCGCAAATCCATCGCCCGCGCCATGGTCATCGACTATCTCGCCGGGGCGCGGCAGGGGCCCGAGCTTTGGGTGCGCATCAACCCCCTGGACGAAGGCGGGGTTGAAGACCTGGTGGCGCTGGTGCGCGCCGCCCCCGACGGGCTGATCGTGCCCAAGGTCGATCACCCCGAAGATATGGCCCGGCTTGCCCTGATGATGGATGTGCTGGAACGGCGTGACGGCATCACCACGCCAATCCGGTTCATGCCCGTGGCCTCGGAAACCGCGCGCGCGGCGCTCAGCCTTGGCGCCTATTCGGATGTGGCGCTGCCCCGGCTCTACGGCCTCACCTGGGGGGCCGAGGATCTGGCGACCGCGCTGGCCGCCCGCGCCAATCGCGGGCCTGACGGGCAGTTCGATTTCACCTACCGCATGGTGCGCGCCACCTGCCTTCTGGCCGCCCGCGCCGCCAATGTCGCCCCGATCGATACGCTTCACGCCGATTTCCGGGACGAGGCCGGGCTGATCGCCGACAGCACCGCCTCCGCGCGCGAAGGGTTCACCGGGCGGCTGGCGATCCACCCCGCGCAGGTCGCCGCGATCAACGCGGCCTACAGCCCGACCGCCGCCGATATCGCCCATGCGCAGCGGGTGGTCGCGGCCTTCGCCGCCAGCCCCGGCACCGGGGTGGTGGGGCTCGACGGGATGATGCTGGACCGGCCGCACCTGAAACAGGCGCAAACCCTGCTGGCGCAAGCCGCCGCCATCGCCGCGCGGGGCTGATCGGCCCCGCATGCTGCCCGCACAGAAAATCCTCTCTCCCATCCTCTCGAAAAAAATACTCAAATCCCGCGCCGTCACATGCGCACCGGTCAGGGGACTCACCCCCATGGGATGAAACCGCCTCACAAACTCGCGGCCACCCCAAACCCTTCGGGGATATCGGCCTGCCCGGTCAGGATCAGATCGGCCATCACCGCCGCGATCTTGGGCGCCATGCCAAAGCCGATCTTGAAACCGCCGTTGGCGATGAACTGCCCCGGCCGCCCCGGCCACGCCCCCAGCATCGGCGCGCGGGATCGCGCGCGGGGCCGCACCCCGGCCCACCGCTCCAGCACCCGCGCCCCGGCCAGAAACGGCAGCGCCGCGCGGGCCTTGGCCAGCAGCGCCTCGACCTGATCGTCGGTCGTCTCCGGCGCATCAAAATCGCGTTCCGAGGTGGACCCAAGCGCCACCGTGCCGTCGCCATGGGCAACCAGATGCAGGCCCGTGGCAAAAAGCTGCGGCCAGGCGGCGCGGTCCGGTCCCGGCAGATGCAGGCGCAGGGCCTGCCCCTTGATCCCGTCCCCAACCGGGCGGCCCAGATCGCGCGCCAGATCGGCCAGCCCCGCGTGGCCCGTGGCCCAGACGGTCGCAGCCGCCGCGCCGCCATCAGCCCCCACCACACCGCCCAGCGCCGCGATCGCGGCTGCCAGCGCCGCGCAGGCCCGGCGCGGATCGATCCGCGCGCTCAGGCTGTCGTGCACCACCAGCCCGGTCGGCACCGCCAGCGGCCAGCCCGCCACCGCATCCGCCGCGCAAACCCGCCATGTGGCGCGCCCCTGCCACAGCGCCGCCGCCTCGGCCTCGCGCGCCTCGGCCATCGCCACCGCGCGCGCATCCATCAGGGGCTGCACCCGCCCGGTGCGCGCATAGCCCGGATCAACGCCGCCCACCTCTGCCACATCCGCCCAGAACCCTTCGGCCATCAGCAGGCTGTCCAACTGAAACGCTTTCTTCTCGTTCCAGTTTTCCGGCACATGCGGGGCCAGCGCGCCCACCGGACCGCCGCTGGAACCCGTGGCGACGCCGTTCGGGTCCACCACCCGCACCCGCGCCCCCCGCCGCGCGCAGGCAAAGCCGATCGCCAGGCCGAAAACGCCCGCGCCAAAGATCTGCACATCCGCCGCGCGTTCGGCCATTGCAACGCCCCCTGCCAGCGGCCATTCTGCCGCCACTGGCCGGGGTTTAGGGGATTGGCGCGTGATGGGCCAGAGTAATGAGGCGGGCAATGAGGCGGATCTGATCTGGCTGGCGGGCGACGTGCCCGCCTCGGCCCGGTTCGACGATCCCTATTTTTCACGCGCGGGCGGGCTGGATGAAACCCGGCATGTGTTTCTGGCGGGCAATGACCTGCCCGCGCGCCTGCGCCCCGGCTTTCATGTGGCCGAACTTGGCTTTGGCACCGGGTTGAACATGCTGGCCCTTTGGCTGGCATGGCGCGGCACGGGGCGCGATGGCACCCTGCGCTACACGGGGTTCGAGGCTTATCCGTTGCACGCCCCCGACATCGGTCGCGCCCTTGCCGCCTTCCCGCAGGTGGCAACCCATGCCGCGCCCTTCCTTGACCAATGGGCCAGCGGCGCGCGCCACATCACCCTGCCGGGGTTCAGCGCCCGGATCGTCATCGGCGACGCGGGCGAAACCCTGCCCGACTGGCCCGACCGCGCCGATGCCTGGTTTCTCGACGGGTTTTCCCCCGCCAGAAACCCCGGCCTCTGGTCGCCCGCGCTGATGCAGGCCGTGGCCGATCACACAGCACCCGGCGGCACCTTCGCCACCTATACCGCCGCGGGCCATGTGCGCCGTGCTTTGAACGCCGCCGGATTCACGGTAGAGCGGGTGCAAGGCTATGGCCATAAACGGCACATGACCATCGGGCGAAAGGACGCGGCGTGACAGAACAGAACACCCGGCTGGGCATCTGGCTGATGGTCGCCACCACCCTGATATTCGCGGCGCAAGACGGGATTTCCCGGCATCTGGCCAGCGAATACAGCGTGCTGATGGTGGTGATGATCCGCTTCTGGTTTCTGGGGGCTTTCGTGATGGCGATGGCGGCGCGGCGGGCCGGGGGCCTGCGGCGCGCCGCCATTTCGGCCCGGCCCGGCCTGCAACTTGTCCGCGCCCTGCTCCTGACCGCCGAGATTTGCGTGATGATCGCCGGTTTCACGGTTCTGGGGCTGATCGAAAGCCACGCGGTTTTCATCTCTTATCCGCTGTTGGTCGCGGCCCTTTCCGGCCCGGTTCTGGGCGAAAAGGTCGGCTGGCGGCGGTGGGGCGCGATCGGCATCGGCTTTGTCGGAATGCTGATCATCCTGCAACCGGGGATGGCGGTGTTTTCGCCCCATGCGCTGATTCCGCTGCTGGCGGCGTTCATGTTCGCGCTTTACGGGCTGCTGACGCGCTTCGTCGCGCGCCATGATACGTCCGAGGTCAGTTTCTTCTGGACCGGGGTCGCGGGGGCGGTGATCATGACGGCGGTCGGCATCTGGTTCTGGGAACCGATGACCGGGGGGGATTGGGCCTGGATGGGGATCTTGTGCTGCACCGGGGTCGCCGGTCACTGGACGCTGATCAAATCCTACGAGGTGGCCGAGGCATCGGCAGTGCAGCCCTTCGCCTATCTGCAACTGGTGTTCGGGGCGTCCATTGGCTTTTTCGTCTTTGACGAGGTGCTGCGCTGGAACGTGGTCGTGGGGGCGGTGTTCGTGGTCGCCGCCGGCCTCTTCACGCTATGGCGCGCGCGCCAGGTCGCGGCAGGCCCGACCCCGGTCCTGCCCGGCGACCCCACCGGCCGGTGACGGGGGCGTTGCGGGCCCTTGGTTTCG
>JACIYW010000107.1 GCA_014359745.1 Paracoccaceae bacterium | reverse complement strand
AGCCACGAGGTCTTGCTGGCCGAGGCGCTGCTGGATGCCGACCGTGCCGCGTGGCGCGCGCCGTCGCTGTGGTACGTCCGGGCCGAAACCGACGCCCCGGCGCGCGCGGCCGATCTGGCTACAGGGGCCGCCGCGCAAAACCTGGATGTGGCGGTGGCCAGCTTCATTGCCGCGGCCCGGCGTCTGGGGAAAGAGCCGCTGATCGAGGCGGTGACACTGGATTACGCGCTCGAAGACATCTTTGACGATGCCACGGCCTATCGGGACGGCATGATCGCGGTGCTTGACATGGTAACGCAGGTGCTGGCCCGGCACGGGTTGGCGCGGCCGGTGTTTCTGGCGCATCTGGATTGTGGCACCCCGGCCATTACCCAGGGCGCGGCGCTGGCCGGGCAGTGGGAACTGTCGTGGAACCACGGCGACCACCGGCTGGTGATCCCCGCGCCCGGCTATACGCTGGAAATGGATCGCACCGGCCGCCTGACCGATGCCGGGCGGGCGCAAAAGGCGGCGATGGGTGCGGCGGCGCTGCTGGCCCTGCGCGCGGGAGAGCCGTTCGACTGCCCGTCGCTGTCCCTGGCCGAACGGCAGGGCAAGGATCTGCGCGCGGTGTTTTCGGCGGCAAGTGCGCTGGTGATCGACGCGCGCGACCCATTCGGCGCCGGGCCCTTGGCGGGGTTTCGCCTGACCGGGGTCGAGAATGGCGCGCGTATCGATGCGGTCACGATCGATCCCGCCGACACCAAGTCGGTGATCCTGCACATGACCGACCGCCCCGAGGGGCGGGCGATCGCCCTGGCCTATGCCGCAGGTGCCGACCCGCGCGAGACGGACGGGTTTTCGCCAAACGCGGGTGCCGTGCGGGATGGCTGGGAACAGCCATCGGCGCTGGGGCCCCTGCACCGCTGGGCGCTGCCCGCGCTGTTGCCGTTGACGGGTGGGGGCTAGGCGCATGGCCGATCCCGGCGGTTTCACCCCAGACACGGTGCGCGATGACAATATCTGCGTGATCTGGGTCGATGACATGATCGATGTCTTTACCTGGCGCGATACGTTCGGGCTCACCATCCGCACCCCGAACATCGACCGCCTGGCGGCGCGCGGGGTGCGGTTTGGCAATTGTTACGCGACGGTGCCGCTGTGCGCGCCCTGCCGCGCCGAACTGGCCACCGGCCTGTCGCCGTTTCGCACCGGGCTGGTCGATCTGAACCGGGTCTGGCGCGATGTGTTGCCGCCGCGCAAGGCCTGGGCCTATGACCTGCGCCGCGCCGGGTTCTACAATTTCACCACCGGCAAGGTCGATGCCACCTATCGGCCGATGCCAGAGGCGTATCGCCGCCTGCTGTTCCACGAGGAACCTGCCGCGCGCGACAGCAACGGCCGAACCGGCGTGCACGACTATCTTGGCCGCGGGCCGGGCATCTGCGGGGTCAATCACCCCGACGATGACGGATCGCAAGACGCGCTGTTCTATGATTTTCAGGTGGCCCAGAACGCCATCGATTTTCTTGGCCGCGCCGATCCGGCCCGCAGGCACCTGATCCAGCTTGGCTTCAAACATCCGCATTACAATCTGGAATGCCCCGATCGTTTCTACCAGATGTATGATCCCGCCGCGATCCGCTGGCCCGATATCGCCGCCCCCGAGGATTATTTCGGCCCCCAGCCCGGTTTCGCGGTCTATGAGGCCGCCTATATCGCCAATGGCAACTGGACGCCGGAAAAGGCCGGCGATGAAGGCTGGCGGCAGGTGGTGCGCGCCTATTTCGCCGCCATATCGCATGTCGATCATGAAATCGGGCGGTTTCTTGACGCGCTTGACGCATCGGAACTGGGCGATCGTACCACGGTGATCTTTCTGTCCGACAACGGCTTCAACCTTGGCAATCACGACAGTTTCCACAAGATGAGCCAGTGGGACAGTGCCGCCCATATTCCGCTGATCGTTGCCAGCCCGCGCCTGACCGAACCGGCCGGGCCCGGCGCGCGGGTGGAACTGACGCCGGTGTCGCTGCACAATCTGCCCGCAACGATCATGGATCTGGCGGGCCTGCCCCGGCGCCCCGACTGGGTATCGGGCCAAAGCCTTGCACCGCTGATCGATCCGGCGTTCGGCAGCTATGACCGGTCAAAATCGCCGATGACGGCGGTGTTTGGCACGCTGTCGGTGCGCCCGTCCACGCCGGGCCAGGATCACCTGCGCTATTTCCGCTATCCCAATGGCGAAGAGCATGTTTACGATGTGGTCGCCGACCCCGGCGAGACGACGAACCTTGCCGATACCGCGCCGATGGCGCTGCTGCGCGCCGAACTGGTGCGCAGCGCGCTTGATCTGGGGCTTGATCTGCGCGGGATCGATGACCCATCTTGCGGGGTCAACGCGATGATGGCGGTTGACGGATCGGTGGTGCTGGAGGGGCGGCGCGGCGATGATCATTTCTGGGCTTACGGGGCCGACGCGGAAAAGATCAACCCGCTTGCGGGCGGCGGGCGCAGCACGCTTTGGTACATGGGCGGGCCGGATGACCGGGTGCTTTATTGCCCGATGAATGTCGAAAACCTGCGCATTGCATCGGTGGTGGCGCGGCCTGAATCGGGGGAAAAGAAACAGCGCGTGCTGCGTATTGTCGCGCATCCCGACAGCCCGATCAATTTCGAAACCTCCGAACGCGTGGTGGTGCATGTCGAAGGGTCGCGCGGCGATGACGTGATGATCGGCCCGAAATACAGCGGCGCGGTGTTTCATGGCGGCGAGGGCGATGATCGCCTGATCGCCATCGCCATGAACAAAAGCGCCAAGCACCGTTTTTTCGGGGGGCCGGGGAACGATTACCTGAAGGGCGGCGGCGGCCGCGACACCCTGAGCGGCGGGCCGGGCGATGACACCATCATCGGCTTTGCCGGGCGCAACCTGATCGAGGGCGGGCACGGCAACGACACGATCATCGATGGCGACGGATCATCGGTCATTCACACCGGGCCGGGGCGAAACCGCGTCGAAACCGGGGGCGGCGATGACATCGTGCACCTTGGGGCGGGGGAAAACCATGTGACGCCGGGCGACGGCTGCGTGACCTTTGTCGGGGGCTGGGGCGGCGTCAGCCACATCACCGGCTGGCGGCCGGGCCATTCCTATGATCTGTCGGGCTGGCCTGCGCGCCCCGCCGTGCGCAGGCTTGCCTCTGGCACGGTAGAGGTTGCGCTGGGCCTGACCTATCTGTTGATCGAAGGCGTCCCGCCCGATCATGACATCACCAGCCAGTTCCGCAGCGCGGATGCGGCGCCCCGCCAATCGGGCGCGCCCGCGCCGCCCCCGCCCGCCGTCGATGATGACGAGGCGGACGGTCTGATCATATAGCGAAAGGGGGACCATGAAGATCCTTGGACATTGCCGGTTTTCCTTTTTCGGCGTCAGCGACATTGGCCGCGAGATCGGAACAGTGGAAGACGCCCGCGCCCGGCTTTGGGAACCGCGGCGCATGGCCGTGCGCTTTCACCTGTTCGAACATCTGCTCTTGCCCGCGATCCGTGCCCAGACCGATCAGGATTTCATCTTGCTTCTGATCACCTCCAAGGCGATGCCCGACGTTTTCCACGCGCGCCTGTCCGCGATCACCAATGATCAGCCAAACATCCGCATCCTGGCAACCGAACAAACCGATTACACCCGCGCCGCGCTGCCGGTCACCCAGGAATTAAGCCGGGATCTGGCTGATCCGCTGGTGCATTTCCGCGTCGATGACGATGACGGGCTGACCAGCGATTACATCGCGCGTCTGCGCGCTGCGGTCGGGCGCGTCGATCCGGGGGGGATGATCACCTTTCCGCGCGGCGTCATGGGCATGGTCGATGGCCATGTCGCCCGCCACACCCGGTTCAACAAGATGTCGATCGCCATCGGTCTGGCGATCATCAGCACGCCGGGGTCGCGCATCCATCCGTTTCGCATTCAGCACGGGCGCCACGCATCGCGGGTGCCCAGTTATTGCGACCCGACGTTCGACGCCTATCATTACAGCTTGCACAGCGCCAATATCAGCGCGGGTGCCGAACCGACCTTCCGCACCGATGGCGAACGTAACAAGCGCATTCTGGCCGCCAGGGCCGAGCTTGCCGAAAAGGGCGACGGCTTTACCACCCCCGAGATCGAGGATATCATTTGCCAAGCCTTCCCCTTTACCGATGGCGCGCGCCTGCGCGAGGTTCTGGCCGCGACTGCCGATCCCGCCCAACTGGCCCAAAGCATGGGCTTTGTCTGATCACACCGGGTCGTAACCGCTAATCACGAAAGTCACATGACCAGTTCCAATCCCTATCAGGGCCGTGATGGCCGACACTTCTGGAAAACCGCGATCGCAGAGCGGGCGGCGTTCGAGATTGCCGATCTGTGGCAGCCGAAATTCCGCATCCGGCCCAAGACACCGATCATCACCGCCGGATCGTGCTTTGCCCAGCATTTTTCCAGGGCGCTGGTCGCGCGCGGCTGGAACTGGCAGGATTTCGAACCCGGCCCGACGGGGCTGAGCGATGCGCAGCGCCGCGATTTTCACTATGGCATCTTTTCGTTTCGCACCGCCAATATCTACACCGCCCGGATGCTGCGCCAATGGCTGGGCTGGGCATTGGCCGGTGATCCGATGCCGAATGAGGTCTGGCAGCGGGGCGGGCGGTTTTTTGACCCGATGCGCCCGGCTATCGAACCGGGCGGTTTTGCCAGCGTCGAGGAACTGAACCTTGCCCGGCACGATACGCTTGCCGCGATCCGGGCGGCGGTGGCCGGGGCCGGGGTTCTGGTGTTCACCATGGGGCTGACCGAAAGCTGGGCCTGCCGCGACAGCGGTCTTGAATATGCCTCGGCGCCGGGGGTGGCGGCGGGGGAGTATGATCCGGCCCGGCATGTGTTCGTGAACCATGATTATCCCGCGATCCTGGCGGATATGGCCGCGGCCATCGCGATGCTGCGCGCGGCGAACCCGGCGCTGAAACTGCTGTTGACCGTCTCGCCTGTGCCGCTGACGGCGACGGCCACGGATCGCCATGTCATGGTGGCCACCGCCCGGTCAAAAGCGGTGCTGCGCGCCGTCGCGGGCACATTGGCCGAAGGCGACGATGCCGATATCGATTATTTCCCGTCGTATGAGATTATAACCCAGCCGCCGTTTCGCGGCATGTTCTTTGCCCCGAACATGCGGCAGGTGGCGCCCGCCGGGGTGGATTTCGTGATGCAGGCGTTTTTTGCCGCCCAGGCCGGCCTTGCCCGGCGCCGGGATGGGGATGATGGCACGGCGCCGCCGCCCGACGGTGCCAGCGCCGCCGCGCAGGCCGCAGAAGACGCGGCCGCCGATGATCTGCGCTGCGAAGAAGAGATTCTGCGCGCCTTTGCCCCCGCCCCGGCCGCGACGGACCACAATGATTAAGGGCCGCGCACCGCGTCTGGTGGTCTTTGGCGACAGCCATTACGCCGCGATCCGGCAGGCCGGGGCCGAGGGGCTGTTTGACGCCACGGGCATCGATCTGGAATATTGGGGCCATGTCGGGCGGCGGTTCAATTACCTGTCGTTCCGGGATGGCGCGATCGTGCCGGTCGATGATTTCACCGCGCAGCGCTTTGCCAAGTTCAACGAAAAGGGCCGCCGCCACCTGCCCGCCGCCGATTTCGATCTGGCGCTTTTCATGGGGGTGCGGGTGATCCTGTTTCCGGCCTTCGCGACGCTGGCGCGCAACGCAGCACTTGGCTTGCGGATCAGCAGCGGCCTGCGCCATCGCATCCTGCGCGATCAATTGGCGTGGTCGGCCAGCTATGGCTTTGCCAAGGGCTTTGTTAAGGCGGGAACCCCGGTGGTGCTGGTGCCGATCGCCTTTCCGACCACCGGCTGCCCCATAAACACCCTGACCCCGGCCGAGGCCGACGCGGCCGATGCCCTGCGCCCCGGCATCTGGGCAGACCTGACGGCGATGGCGGCGCAAGACGGCATCACCCTGCTGGCGCAACCCGAAAGCACCGTGACCGGCGGGCTTTTCACCCGCGCCGAATATGGCGTGCCCGATATCGCGGTATCGGGCGATCACCACCACAAGAACGCCGCATGGGGGGCGCTGGCGATGAACCGTACGCTTGATCTGTTGCGCGGCGGTGATCTGCTGGACGCGTCCGGGGCGGATCAGTTGCGGCGGTAAAACAGGCTGCCGTTTGTCTCTGCCTCAGGGTCGGGGGCAAGGCCCGCGGCTTCCAGCAGCGGCCCCAGCGCGGCGCGGGCGGCATCGGCGGCTTCCTGGCTGTCGCAGGGAATGATCACCCGGTTGACGCCGGTCAGGGTTTCGGGGTCAAGGGCGGCGGCGAACCCCTCGGGCGGCAGCAGATCGCCGGGCAGGCGCAGCGCGTCGGGCCGGAACCGCGCCACCAGCGCCGCCAGCCCCGGCCAGCAACCATCCGGGTCATCGTCGCGGCGCAGCGGCGTGTCGTCAAACTGTATGTCGGAAAGCTGCGCGGCAAGGTTGCGCCGGGCGATGCCGCGACCGATTTCGACCAGGATCGACCGGTCATCCTGCGGCTTCACGATCAGCGCGGGATGCAGCAGCTTGGCCTTGAGGCTGACAAACCCGATGCCCGCGCCCAGATCCAGAAGCCGCGTCGCGCCGTTCAGATAACCGCCGATGTTGCGCGCGTGGCGGCGGTCGAACTTGCCGTTCTGCACCGCCTCAAGGGCGACGGGATTGAACACGCGCGGATCGACCGGCAGCATCAGCCCCTGATTTTCCGCCTCTTCCAGCGGCACGTCATAGCTTAGATCAATCACCCCGCCGACATAGGGCGACCCGGTGGCCGTGCCCCATCCGGGCGGGGGGGCGGTGCGGCGTTCATCCTTGGGGCGGGCGGCGCGTTTCTTTTCCAGCTTGGATTGCACCGCCGCCACCTCGGCGGGGTCGCGGGCCTTGGGCGGCTTGGCCACCACCTGGCTTATCGGCACGTTCGATGCTTCGATCAGGCTGGCCACCAGATCCTGATAGGCCTGGGATGGGCGGTATTCGGCCAGCCGCGCCTCGGCGCGGGCATGGGCGGCCTCGTGCAGGGCGCGCACCTGCGGGTCTTTCAGCAGTTCGGCCATGATCGCGGCGCGGCGGTCGCGGTGGCGCAGGATGGCCAGATCCACCACCTCGTTGCGATCCTGAAGCGACCAGTAATCGGAATTGTACTTGTCTTTCTTCAGGTTGGCATTGCCCCGGAATTTGCGCAACGAATAGGCATCCATCGACTTGATGGCATAGTGGTTCATCTGTGCCCAGTCATAGCCCAGCGTGCGGCGGATCGACCGCCAGCCGCGAAACTTGAACCATTCTTCCATCGGTTGCCCCGACCCGTTCACCCACAACACCGATTCGGGGTAATCGGTATCCTTGTGCTGCGATTTGATGATTGGCCGGTGCATGCCAAGCCGCAGATATTTCGGATCGAACTTGAGCATCGTCTTGGTGCCCCAGCCCTTGTTCCAGAACGCGGGCGCGGCGCGGGTGAACTGTTCGGTGATCGGCGCGCGGTTCCATTCGCGCACGTCGTTCGATCCGAAGATGCGCCAGGTGATGACCATGGCCGAGGCCCCCATCCCCTCCAGGTCGGCGACAAGGCCGTCAAGGTTGCCGGAAGGGTGGTTGATGCACATGAATTCATCGGCATCAAGCACCAGCAACCAGTCGGACGCGATGACGATCGGTTCGGCGGCGGCCAGTTTCAGCATCGAGGGGTGCGGTTTCATCCCCTCGGGGATGGTGTTTTCGCGGTGGTGCACGCCGATATCCAGCGCCTCCAGCCGCTTGAGCAGGGTGTCGGTGCCGTCCGAGCAATCGTTGGTATAGACCATCACATCGGTAAAGCCGACCGCCAGGTGATGCGACACCCATTCGACGATATAGGGCGCCTCGTCCTTCATGGTGGACAGGGCCACCAGCGATCCGTGCGGGCTGGTCTGCTTGCAAAAATTCATGGCGTCCCTGCTGCCTTGATCCGGCGCCTCCTTCCGGTCAGTCGTCTGCCAGCGCCAGCTTGGGGTCGATATCAAGCTGGTCGCACATGCGCGCGACGTAGGATCCCGGCAGCGGCGGGTTCTTGCGCCACCACGGCCGCGAGGCGTTGGTATAGATATGCACCGACAGCGTGGCGTCGGTAAAATGTTTCTCGACCTGCGAATGGGGGTCATAGAACACGTCGTTCAACTGGAACGGCACCGGATACAGCACATCATTGGACATCGCGTGTTCAAGATGCCCGGTCTTTTCGGCGTAATAGGTAAAGGCCTGCGGGCCAAAGGCCGTACGTTCCGTCTGATAGATGCGCACCGCCTTGGGAAGGCTTGCGGGCAGCTTGTCCATCTTCTTGTGCTGGCGCTTGCCCCACCAGGCGGGATAATCGGGCAGGTTGTCATAGTAATCCAGCAGCGCCTCTATCAGCGGGCCGGTCTGGGGCATGCCGACCACCCCGCAGTTCAGCGCGCCGCGCATCCCGTGGCCGCCATAGATATGGTCCAGCCCCTCGGGGAAGGGGCGGTGGCAATAGGCGTCGGTATCGATCCAGATCGCGCCGGTCTTCGCGATCATCTTGTAGCGAAAGACGTTCGACACGAAGGATGCCGAGGTTTCCGCGACGATGGCACTGTCGATCTGCATGATTTCGGACGCCGGGCGCACCGTTACCCCGTCGGGGACGTTCTGCACCGTGTCGGTACAATAAAGCGTCACCGGATGGCCCTGCACCAGATGCGATTTCAGGCACATCTGGTTGATATAGTGCAGGCGCGGGCCGATCCACAGCGAGGCGACGGGACGGCGGTTGAGTTCCATGGTCGGGGTCTTTCCTGAACGGGGGCCTTGACCCCTAAAAGATATGGGCGAAACGCGCGGGCAGGCGGTAAAGATCGCGGCTGCGGCCGCCGCCCCAGAAGGTAACGGCACCGTTATGCAGATCCTGCGCGCCGTCTACCATCTTTTGCCGAAAATCCGACAGGGTGGCATCTTCGCCCTCCGCCACGCCGGTTGCCATTTTACGAAAGCTTTCCAGCCCCTTCGCCCAGACGTTGCGGGTCTGGTCGTCAAGGGTGCCGTCAGCGACGCGGTCATCGGCGATGCTGCGGCGTTCTTCCAGCCGGGCAACGGCATGATCGAAATCGAAGAACCGCAGGTGCACAAGGTACAGGTGCGGGTCAAGAAAGCGCGGCTTGTGGTTGTTGGCATGGCCGCCGGGGGTAAAGGCCACCTCGCGCCCGCGGGTGATGCAGGGCTTGGCGTAATTCGCGTTGGCCCGGAACACCCGGCGGCGCGACAGGATCGGCACGCCGTCTTCGATCGGGTCCGGTTCGGCGGCGGGATTGTGGATAAGCTCGATGCCGAAAGGGCAGATCGACAGCGGCTGCTTCTGCCCCTCATAGCGGGCCAGATAGGTGATCAGGTCGGGGGCCACATCGGGATCGACGATCACGAATTCATCGACATCGTTGACGATCATCCAGTTGTAATACCGCAGCAATCCCGAAGCGAACCCGTTGATCATGTTCCAGCGGCGCCGGTCAAAGCGATACCCGCTGGGATCGCGGGGCAGGGCGATGACGTTGCACCCCTTGGCGATGCGCCGATGTTCGGGATCGTTGCCATGGCTCAGCACATAGATGTGGCGGCGATCAACCTGCCTTGCATGGTATTCGACCCAGCGCGCCAGCAACAAATGATCGCCATATGCCATCGTCATGACACCCAGAGGCGCCTTTGTGGGATCGGTGTTCGCCGGGTCTGCCATGCACACTCATCGATACGGATTATGGTCGAGGCTTAGCATCGCGCCAAAGCCCAAGGCAAGGCGGTAATCCGTGGCGCGGCCAGCCCCGCCGCGCGCGCATCGGTCAGCTTGCCGATGGTTGATCGGTTCAGTGTCGGGATGATCTTTGACACCGCAGATGCTTCTGCAATTTGTAGAAAAGTCTGCCACGTTTCACGTTAGCTCCCCTTCATCATCGATGATCTGCAAGTGTCGCTGTGAAAGCCCCTATTCCCCGCCCATCTGCCGCTTTCCCACTCCATGCCCCGACCCCAGGTTCACATTCAGCGCCACAAAATTGCGCCCCACCCGGCGCAGGGTTGCGGCGAGGGTGGTGTTGGCATTGGCGACGTCCTGTTCGGCGTCGATCAGGTCGCGGATGGTGGCGCCGTCGCGCGTGACGATCTGGCGGGTCAGCATGACCACCTGCTTGTAAAGCCGCACCGTCTCATCCGCCGATCGCTGCGCCGACAGGGCGGCGCCGTATTCGGCGAGCGAGGTCTCGACGTCGCGAATCGCCTCTAGCACGGTCAGCTTCCATTGCGTATGCGCCTGCCGGACAAGCGACTCGCGCTGTTCCACGGGGGCGCGGCGGGCGGTGGTGGGCAAGGCC
>JACIYW010000106.1 GCA_014359745.1 Paracoccaceae bacterium | reverse complement strand
GGGGTGATCAGCGGCCACCCGGCGCACTGATCTGGCTGCATGCGGGCGACGCGGGCGCCATCGCGGGCACGCTGAACCTTGTACGGGCGATGCGGCTGGCCGGGGTACGGGCAAGCTATATCATCACCACCGCAACCGACACCACCGCAACCGACAAGGCGCCGGGATCGGCGCTGCCCAAGGGTGCGATCCTTGCACCCGCCCCCGCAGATACGCTTGCGGATGTTCGCGAATTTCTGGATCACTGGCGCCCGGATGCGGTGGCCTGCATCGGCGGCGGGCTGCGGCCCGGTCTGGTGCATCAGGCGCATCTGCGCGGCATTTCGGTGTTTCTGTTCGACGCGCCCGCCCCCCGGCTGGCCCCGATCGCGCCGGGGTGGCTGCCGGGGGTGATGCGCGGCACCCTGCGCCGCTTTACCCGGATACTGGCGCGCGGGCCGCAAGCCGCGCGCGCCCTGCGCCGCGCCGGTGCCCCCGCCGATATCGTCGAGATCGCCGGCCCGCTCCAGGAAGGCCCCGGCCCCCTTCCCCACACCGAGGCCGAGCGCGAGGCACTGTCGCAGCTTCTGGGCCCGCGCCCGGTCTGGCTGGCGGTCGATGTTCCCGAGGCCGAGGAAGATCGCGTCATCGCCGCCCATATCGCGGCGCAACGCCATTCCCACCGGCTGCTGTTGATCCTGGTCCCCAAAGACCCCGCCCGCGGCGCGGAGATCGCCGCGCGGCTGAACGATCTGGGCGCCCTGAACTGCGCGCGGCGCAGCGCCGAGGAATACCCCGAAGAAGAGGTCTCGGTCTATATCGCCGATACCGATGGCGAACTTGGCCTGTGGTTCCGGTTGGCGCCGATCACCTATCTGGGCGGCACCATGACCGGGGATGACACGCTTGCCCCCGGCCCGCATCCCTTTGCCGCCGCAGCACTTGGGTCGGTGGTGCTGCATGGCCCGGCGGTGGCGGAATGCTACAAGATGGCGCTGGCCGATCTGGCCGAAGGGCAGGCGTCCCGCCTGGTGCGTGGCACCACGGATCTGGCCGAAGCGATCGGCGATCTGCTGGCCCCCGACCGGGCGGCGGCGATGGCGCTGAACGCCTGGCAGGTCACATCCGACCGCGATGCGATCACCGAACGCGCCGCGCGGCTGCTGCGCGAGGCCCTGCCCGTGGATGCGACAACGGGCAAGGACACAGCCAAGGGGCCGGCATGATGCGCGCGCCCGGCTTCTGGTTCACCGCGCCCGACCGGCCCGACTGGCGCGCCCGCGCCCTTGCGCCGCTGGGGGCGGCCTATGGAATGGCGACGGCCCGCAGGCTTGCCGCGCCCCGGCGGCATCTGCCGGTGCCGGTGATCTGTGTGGGCAACATCAACGCGGGCGGCACCGGCAAAACCCCGACCGTGATCGCCGTTGTCGAACGGCTGCGCGCGCGCGGGCACACACCGCATGTGGTCAGCCGGGGCTACGGCGGGCGCCTGCACGGCCCCCTTGCCATAGACCCCGCGCGCCACCGCGCCCGCGATGTGGGGGATGAGGCGCTGTTGCTTGCCGCCTTCGCGCCCACATGGATCGGGCGCGACCGCGCGGCGGCAGCCCTTGCCGCGGTGGCGGCGGGGGCCGGGGTGATCGTGATGGATGACGGTTTCCAGAACCCGGCGCTGCATCAGGATCTGGCCTTGGTGGTGGTGGACGCGGTGCAGGGCTTTGGCAATGGCCGGGTGCTGCCGGCCGGGCCACTGCGCGAACCGCTGGCCCTGGGCCTTGCCCGCGCCGATCTGCTGCTGTCCATCGGGCCAGACCCCGCGCAAGCCGGGTTTGCCGCGCTTTGGGCGGGCGCCGTCACCCTGCCGCATCTGCGCGCCCGGCTGGCGCCGCTGCAAACCGGGATGGAATGGGCAGGCCTGCGCGCCTATGCCTTTGCCGGGATCGGCCACCCGGAAAAATTCTTTGCCACGCTGCGCGACATGGGCGTGCGCCTGCGCGGAGCCGCTGCACTTGACGATCATCAACCGCTGGGCGAGGCGCTGTTGATGCGGCTGGAACAGGCCGCCTGGGCCGTCGGCGCGCAGCTTGTCACCACCGAAAAGGATGCGGTGCGCCTGCCCCCCGATTGGCGGCACCGGGTGCTGACGGTGCCGGTGCGCCTGGAACTGGACAATCCTTGCGCGCTGGATACGGCGCTTTTACGCATCGGGGTGTAAGCTATCGGGTGTTGCCCCAAACCAGACCCGCACCCTGAGCGCAAAAGAAAACGCTCTTTCCCATCCTCTCGAAAAAATACTCATCTTCCGCGCCCACCGTGCGCGCGCCGGTCAGGGGAATGTCTCCAACGGACTGAAACCAATTCTATTGCGCAATCCGCCCGCCCGTCATCGGCGAGGGCACGCCGGTGGTGGTGGGAAAGCTGATCGGCAGGCCGCGCCGTACCCGCAGCGCCAGATAGGCGAAACATTCCGCCTCGATCGCATCACCCCGCCAACCGACAGCCTCGGCGGGGACCGCCTCGACCCCCGCGCGGGGACCAAGGGCTGCCATGATCGCCGGGTTGTGCCGCCCGCCCCCGCACACGATCAGCCGTCGCGGCCGCTGCGGCAGCAGATCCAGCGCCCGGCCCACCGCCCCGGCGGTAAAGGCCGTCAGCAGCGCGGCGCCATCCCTTGGCCCGCAACCCTCGGCCATGCTGGCGGGAAAATCGAACCGGTCCAGCGATTTGGGATAGGGCCGCGCCAGATAGGGGTGGCGCAGAAGATCGGCAAGGCGCGCCTCATCCACCCGCCCCGCCAGCGCCAGCGCGCCGTCGCGGTCCATCTCGCCACAGCCCTGGTCCCGCACGAAATCGTTGATGGGCGCGTTCGCGGGCCCGGTATCAAAGGCAATCACCCGCCCCGCCCCATCCGTCCAGGTGATATTCGCCACCCCGCCAAGGTTCAGCACGGCGGTTTCGGGGCCCGCGCCGATCCCCGCCAGCAAGGCCGCATGATAGACGGCCGAAAGCGGCGCGCCCTGCCCGCCCGCCGCCACATCGGCCGAACGGAAGTCATAGGCCACCGGCACCCCAAGCAGCCGCGCCATCAGCGCCCCGTCGCCCAATTGCCGGGTTTGCCCGCGCCGACCGGCTTTGGGGGCGCGATGCAACACGGTTTGCCCGTGAAACCCGACGATGCCGATGGCACCAATCCCCCGCCCCTCCGAATCCGCCAGATCGCGCACCGCGTCAGCCTGCGCGCGGGTCAGCCGTTCTTGTGCCTCGGCAAAGATCGCGGGTTCCGGGCCGGTGAAGGCCCAGCGCCGCGCGGCCTCCAGCGCCTTTGCCAAAAGGTCGCGCACATCCGCCGGATAGGGGGTCAGGCGATAGGCACCGGGCACGATAATCCCGTCGCCATCGGTGCGCAGCAGCGCCACATCTATATTGCCGTCCAGAACGGTTCCGGTCATCAGACCCACGGCCCAGATCGGTTCCACCCTGTTCCCCCATGCAGGCCCGCGCCCGCCACCGCCCGCGCGGGGCGGCGATGCTGATAACTGGTTCAGTTCAGTTGAAAATGCAGCGGATAGCGCCCATCCTCGAAATCGCCGAACAGGTCTTCCAGATCCGGATGATCCACCGGCTCGCCGGTCTCATCCGCGACAAGGTTCTGTTCCGACACATAGGCCACATAATAGCTTTGGTCATTTTCGGCCAGCAGGTGATAGAATGGCTGATCCTTTGAGGGGCGGCTGTCTTCGGGGATCGCCTCGTACCATTCTTCGGTATTCGAGAACATCGCGTCCACGTCAAAGACCACCCCCCGAAAGGGGTGTTTGCGGTGCCGTACCACCTGTCCAAGGTGATATTTCGCCTGGGTTGTAAGCATTTTTCCAAAATCTCTCATGTATCCATATTAATACTTTGTCAGGGGGATTGTCCATGCATTCGGCGGGACTGGCAGGAAACAGTCTGTGGAACGGGCCCCGACAGTAGCGCGCGGCAGACCCGCGCAGAAGCAGGCCGGAACCGGGAATTATGGCCTGCGGATTGACGCCAACTTGACCGCGGGTGAGGGCGCGCGGGCGAATTGACGTTTTCCTTCGGGCGGTTTTGGCCTATGATGACGGAAAAACAAGAAGTGATGAGGCAAGCAGGTGATCAACAGACGTCTTGGCGTCCTCGCCTTGGTATTGGCCATAGCCTCTTGCGGGGGGCAAAACTTTTCGGCGCCCTCCGATCTGGAAAACGCATGCGCCATCGTTGATGAACGCCCGCAATACTATAACGCCATGCGCCGCGCCGAAACCCGCTGGGGTGTGCCGGTTGCGGTGCAGATGGCCACCATCCATCAGGAAAGCAAGTTCATCGGCGACGCCCGCACCCCGTTTCGCTATGTACTGGGGGTCATTCCGATGGGGCGGCAATCGTCGGCCTATGGCTATGCCCAGGCGCTTGATGCGACATGGGATGAATACCGCGACCAGGCCGACAACCGCAACGCCCGCCGCGACCGGATCGCGGATGCCACCGATTTCATGGGCTGGTACATGAACAAAAGCCGCGAACGCAATGGCATCGCGCTGAACGATGCGCGCAACCAGTATCTGGCCTATCACGAAGGCCACACCGGTTTTGCCCGTGGCAGCCATCGGGAAAAGCCCTGGTTGATGAATGTATCGTCACGGGTGGCGGACCGCGCCGTCCTGTATCAGGCGCAACTGATCAGTTGCCGCCGGGCCTGAGGCGGGAAAGGCAGGCGCACAGCGGTTATCCGCGCCTTGAAGCCATTTCGGTCCGTCGGGGTCATACCGTCATACCCCTGACCGGCGCGCACACGGCGGGCGCGGGGAATGAGTATTTTTTTCGAGAGGATGGGAAAGAACGTTTTTCTATGCGGTCAGGGTGCGGGCCTGAAGGGCGCAACAGGCGCTAACCCCGGTGGGCGCCGGCCGCAAGGGCCGCGACATTCGCCAGAACCTCGGCCACCGGCTTGCCCGCGCCGATATCCTTGACGATCGCCGATCCGACAACGCAGCCATCGGCCACAGCCGCGATGGATCGGGCCGCATCCGGCGTGGTGATGCCAAAGCCGACGATGATCGGCAGATCGGCGGCGGCCTTGATCCGCGCCACTTCCGGCGCGACATCTGCGGCGCTGGCCGCCGCGGCCCCGGTAATCCCGGTGATCGAGACGTAATACAGAAACCCCGAGGTGTTTTGCAGCACCTTGGGCAGCCGTTTGGCATCGGTCGTGGGGGTCGCCAGGCGGATAAAGTCGATCCCCGCCGCCCGCGCCGGAATGCACAGCTCCGCATCTTCCTCGGGGGGCAGATCGACCACGATCAGCCCGTCGATCCCCGCCGCCAGGGCATCCACCAGAAACCTGTCAACGCCATGTGAATGGATCGGGTTGTAATAGCCCATCATCACGATCGGCGTGCGGGTGTCGGTTTCGCGCAGCGCCCGCGCCATGGCCAGCGTCTTTTTCAGGGTCTGCCCGGCCGCAAGCGCGCGCTGACCGGCACGCTGAATCGTCTCGCCATCGGCCATCGGATCGGTGAAGGGCATGCCAAGTTCGATGATATCCACACCCGCGGCGGGAAGGCCGCGAATGATTTCAAGCGACGTGTCGTAATCGGGATCGCCTGCCATGACATAGGCCACGAAGGCCTTTTTCCCCTCGGCCCGCAGCCGCGCAAAGGTATCGTCTATTCTGGTCATGCCGCGCCCCGCCCGTTCATCCATACGCCGCCCGCACAAGGCGGCTGCGCGCGGTTTGCGGCATGGGGGCGGGAAAATCAATGCTTTCCTGAACCGCATACCGTTTGACCTTGCCGCTTGACCTTGGCCCATGCGCGCCCCTACATGCCCGCGATCACGCCGCTGCAGGAAGGGACCGCGCCATGGGCTTCAGGATGGGGATCGTCGGGATGCCGAATGTCGGCAAATCGACGCTGTTCAACGCGCTTACCCGCACCGCCGCCGCGCAGGCGGCAAACTTTCCCTTCTGCACCATCGAACCCAACGTGGGCGAGGTGGCGGTGCCCGATGCCCGGCTTGACACGCTGGCAAAAATCGCCGGATCGAAACAGATCATCCCCACCCGGCTGACCTTTGTCGATATCGCGGGCCTCGTCAAAGGCGCCAGCAAGGGCGAGGGGCTGGGCAACCAGTTTCTGGCCAATATCCGCGAGGTGGACGCCATCGCCCATGTGCTGCGCTGTTTCGTCGATGATGACGTGACCCATGTCGAAGGCCGGGTCGATCCCGTTGCCGATGCCGAAACCATCGAGACGGAATTGATGCTGGCCGACATGGACTCGATCGAACGCCGCCTTGCCAACCTTGCCCGCAAGCTGAAAGGCAATGACAAGGACGCCCACACCCAGGACCGTCTGCTGCGCGCCGCACTGGCGGCGCTGGAAGGCGGACAACCGGCGCGCACCGTCGCGGTGGATGATGAAGACCGCAAGGCATGGGACATGCTGCAACTGCTGACGGCAAAGCCGGTGCTGTTCGTGTGCAATGTCGAGGAAGAGAACGCCGCGCGCGGCACCGCCCTGTCGGACAGGGTGGCCGAAATGGCCGCCGCCCAAGGCGCGGGCTGCGTGGTGATCTCGGCCCGCATCGAAGAGGAAATCAGCCAGCTTGACCCCGAAGAGGCGCAGATGTTCCTGGATGAGATGGGCCTGCAAGAGGCGGGCCTCGATCGTCTGATCCGCGCGGGCTACCAGCTTTTGGGCCTTCAGACCTATTTCACCGTCGGCCCGAAAGAGGCCCGCGCCTGGACCATCACCAAGGGCACGCTGGCCCCGCAGGCGGCCGGCGTCATCCATGGCGATTTCGAACGCGGCTTCATCCGCGCCGAAACCATCGCCTATGACGATTACGTTGCCCTGAACGGCGAACCGGGCGCGCGCGAGGCCGGGCGCCTGCGCGTTGAGGGCAAGACCTATGCGGTGCAGGACGGCGATGTCCTGCATTTCCTTTTTAATGCCTGATTTTCGCCTGAATTTCTGAATGGATCGTTAACGCCGACCCGTCACCCTGTTTCCGGGTAGAAATGGGATCGGGTGAAATGGCGGACATCAAGCATGTCGCCACAATGGCGGCGGGCACGCTCGCGCATGGTTTGGGCATATCCGATATCTCGGTGATCTGGTTCGAAACGGTGCCCTATGCCTTTGTCGGATCGGAAAATGACGGCGGGCTGATGCGGCTGCGCCTGACCGAAGGCGGGCCTGCGCAGATCTTCGATAACCGCCCCGGCACCAGCCAGACCGGCACTTTGGGCCTGTCCGATCTGGCGCCGGTCACCATCGGCGGCGGCACGTTCCTGCTGGCCGCTGGCAGTTTTGATGACCGCCCGGCGCTGCGCAGCCTCGGCGCGGCCGACGGGGCGATGGGGGCCCTGCGCACCCTTGCCACCGGTGACGTGGCGGCGGCCAACCTGTCGCACCTGACCGGGTTTCACGCGAACGGCACCGATTTCATCGCCGCCAGCCAGCGCACCGCCCCGGGGTTGCAGACCTTCACCATCGGGGCCGATTTCACCCTGACAAGGGCCGCCACCGTGCAAGACACCCTGAAAACCACCCTGTCCGACATCAGCGCCCTGACCACGGTCACGGTGGGGGCCGCCGAATTCGTGCTGGCCGCATCGGCTCTTGATGCCGGGATTACCAGCTTGCGGATCGGGGCGGGCGGCGCGCTGACGGTCGCGGATACGATCCTGTCGGTATCCGGGGGAGGCTTTGCCGCCGTCACCGCCCTGGCCACGGTAGAGGTTGCGGGCACCGATTTCGTGCTGGCCGCATCGGGCACGGCGGGAACCATCACCGCCTTTCGCATCAACACACAGGGCGTGTTCTTTCAGACCGATCATGTGCTCGACACGCTTGATACAAGGTTCGACGGCGCCGAAACCATGGCCACCTTTGCCCACCACGGCCGCAGCTTCGTGGTAACCGGCGGATCGGATGACGGGCTGAGCCTGCTGGAAATATCGCCCGGGGGGCAGATTTTCCATGTGCAAAGCATCGCCAATGCATCGGGCCAGGTGCTCGATAATGTCACCACGCTGGAAGCCGTGGTGATCGGCACTGAGGTGCAGATCCTTGCGGCGGGCGCGGGCCAGGCCGGGCTGTCGCAATTCCGCATCGACCTTGCGTCGATCGGCCCGTTGCTGCGCGGCACCAATGGCAATGACACGATCACCGGCACCGCCCAGGATGACCACATCGATGGCCGGGGCGGCAATGACAGCTTGCGCGGCGGGGCGGGGGATGACCTGATTGTCGATGGCGCGGGGCAGGATTTTCTGACCGGCGGTGTCGGCGCCGATGTTTTCGTGTTCGTCCGGGATGAGGCGACCGACCAGATCACCGATTTCGAACCCGGTCTTGACCGGCTTGACCTGTCACAATGGGGGCGGCTGCATTATTTCGGCGACCTCGAGATTACCGCCACCGCCGACGGCGCCCGCATCGCGTTCGAGGGGGAAGACCTGATCCTCCACAGCGCAAACCTTGCCCCGCTGACCGCCGCCGATTTCGCCCAGGATGATTTCATCTTTTTCTGACAGGTTTTTGTGACAGGACGATGGATCCTGTTGCATGGGCTTTCATGATTACCCGTATTTGCATTCAGCCATAAAGCTATCGCTTATGTTTTCGAAACCGGATCATGGGGAACACCAGCGCGTGTCGCGCCCGATCAGCCCGCAGCTTGACGGCACCGAAAACCGCTGTTTCGCTTCATCTTGGAAAAAATACTCAATTCCCGCGCGCGCCACGCGCGCGCCGGTCAAGCGAAGGAACCCGACGGGTCGGCCACCGCCTCAAAGCCGCCTCAACGCCGCCCCGCGATGAAATCCCGCACCCGGCTCCAGAACCCGCGCGCGCGGTCTCTTGCTGCATCGGCCGAGTCGTCGATCCTGTCCCAGGTATCGGCGGCATCGTCGATCGCGGGGGCAACCATGCGCCGCCAGAACCGGCGCCACAGCGCCCTGATCCACAAAACCCCCGCCGCCAGAAGCGACAGTATGACGATGTTCAGCCAGGGGATCAGGGTAACATCGGGGCTGTCGATCTGTCGCAGGCCAACCGCATTGGGATAGATCGAGAAGAATTCGTTGCGCCAGCCGTAATGGCGCACCACCACCCATTTCGGGTTGGCGGCGGTGGATATCAGATCCTGCGCGCGGGTTTGCAGGTTCGATGTGTTGACCTTGAAATAGGGCGGCCAGCCCCAGCCGGTATCTTCATTGCGGTAAACCATTTCATCGCCATCGGCCCGGATCGTGTTGATGAACCGCACATCGCGGGTTTCGCCCGGTTGGGTGCCGGTATCGGGCTGTGACCAGAACAGCGAATTGCTGGCGTTATCGATCCGGCGGTTTTCGACGCCGACGATTCGCACGATATCGCGCTGTGGCAAGGTGTAGTGCAGGAACCCCGCCACCACGAGGATCAGAACCGCGATCACCGAGTATTTGACGTAACGCATCGAAACCTCACATGAAATTCACAACATAGATGATCGTGGCGACCCCGATCACCGGGATGACATAGACAAGCAGGATCAGCCTGCGCCGCACCGACTTGTCATAGCGGCTCAGGCCGCGGGCCACGAACTCTGCGCGATCATCGTCGCGGCCACCGTCCCCGTGCCTTTGGGCCCAGCGCCGTTCCAGCCGCTCGCGTCGCACCGAACGTGAATACAGCGACACCGAGATATAGACCAGCGTCAGCAGCACGAATCCGCCGACGACCAAGCGCAGCAAGCCGAACATCGCCGATCCTTTCGTCCGTTGCGTCCATGATGTAGCGGGTTTTGCCCGCCGGGTGAAGCGGGCAGGCCCGCCGTTCGCCGCAGGGGCGGATACCCCCCTTCAGATCAGCGCGAAACGATCCACATCCACCATGCCCCGGTCGGTGATTTTCAGATGCGGGATCACCGGCAGGCACAGGAAGGCCAGTTGCAGGAACGGCTCGTTCAGCGTCACGCCAAGGCCGCGCGCGGCGATGCGCAGGGCCACAAGTGATTGATGTACAACCTCAAATGGTTCCAGGCTCATCAATCCGGCCACCGGCAGGGCCAGTTCGGCCAGCACCTTTCCGCCCCCGGTCACGACAAACCCGCCCTCGATTTCGCCCAGGCGGTTGGCGGCCAGCGCCATGTCGGCGTAATCGATGCCCACCACGGCGATATTGTGGTGATCGTGGCACACGGTCGAGGCGATAGCACCGCGTTGCAGGCCGAACCCGCGCACGAAACCCGTGGCGATATTGCCGTTGATCCCGTGACGTTCAATCACCGCGATGCGGGCCAGATCGCGGGCCGGATCGGGGCGTTTGTCGCCGTCTTGCGGGAGTATGGTTTCGGTCTGGCTTTCAGTCAGGATCTTGTCGGGCCAGATGCCGATCACCGGGGTCTCCGGGCGGTTGCCCGCGTGGCGAAAATGCTGCGCCGTGACCTTGGGGG
>JACIYW010000105.1 GCA_014359745.1 Paracoccaceae bacterium | reverse complement strand
CCCTCCGAACAAGGTTGGTGCCTGGTAACCTCAACCTTGTTCGGAGGGATCGAATGAACAACCTGTTGAAATCTTGTAGTTAGCGCGTGTTGCGCCAAACCAGACCTGCACCCTGATCGCACAGAAAAACGCTCTTTCGCTTCATCTTGGAACAAATACTTGCGCCCGCCCGCTCCGCGCCCGCCGACCAAGGCTATGAACCCGACGGGCTGTAATCCGCATAGCCCTAACCGATGGGTCCGCGTCAAAACGCGCTGAAATGCGCCGGGGCGGCACACAGTCGCGTGCGAATTGTCGCGGTGCCTTGCGATGGCACCGCCAAACGCGATAGGTTTGTGCCGCAGGGCCGGGGGAATTGCCCCGGTGCGCTTCCGCCCAGGGGAAAGCTGCCAATGACAAGCACGAACGATCAACCACCGGCCAAGCCGGAAACCCTCAACCGCCCGCTGCGCAAGTTCATCAAACGCACCGGCAAGAAGGCCATGCGCTGGGTGGCAAAGTTTCAAAGCACCCAAAGCCTGGTGCCCGACACGCCCTTTATCGATGTCGGCCATTTCCCCTTTCTGGCGGAATTCGAAGAAAAATGGCAGGCGATGCGCGACGAGGCGCAGGAAATCCTGAAACATCGCGATGACATTCCGGGGTTTGAACAGGTCTCCCCCGATCAATACCGGCTGGCGCGCGAACGGCAGTGGAAGACCTTCGTGCTGTATGGCTTTGGCCAGCAATTGCCCAAGAACTGCCTTCAGGCCCCGGTGACGACAGAGGTGCTCAGCCGCGTTCCCCATGTACAGACCGCGTGGTTTTCCATCCTCGCCCCCGGCTATCACATCCCTGCCCATACCGGCGTGACCAAGGGCATCGTGCGCGCCCATCTTGGCCTGATCATCCCGCAAGAACGCGAGAAATGCCGCATCCGCGTCGCCGACGAGGTTCGGGCCTGGGAGGCCGGCAAGACCTTTGCCTTTGACGATACCTTCGACCATGAGGTGTGGAATGACACCGATGAAGAACGGGTGATCCTGTTGTTCGATTTCGACCGGCCGATGAAATGGCGGGGCCGTCTGCTCAACAAGCTGATGCTGAGGCTGATGAAATTCACGGCCTTCTATCAGGAACCGAAAAAGAACCTCGCCGATTTCGAAGACCGGTTCGAGGCGGCAACCCGCCGCGCCGATGCCAATCTTGAAAAACTGAGCGAGTAGACCGGAGTCCCGTCAGCCGGGTTCATCCCTTTGAGCGGCGCGCGCACGGCGGACGCGGAATGCGTATTTTTGCCAAGATGAAGCGCAAGACCGTTTTCTTGTGCGGGTCAGATTGAACGCAACGCGCACCAGGCAAGGCGGCCCTATCCCTGCCAGCCGCCCGCCGTTCCGGCCCGGTGCCTGCCGATCACAAAGGCGCCAAGCCCCAGGATCGCCGCCAGCCCGACAAGGCCGAAAACCAGACCGGTCGGGCCAAGGCCCATATGTTCGGCCGCCATGCCGAACAGAAACGCCCCAAGCGCCGGCCCCGCCCGGAACACCACGGCATAAAGGCTCAGCACCCGGCCGAGCCGGTCAAGCGGTGTGTTGATCTGCACAAAACCCAGCGCCGCGATGTTCGATGATGTCATCGCCGCGCCATGCACCACCAGAATCATCAACGCGAGCGTGAAATGCGTCGTGGCCACGAACCCCAGCAGCGCCACGGCAAAGATCACCGCCGATCCGATGATCTGGCGCAGCGCCGCCGACACGTCGCGGGTTCGCGAAAACGCCAGCGCCCCCAGCACCGCGCCGAACCCAAGCGCGGCGTTGAGAAACCCAAGACCGGCGGCGCCACGATCAAACACGGTCTCGGCAAAGGCGGGAAACAGCTCCATCGCCGGGCGGATCAGAACGCCGGTGGCAAATTGCAGCACGATCACCCCGAAAACCACCGGCGTGGTCGGCAGCCTGCGGATCACCGCCCAGGCCGACCCGTTGTCGCCAGCGGCGCGGGCCGGGCGCCCGGCCTGCGGTGTGGCGTTGCGGATGCGAAACAGCGCCAGCGACAACGCGCCGTATCCAAGCACCGAAAACCCGAACACCCAATCCGCCGGGCCAAAGGCCAGTATCCCCGCCGCCAGTGCCGGGCCGATGAATCGCGACAGGTTGAACCCCGTCGAATTGACCGCAAGCGCCGTGGGCAGCAGGGTGACCGGCACCAGAAATGTCGCCATCGACAGGCGCGCGGGCAGGATCAGCCCCGATATGCCCCCCACCAGAACCATCAACACCAGCACCATCCCCGGCGTCAGCCCCCCGGCCAGCGACAGCGCCAGAAGAGTGGCCGAAACCCCCACCAGCGCCAGGTTGCCCCAGAACAGCACCACCGGCGCGCTGCTCCGGTCGGCGATACCGCCACCGGCAAGTCCGGTCAGGATCGCGGGGAAAAGTTCGGCAAAGGCGACAAGGCCCAGCCAAGCCTCGGACCCGGTCATCCGCCAGATCAGCCAGCCCACCGCGACCCGCTGCATCCAGAACCCCAGCGTCATCAGGATCGCGCCGGTCTGATAGATGCGAAACGGGGCAATACGAAACACCGCCCGAAAATCGGCGGCGCGCCCACGCGCGGCATCAAGGATCATGGCGCGCAAGGCAGACCTCGGATCAGGGGCGACACACGCCCCTGTTACACCGCCCAGACCGCAAGCAAAACCCGCCGTGAACCCGAAAACCGGCCCGGCCAGGGCCAGACCAAAACCCGACCAGAGCCCGCCCAAAACCCGACCCCATGAAACGTTGCGTCTTGCGGGCTGGCCGACAGGGTGCCATGCAAGGCCATCCCCCGGCATGAGGACACGAAATGACCCCCGCCAACCAAAGCGCCCGCACCCTTGAGATCTGCCGCCTTGCACCGGTGATCCCGGTGCTGGTGATCGAGGATCTGGCCCATGCCCGGCCCCTGGCCCAGGCGCTGATTGCGGGCGGGTTGCCCGCGCTTGAGGTGACGCTGCGCACCCCCGTGGCGCTTGCGGCCATCAAGATCATGGCCTCTGTCGCGGGCGGTATCGTGGGCGCGGGCACCCTGATCAGCCCCGACGACGTGGCCGCGGCCAAGGACGCGGGCGCGCGGTTCGGGGTTTCGCCGGGGGTGACGGATCGGCTACTTTCGGCGGTCGAAACCGCCGATCTGCCGCTTTTGCCCGGCGCCGCGACCGCGACCGAGGTCATGGCGCTGCTGGATCGCGGCTATACCGTGCAGAAATTCTTCCCCGCCGAGGCGGCGGGCGGGGTGGCTGCGCTGAAATCGATCGGCGGGCCATTGCCGCAGGTGCGGTTCTGCCCCACCGGCGGCATCAAACCCGCGTCTGCCCGCGACTATCTGGCGCTGGCCAATGTCGAGTGTGTTGGCGGAAGCTGGATCGCGCCAAAGACGATGATGGCGGCGGGGGATTGGGCCGGGATCACGGCGCTGGCCCGCGCGGCGGTGGCGATGGCGCGCTAGCTGTGCCGCGCCCCCTCAGACCCGCAGCTTGAACGCAAAAGACACCGCTCTTTCGTTTCATCTTGGAATAAATACTCATTTTCCTGCACCCTCCGCGCGCGCTATCCTTCGGACAGGATACGCCCGGCACGACCGCCGCGCCGCTGCGGCGGCGACGCGGCCTGCAACCCTTCGGTCAGGACTGAGGTCATCGGGTGGTCGGGCACGGCATATTCCGCGATCACCACCCGCAGCGCCAGCGCGCTGTCGATCCCCGCGGGCAGGCTGAGCGCCCAATCGACCAGGATCGACCGGCATTCGGGATCGCCGATACCCTCGATCCGGTAACTTTCGCGGATCAGGCCTTTCGGATCTGCTTCATTCAATTGCATCCAGGCTTTTCCCATTGTTGTCCCCGGTCGATGTAGCCAGACGTTGTGCGATCACCTGCGCCGCGGCCCCGCATCGCGCGGCCATTTCGGCGGCAAGCGCCGTGGCGCTGTCTGTTTCCGTCTCGTGCAGCACAAAGGCAGTCGCCCCTTCACCCAGCGCCGCAAGATCAAGCGGCGTGTCCGACAGAAGCCTGCTCGCCGCCTGCACCCGCCAGCACAGCCGGTAGGCGGCCATGATGGCCGCTTCCCCGGCTGCGGTCAACCAGCCCGCGCGCACGCCTGCGCGCAACTGTGCCTCGACCCGGCGGGCGGGGCTGCCGGTGACAAGGGCCGCTGCCTGCGCCAGAAGTTCGATATCCTGCATGCGGCCGGGGCCTTGCTTTGCCTCCCATGCGCCGGTGCCGGGTTTGGCGGCATGCAGGCGGGCGCGCATCGCGGCGGTGTCCTGCACCACGGTGGGCCCCTTCCCCTTGGCCGCCAGCAGGTCGGCGCGAAACGCCTCGACCTCTGCGGCAAGATCGTCGGCCCCGGCAACCGGGCGCGCGCGGGTCAGGGCCAGGTGTTCCCATGTCCAGGCTTCATCCTGCTGATAGGCGCGAAAGGCACCGATTGACGTGGCCACCGGCCCCTGCCGCCCCGAAGGGCGCAGCCGCATGTCCACCTCGTAAAGCCGACCTTCGGCGGTGGGGGCGGTCAGCGCGGTGATCAGCGCCTGTGTCAGGCGCGCGTAATAGGCGCGCGCGGCCAGCGGGCGCGGGCCGTCCGACCCCTCGGCGCCATCGGCATCATAGATCACGATCAGATCAAGGTCCGACCCGGCATTCAGCCGCCCGGCCCCCAGCGATCCCATTCCCAGCACCACCGCGCCCCGTCCGGGCGCCGCCCCGTGCTTGCGCGCGAATTCCGCGCAGCACGATACCCAGACCGATGCCACCACCGCCTCGGCCAGATCGGCATATTGGCTGCCCGCCTCGAACGCATCGATCAGCCCGCGCAGATGATGAACCCCGACGCGGAAATGCCATTCCTTGGCCCAGCGCCGCGCGGTATCCAGCCTGGCCTCGTAATCGGCCACCTCGGACAGGCGCGCCGTCAGCTCGGCGCGCAGCGCCGCCATCCCTGGCCAGGGCGCAAAGAAATCGCCGCCGATCACCGCATCCAGCACGCCCGAATTGCGTGACAGATACTGCGCCAGCCCCGGCGCCGTTGCGGCGATATCGACGATCAGGCGGGTCAGTTCCGGGTTGGCCTCGAACAACGAAAAAAGCTGCACCCCGGCGGGCAGGCCGCGCAGAAAGCCATCAAACTGCACCAGCGCCTCGTCGGTATGGGCGGCGCGGGCCAGGCGGCGCAGGATTTCGGGGCGCACCCGCTTGAAAATCTCGACCGCGCGCTCGGATCGCAGCGCGGGATAGGCGCGCCAGCCCTCGACGATGTCGCGCGCGCTGTCCGACAGTTGGGCCAGCGCTTCCTCGTCACGACCGGCCTGTGCATCGGGGGCAAAGAAATCCTCGGTCAGGGCGGCTACACGGTGCAGGCGGTCAAGGATGCCCGCGCGCCAGGCCGCCGTGTCGCCCTCACCGCACAGCCGGGCCAGCCGGTCAAACCCCTCGGGCGTGGTGGGCAGATCATGGGTCTGGCTGTCATGGACCATCTGGATGCGGTGTTCCACCTCGCGGTGGGCGCGGTAGATCGTGGCAAGTTCCTGCGCCACCTCACCGGGGATCCAGCCCTTTTCAGCCAGCCGCGTCAGCCCGCCCACCGTGGTCACATCGCGCAGATCGGGATCGCGGCCGCCGGCGATGATCTGGCGGGTCTGGGTAAAGAATTCGATCTCGCGGATGCCGCCCTGCCCCAGCTTCATGTTGTGCCCTTCCAGGCAGATCGCGCCATGCAGGCCCCGGTGATCGCGGATGCGCAGGCGCATGTCATGGGCATCCTGGATGGCGGCGAAATCCAGATGCTTGCGCCAGACGAACGGGGTCAGGGATTTCAGGAACCGCTCGCCCGCCGCGATATCGCCCGCGCAGGGCCGCGCCTTGATATAGGCGGCGCGTTCCCAGGTGCGGCCCATGCTTTCGTAATAGCGTTCGGCGGCGTCCATCGACATGCAGACGGGTGTGACCGCGGCATCGGGGCGCAGGCGCAGGTCGGTGCGGAACACATAGCCCTCGCCAGTCAGGTCCGACAGCATCGCGCAAATCCTGCGCGTCACCCGGATGAAGGCCGCGCGCGCGTCATGGAAATCATCCGGCGCAAACCGGGTTTCATCGAACAGGCAGATCAGATCGATGTCCGACGAATAATTCAGCTCTCCCGCGCCCATCTTGCCCATGGCCAGCACCACCATGCCGGCGCCCCGGTCGGCATCTTGTGCCACCGCGCCGGGGATCTTGTCGCGCCGGATCTCTTCGCCAACCAGTGCCCGCAAGGACAGGTGCACGGCGCGATCGGCAAGCGCCGTCAACGCGCCTGTCACCTCTTCCAGGGTCCAGACACCGCCCAGATCGCAAAGCCCGGTCAACAGCCCCACGCGCCGCTTGGCCACCCGCAGCGCAGCACCCAGCCCCGAAAGCGGCGCGGCCTCGGGCCCGGCAAGCGCCCCGGCAAGCGCGGCCTCGGGGCCCGTCGCCAAGGCTTCGCGCAGCCACTCCGCCTCGCGGTCCATCAGCCCGCGCAGATGCGGGCTGCTGCCGGCCGCGCCGGCCAGAAGATCCACGATTTCGGGCGGTTGATCGGCAAAGCGGCGGCGCGCCTCTTGCCCGCTGTCTTGGTCAAAGGCGATCGGTGTGCGGGTCAGGCGGCTTGCGAATGTCATGGCGGCAAGATGCGTTGCCGTGAGGGCGGGGTCAACGGGGGCGGCGGTTGATTATCCGACAATTCCCGCGTTTGCTGCATGGACGGGTGCCGCCGATCTGCGCCCCCCAGAAACCCGCCCCGCGATCCTGGGGGCCACCGGCGCGTTCGGCACCCCGCTGGCGGGTGTTGCATCCGATCAGACCCCAGCCTGACCGCATCAAAACCGCTCTTTCGCTTCATCTTGGCAAAAATACGCATTTCCCGAACCTGTCGGCTTAACCGACCGTTAACCAATGCACGCCAAAGTTGATCGTGGCGAGGTTCTGCGCAGGGGGCGATCAAGGCGATGACACCAGACATGATGCTTGCGGTCCAGATTGCGGGAACGTCGGTTCTGGCGGCGGTGGCCGCGCTGGCGCTGATGGGGGCGTTTCACGGGCGTCATGGGCGACGCGACGGCGATCTGTTCGGCGTTGCCGAAGAGCAGACGGTGTTTCTGTTCGACGGTCAGGATCTGGTCGATGCCACGGATTCGGCGCGCGCGCTTCTGGCCGGACCACGGGTCGATGCGCGACCGTGGACACGGCTGATGTCGTATCTGGCGCCGCATTTCCCGAACGCAGCGCTGGAACTTGCCGATCTGGCCAGCCGTGGGCAGATCATGCTGACCGGCGGCAACGGCCATTCGCTGCAACTGCGCGCCGAGATCCGGCGCGGTCTGACGCGCATCGCCCTTGTGGATCCCGAAGCCGAGGGGGCGCGCATCACGCTTGACCGTCTCAGCCACCGCGCCATGGAGGAAGAGCTGCTGGCGCTGCGCACCACCATGGATCACACGCCGCTGCCGATCTGGCGCGAACAGGATGGCGCGGTCACCTGGGCCAACCCCGCCTATCTTGATCTGGTGCGCGCCATCATCCCGGCCGACGAAGGCCTGACCTGGCCGTTGCCGCGTCTGTTCGACGCGCCGCAGGATGGCGCGGGGGGTGGTGCGCCGTGGCGCTGCCGGGTCAGGGGCGAGGGTGAGGGTGCGACCTGGTTCGACCTGATAACCGAACCCTCGGCGGCGGGCACCCTGCATTATGCGCTTCCGGCTGAGGCGACGGTGAAGGCGGAAACCGCGCTGCGCAACTTCGTGCAGACGCTGGCCAAGACCTTTGCGCATCTGCCGACCGGGTTGGCGATCTTCAACCGGGATCGTCAACTGGTTCTGTTCAATCCGGCGCTCACCGATCTGACGGCGCTTGGGGTCGATTTCCTGTCGGCGCGCCCGACCCTGACCGCGTTTTTCGATCGGCTGCGCGAAGGGCGGATGATCCCAGAGCCGAAGGATTACAAGGAATGGCGGCGGCGGATTTCGGATTTGGAAAAAGCCGCCGCGACCGGCCAGTATCAGGAAACCTGGACGCTGCCCACCGGCCAGACCTATCGGGTAACCGGGCGGCCGCATCCCGATGGGGCGGTTGCGTTCCTGATCGATGATATCAGCGCCGAGATGGCGATGACGCGGCGGTTCCGGTCGGATCTGGAAACCGGGCAGGCGGTGATAGACACGCTGGATTCCGCGATCGCGGTGTTTTCATCGGCCGGGGTTCTGGTGATGTCGAACGCGGCCTATGCGCGGCTGTGGGGGATCGATCCGGGGGCGCGGCTGGGCGAGGTGGGCCTTCAGGACGCGATGGGCCACTGGCAGGCGCGGGGCGGAAACGCGGCGACATGGGCCGGGGCGCGGGCCTGCGTGCTGGGGCAGGGGCTGGCGCGGCCCGACTGGATCGCGACGATCGACCTTGAGGATGGCACCCGGCTGGATTGCCGGTTTCAACCGATCGCCGGTGGGGCCACCCTGGCACGGTTCAGCCCCGTTCTTGCGGGGTCAGGGCTGCTTGCGGGGTCAGGGCTGGCGGGCGGTGTTGGGGCCGAGGTGGTGGTCGGTGTCGAGGCTGCGGGATCAGGGCGAAAAGGGCCGGATACGCAGGGGGCTGTGTTGACCGCGCCGCAGCCGAAGGGGGGGCAGCCGAAGGGACCACAAGCAAAGGTGGCAGGGCCAAAGGGGCCAAAGACCACAGCGCAGAAAACGGAAGGGCCGGAAGATGCCCGTGCGGCGCCCCCGGCGCGGGCCGCCCCGCGCCTGAGCAAGGCGGGCTGACGCCGCGATGCATCCCCGCCGGGTGACGGCGGGCGCCGGGGGCGCCCGTGCGGGGGCCTTGTTGGGGCGCCTGTCAGTTTGCGTGCAAGGCTGATGGCGCGGCATGCGAAGGCGATTGCAGCGATGGCTGTTTTCCGGGGCTTGCGGGTGGGGCGCGGGCCGGTCAGAGTGGCGCCATGCCGGTCTTGCCCGAACCCACCGTTCTGTCGCTTCCCACGCCCGAGGCCACGGCCGCGCTGGCGCGCAGGCTGGCGCCGGGGCTGGGGGCTGGGGATGTTCTGTTGCTCGACGGGCCAATCGGGGCGGGCAAAAGCCATTTCGCCCGCGCGCTGATCCTTGCGCGTCTGAACGCGGTGGGCCTTTGGGAAGAGGTGCCATCGCCCACCTTCACGTTGGTGCAGACCTATCATGCCGGCGATCTGGAAATCTGGCACGCCGATCTTTACCGCCTGACCCATGCCGACGAGGCGCTTGAACTGGGCCTGGCCGAGGCATTCACCACCGCGCTGTGCCTGGTTGAATGGCCAGACCGGCTGGGCCCCGATCTGCCCGCCGATGCGCTGCGCCTGGAATTTGCATACGGGGCGGGGCAGGACGCGCGGCAACTGACGCTGACGGGCGGTGCGCGCTGGGCGGGGCTGCTGGCGGGTCTTGCCCAAACGGTGTGCGATGTTTGACGGCGCACAACCGCCCCCGCGGGTATTCGCGCTGCCGCCCGGCGCGGATTTCCCGCGCGCGCTGGTCGCGGGGCTTTTGCAGCGGCTGGCCGGGCAACCGCCCGAGGCGCTGGCCCGCGTGACCATCCACGTCAACACCGCGCGCATGCAGCGCCGCATCCGCGCCATCCTGGCCGAGGGGCCGGCGCGGCTCTTGCCGAAGGTGGCGCTGATCACCGATCTGGGCCGCGACGCCGCCCTGCCCGATGTGCCCGCCGCGGTGCCGCCGCTGCGCCGTCGGCTGGAACTGGCACAGCTTGTGGCCGGGCTGGTGGCGCGCCAGCCCGATCTGGCCCCCAAAAGCGCCGTCTTCGCGCTCGCCGAAAGCCTGGCGGTGCTGCTGGACGAGATGCAGGCAGAGGGCGTCGGCCCGCAGGCGCTGGGCGCGCTTGATCTGGCCAATCAATCCGAACACTGGCACCGCACCCGCGCCTTCCTTGAGATTGCCGCGCGGTTTTCCGGCCCGGCCAGCACCGAGGCACCCGATGCCGCCGCGCGGCAACGGCGGATCGTGACGGCGCTGGCGGCGCGTTGGCGCGCCGATCCGCCGCAAGATCCGGTTATCGTGGCCGGGTCAACGGGATCGCGCGGTGCGACCGCGCTGTTGATGCAGGCGGTGGCGCGGCTGCCGCAGGGCGCGCTGGTGCTGCCGGGCTTCGATTTCGACACGCCCGCGGATGTCTGGCACGGCATGGACGACGCGCTGATCGCCGAGGATCATCCGCAATACCGCTATCACAAGCTGCTGCGCGCCCTTGACCTGTTGCCCGGCGCGGTGCGGCCCTGGCACGACAGCCCCGCGCCCGATCCGGATCGCGCCCGGCTGATATCCCTGTCGCTGCGCCCCGCGCCCGTTACCGATCGCTGGATGACCGAGGGGGCCACCCTGCCCGACGTGACCGGCGCCACCCGCGCCATCACCCTGGTCGAGGCCCCGACCCCCCGCGCCGAGGCGCTGGCCATCGCGCTGCGCCTGCGGAGA
>JACIYW010000104.1 GCA_014359745.1 Paracoccaceae bacterium | reverse complement strand
AAAGTGCCCCTGCCGTGAAACGGCATGATGGCGGGGCGGTGCTGTGGCCCCCAAGTTACGGACAAACGCCGTCTTTTCAGAATTCGGGCCTGGAATGCGCGGCACCGGACGGGATCGTCTTCCCCCCCTTTCCCCCGGTGCAACCGGTGTCCGGCACCGAAAGCTTTACGCCCCCGCCGGGCACCGATATAACCCATCGGGCAGTTTCAGGGGCAAGGAGATACGCCACCCGCCAGTGCAAATCCTCATACCTGACCACTTTCCTGGCCACGGCTCTGCAAAACGGGTTCCCCCGGAACAATCCCCTGTCGCGCCGATACCCGGCACCATATCAAGACACGTCGATCCAACAGCAACAGAGGTACAAATGGCCCCCAAACTTCATGTCGTGATTTGCAGCACCCGCCCCGGACGCATCGGCGGCATCATCGCCGAATGGTTCCAGGGCATTGCCGCGAAACATCCCGGCTTCGACGCAGAGCTAGTCGATCTGGCCACGTTCAACCTGCCCGTCTATGACGAACCCAAGCATCCGCGCCTGAAAGATTACGCCCACGACCACACCAAGGCCTGGAGCGCGCGCGTGGAGTCCGCCGATGCCTTCGTGTTCGTGACCCCCGAATACAATTTCGGCCCGCCGCCCTCGCTGGTCAACGCGCTGACCTATCTGTCGCAGGAATGGGCCTACAAGCCCGCCGCCTTTGTCAGCTATGGCGGCATCTCGGGCGGCATGCGCGCCGTGCAAGCGATCAAGCCGACGTTGAACACCCTGAAAATGGTGCCGATCACCGAGGCGGTGGTGGCGCCGATGGTGTTCCCGCAGATCAAGGATGGCGTGTTCACCCCCAACGACCTGCAAGTGGAATCGGCCAGCGTGCTGCTTGATGAACTTGCGCGCTGGACCGGCGCGCTGGCGGCCCTGCGCGCCTGATCCGACCGACGGGCCGGGCAATCCGCAACGGTGCCCGGCCCCTGCCGCCCCGGCGGTTGTTACCTGCGCCCGTTACCTATCTGCGCCAGACACCGGGCGCCATCAACGCGATGATCGCCAGCGTATCCAGCCGCCCGACGATCATCGCGGCGGCCAGGGTGACGCGCGCCCCCGCGCCCAGGCTGACATAATCAAGCGGCACCTCGGTTGCCATGCCCGCCAGTTGCCCGGTGGTGGACAGCGCCGAGATCGCATAGATCAGCCCCGCTTCAAATCCGATCCCCGACAGCGCCAGCAACAACATCACCACCGCAATCGAGATCGCGTAAAGCATGAAGAACACCCAGGCGGCAAAGGCCCCCTGCCGCCGCAATCGCCGCGCCGCAGGGCCAGCACCGCCCAGCGATGACGGATGCACCAGCTTTTCCACCTCGCGGATGCCGTGCTTGTAAAGCGCATAGACCCGCAACAGCTTGACCCCGCCCGCCGTGGTCGCAATCCCCCCGCCGATCATCGTCAGCCCCACCAGCAAAAGGCCCGGAACCTCCATCCCCGACCAAAGCCGCGCGCCTGCCCACCCGTCGGCGGCAAAGCCGGTGGTGGTCAGAAACGACAAAACCGTGAACATCGCCCCCCACAGCGCCGAGATCGCCGCGACCGGCCCGTCATTGACCAGCGGATCGTTGATCGCCCCGATCCAGTGCCGCGCAAACAGAACCCCCGGCACCAGAACCACCAGCAACAGCCCCAGCCGCACTTCGGGATCATCGGGCAGCCGCCGCACCGCCCCCGCAACCGCGCCCGGCAAGGTATGGCGCGACAGCGCAAACAGCATGAACCCGAAAATCAGCACCTCACCGGCCAGGCCCGCCCGGTCCCCGGCCAGCCCCCCCACCGGAGATATCCCACTGGTCGATAACACCGCCATGGCATGCATGAACGCGGTCAGCCCGTCATCGCCGGCAATCAGCAACCCCACCCACAGCGCCACCGTCAACCCGACATAAACCGGCGTCACCGTTATGGCATAGCGCATCAGCCGGTCGGGCCCCGCCACCGCGCGCGTATCCCTGTATTGCGCTGCGATGCCGTCCGGCCCGGCCTCGCTTACCTCGAAACCGCCCAGGTTCAGCGGCGCAAGGATCGCCAGCGCGCTGAGCAGCGCAAACAGCCCCCCCAGCCAGCCCACCAGCCCGCGCCACAGATGCACCGATGGCGCCAGCCGCCCCGGCGCGTCATAAAGCGTGGCGCCCGTCGTGGTAAAGCTTGAGACCATCTCGAACCAGGCATTGGCGAAACTGGTATCGCGCACCGCCTCACGCAACGGCACGGCCAGCATCAGCGGCAACAAGAGATACGCCAGCACCAGCGCCAACAGATGGCTGTAGCCCGCATTGCGCGGCCGGTAATTCACGGTGGCCACCGCGAGCAACAGCGTCAGCACCAGAAACAGGGTGCCGGAATAGAAAAACGCCCGCCCCTCGGCGTGATCGCGCAGCATCAGGGCATGCACCGCCGGAACATACATCGCCAGCGCCCCGATACCCATCAGGATCACCAGAAACGGAAGGTCAAGAACGCGGCGCATCCCCTTACCCGGCCTAGAAAAAATCGATGGATACCTGCAACAGGCGCTCCACCTCGGGAACATCGGCCGACAGCGCGAAAATCGCCACCACGTCGCCCTCTTCAATGCGCAGCGATCCGCGCGGCTTCAACAGCTTGCCGCCCCGCATCACCCCGCCAAGCAGCACACCTTCGGGAAAGGGGATAGCGCCGATCAACTGCCCCGCCATCAACGAGGTGCTCAGCACCTGCGCCTCGATCACCTCGGCTTCGGCATCGCCGATCGAATAGATCGCCCGCACCCGGCCCAGCCGCACATGGCGCAGGATCGACGACACGGTGGTGGCGCGCGGGTTGATATAGGCGTCGATATCCAGCGCGCCCATCAGCGGCACCAGCGTCGGATCATTGACCAGCGCGATCGCCATGTGACAGCCAAGCTGCTTGGCGCGCACCGCCGCCAGCAGGTTGGTCTTGTCATCATCGGTAACAGCCAGAACCGCGTCGGCGCGGTCGATCCCCGCCTCCATCAGCAGGTCCATGCTCAACCCGTCGCCATGCAGAACGATGGTGCGTTCCAACGCATCGGCGGCGCGTTCGGCCCGGCCCCGGTCACGTTCGATCACCTTGGCGCGCACCCGTGTGGGGCCATTTTCCAGCCGGTTGGCCACCGCCAGCCCGACATTGCCGCCGCCGATGATCACCACCCGTTCCTGTTTGCGCGTGACCTTGCCGAAAATCTCCAGCGTGCGGTTGATGTCATCGGTATGGGTGAAGACATAGATCTGATCGCCCGCGAACAACTGATCATTGGGATCGGGCGCGAACAGCCGCCCCTCGCGGCGCACGCCGACCACGATGGCGCGCAGCGTGGAAAACAGATCGGTCAACTGGCGCAACGGCGTGTCGATCACCGGGCAATCAGCATCGAGCGCGATACCAAGAAGCTGCGCCGCGCCATCCATGAAACTTTCGGTGTCAAAGGTCGATGGCGCCGCCAGCCGCTGCAACGCCGCCTCGGCCACCTCGCGTTCGGGGCTGATCACCACGTCGATGGGCACATGATCACGGCGGTAAAGATCGGAATAGATCGCATCAAGATAGCTTTGCGCCCGCAGCCGCGCGATCTTGCGCGTCACCCCGAAAACCGAATGCGCGACCTGACAGGTGACCATGTTCACCTCGTCCGAATAGGTCGCGGCGATGATCATGTCGGCATCGCGCGCGCCCGCGCGATCCAGCACATCGGGATAGCTGGCAAAACCGACGATGCCTTGCACATCCAGCGTATCCATCGCCCGGCGCACCAGATCGGCGTTGCTGTCCACCACGGTCACATCGTTGTTTTCACCCGACAGATGGCGGGCAATCTGCCAACCCACCTGCCCGGCGCCACAGATAATGACCTTCATGATGCGATCCCCGTTCCGACTGACCTTCCCTGCCAGATGGCGCGGGGGCGGTCAATCATCGTGGAGTATCCCGACCGTCTCGACGTCTTCATCCCCGTCGCCCGGATAGGCAGACCGCAGGCCCGACCGGGCCGAGGTAACGACGCCCAGCGATTTCAGCTTGCGGTGCAGGGCGCTGCGCTCCATGCCGACGAAATTGGCGGTGCGGCTGATATTGCCGCCGAAACGGTTGATCTGCGCCAGCAGATATTCGCGTTCGAACAGCTCGCGCGCATCGCGCAGCGGCAGGGCCGCCAGCGCCCCCGACAGGATCACCGCCTCGTCATCGGTGGGCGCCCTGTCTTCCTGTCCCGGCAGATCGCGCACGCCGATCGGGCCGGTGCCATCGCCCAGGATCAGCATCCGTTCGATCAGATTGCGCAACTGGCGCACATTGCCCGGCCAGCGCATGGTCTGCATCATCGCCGTCGCCTCTTCGGTCACGGCGCGCAGCGGCAGGCCCTGGGTGCGGTTGAACATCTCTATGAAATGTTCGGTCAGGCAGGGGATATCCTCGCGCCGTTCCTCAAGCGATGGCACCTGCACGGGAACCACGTTCAGCCGGTCAAACAATTCCTGACGGAACCGCCCGGCGGCGATTTCCGCGCTCAGATCGCGTGTGGTCGATGAAATCACCCGCAGATCCACGCGCACCTTGTCTGTGCCGCCGACCCGGCTGAACTGCTGTTCCACCAGCACCCGCAGGATTTTCGACTGGGTTCCCGGCGGCATTTCCGCCACCTCGTCGAAATAGATCACCCCGCCATGCGCCTGTTCCAGCAACCCCGCCTCTATGCCGCGATCCGGGGATTCGCGGCCGAACAACACCTCTTCCATGCGTTCCGCCGCGATCATCGCCGAGGATACGGTGACAAAGGGCGCATTGGCGCGCGCCGAATTGGCATGGATAAACCGCGATGCCATTTCCTTGCCCGATCCCGGCGGCCCCGACAACATCACCCGCCCGTTCGATTTCGCCACCTTCTCAAGCTGCCCCTTCAAGGCGCGAAAGGCCGATGAGGTGCCGACCATCTTGGATTCGGCCAGATCGCGGCGGCGCAGGTCATTGTTTTCCCGGCGCAGACGCGATGCCTCCATGGCGCGACCGACAACCACCAGCAACTGTTCGATATTGAATGGTTTTTCGATGAAATCATAGGCGCCCTGCTTGATCGCGGCCACGGCGATCTCAATATTCCCATGCCCGGATATGATCACCACCGGCACGTCGGGATTGTCGCGGCGCACGGTTTTCAGAATGTCGATCCCGTCCATCCGGCTGTCTTTAAGCCAGATATCCAGAATGATCAGCGCCGGCGCCTCGCGGTTGATCTCGGCCATGCAACTGTCGGAATTTCCGGCAAGACGGGTGCTGTAGCCTTCGTCACGCAGGATTTCCGATATAAGCTCGCGGATATCGCGCTCATCATCGACGATCAGGATATCACTCATTTAAAACCTCCCCCAGTATCCTTCTCCCCCGGTATCCTTGTTCTTGTCTCTGTCGCGGGCTTCCGGGCGCCGTCGGCCCCGCGCCCGCGCGGCAGGCGAACGCGCGCCAAAGCCCCGACCCGCGCCCCATCCCCCAATGATGGCCCGAACGGCGGTGCGTCGGTCAGCACCAGCGTTCCGCCATGTTCCTCGATGATCTTGCGCACGATCGGAAGGCCAAGGCCGGTTCCGTTGCTCCGCGTCGTCACATAGGGTTCGAACAGGCGCGCCCGATCTTCGGGCAGGCCGATGCCGTTGTCGGCAATCTCGATCGTCACCGCCTCGGGCAGGTCGGCAACCGCGATGCGTATCTGCGGGGCATAGCCAGGCTCCGCGCCACTTTCAATATATGTTTCAATGGCTTCCCCAGCGTTCTTTATCAAGTTTGTCAAGGCCTGCGATATCATCGTGTCATCCACATCAATCATAACCGGCGCCGTCGGCAGATCGGTTGAAATCGCCACATCGGGCAGCGCGCTTTCCTGCAACAGCACAGCCCCGCGCACCAGCGCCACCAGATCGTGTCGGCGCCGGTCAGGTTCGGGCATGCGGGCAAAGCGCGAAAATTCATCAACAATGCGGCGCAAGTCATTGGTTTGGCGCACGATCACCTCGACATACTGATCCAGGTCGCCGGCCTGATCCCCCAGAATCGGGCGGAACTTGCGCTTGATGCGTTCGGCCGAAAGCTGAATCGGCGTCAGCGGGTTCTTGATTTCATGCGCGATGCGCCGCGCCACATCGCCCCAGGCGGCCATGCGCTGCGCGCTGACCAGATCGGTCACGTCGTCGAACGCCACCACATAGCCTTCCAGCCGCCCCTCGGCGGTGCGCCGGACGGCCATGCGCACCAGCAGGTTTTCCAGCCTGCCCGCACGCGACACGCGCACCTCTTCCTGCGCGGCCTCGACGCCGGTATTGCGCAGGCGATCAAGCAATGCCGCGAATTCCGGCACGACGACCGACAGCATGCTGCCGTTGTCGCGCCGCTCATCCAGCGCCAGCAGGCGCAGGGCCGACCGGTTGATGAAATCGATCGCCCCGTCGGCATCCAGCCCCACCACCCCGGCCGTGACCGAAGACAGCACCGAATCGAACTGTCGCCGACGCTGTTCGGTCTGCCGGTGGCTTTCGATCAGCGCCGACCGCTGGCCTTTCAACTGCCGGGTCATCTGGTTGAACAGGCGTCCCAGCATGGCGATCTCGTCGTCGCCGCGTTCCTCGATCACCTGCACATCCAGGTCACCCGCCCCCACCCGCTGCGCCGCCCCCGCCAGCCGCCCCACCGGGCGCGCCAGCCGTTCGGCAAACCACAGCCCCAGCCACACCGCCGCCAGGATCAGGATCAGGGCGAACCCAAGGTAAAGCAGCCCGAATTCGAACACCAGCCGCCCGCGTTCCTGTTCCAGTTGCTGATAAAGCCGCACGGTCTGCTTGGTGTCGTCCAGCAGGTTCAGGATGCTGCCATCCACGGTGCGCGACACGTAAAGAAAGCGGTCCGCAAACCCGTCCAGCGGCAGCAAGGCGCGAAATTCGTTATTGTCCCAATCCTTGATGATCACCAGGCCGCCGCCGCGTACCGTCGCCATGTCGCTTTCGGCCGGTTTCTCGTAATCGAACAGATAGGAACGGTCGCCCCGCGCCCGGATCTCGCCCTGCCCGTCGATCACATAGGCCTCGCGCAGGCCGCGCTGTATCTGGCCCTGGCCCTGGCCCAGCACCTGCCGGACCTCGCCGTCATCCATGAAGATCACCGTATTGCGCGCCCGTTCCAGATACGAGGCCAGCGCCTCGGCATCCTTGACCAGATCGCGGCGATGTTCCTCTTCATAGGCTTCGGCGGCCGCCATCGAACTGCCCACCACCTGCCGCACCCGGTCGGAAAACCACCCCTCAAGCCCCACGTTCACCGTCAGCCCGGCAAACACCGCCACCAGCACCGTCGGCGTCAGCGCGATCAGCGCGAACACCCCCACCAGCCGCAAATGCAGCCGCGACCCCGCCGATTGCGACCGCCGGTCGGCCACCATCCGCGCAACCCGCGCCAGCACCAGCGCCGCAACCACCAGAATGTAGACAAGATCGGCCAGCAGCACGATGCGCAGCCCCGGCGATGATGCCCCCTGGTTAAGCGGCCCAAGCGCCAGAAACGTCGCCAGCGCCAGCATCGGCCCCAACAGAACCAGGCCCAGCGTCGCCGCATTCTGAATGCGCCGCTGACGCCCAAACCGCATCAGCCGATCCCAGGTCACTTGTCTGATCGCCCGCTGCACCGGCAAATCCCACCCTATCGCCCGAAGGCCGCATTCCAAAGGGGCGCTTTGGTCCCAGAAAACACCACGCGCCGCGGGGCCGGTTCCCACTGACGCCGGATGGCCACGCTTTCTGTTGCCGTTTTACATCAATTTCCGGCGGCGTGTCACCTGAATATCAAGATCGGTGATCTTTTTACGCAAGGTATTGCGATTGATTCCCAGAAGATCGGCACATTTCGCCTGGTTCCCCGCCGAAGCCGCCAGCGCAATCTCGATCAGCGGCCCCTCGACCTCGCGCAGAATCCGGCCATAAAGCCCCGCTGGCGGCAAGGAACCGCCATGCAGATCGAAATAGCGCCGCAGATGCCGCGCCACCGAAGCCGACAGCTTTTCACCATCACCGCCACCTTTCAGCGGCTCCATCATCGGCTGACTGCCCAGCACCGCCTCCACCTCGGCCCGCGTGATCTCGGCGCCAGAGCCGGTGACGGTAAGGCGGCGCAGCGTGTTGCCAAGCTGGCGCACATTGCCCGGCCAGCTATAGGCCCGAACCAGGTCCAGCGCCTCGGCGGACAGGCGCCGCGCCATCCCGCCCTCGCGCGCGCTCCTGGCCAGAAAATGCTCGGCCAGCAGCGCGATATCCTCGACCCGCTCACGCAGCGGCGGAACCACAAGCGTCACGCCGCTCAGCCGGTAATACAGATCGTCGCGAAACGCCCCCGCCTCCATCCGCGCGGTCAGATCGACCTGGGTCGTGGCCATGAACCGCGGGGCCTGATCGCCGGCCGTATCGCACATCCGCACGATCCGGCCCTGTGCGGCCATGTCGAAATCATTGATCTCGTCGAACACCAGACTGCCGCCGCGCGCCCGCGCCAACAGGGTGGCCGGACCATCGGCGCCGTCCAGATCCGCGGCCGATGCCACGATGAACGGCAGGCTGCGCCGATCGGAAAAGTCATGGATCGTGCGGGCGATCAATGACTTGCCGGTGCCGCTTTCCCCCGCGACCATCACCGCCAGATCGCTGTTCATCACCCGTGCCACCAGCCGGTACAATGCCTGCATCGCCGGGGTCCGGCCCAAAAGCGGCAGATCCTCGCTGCCCTCGGGATGCAGGATTTCGGGCGTGCGCGGCGCGCGTATCTTGCGCTGATCCAGCGCGCGCGCGACCCGCTTCATCAGATCGGGCAGATCGAAGGGTTTGGGCAGGTAATCATAGGCCTCGGCCTCGGCGGCCTGAATCGCGGTCATGATGGTGTTTTGTGCCGAAATCACGATCACCGGCAGGCCGGGGCGCAACTGCGCGATACGCGGCAGCATCTCCAGCCCGTTGCCATCGGGCATGATCACATCCGACACCACCAGATCGCCCTTGCCCTCTTCGACCCAGCGCATCAGCGTGGTCAGCGAAGAGGTGGCGTGCACCCGGCACCCGGCACGGGTCAGCGCCTGCGTCAGAACCGTGCGGATCGTGCGATCATCATCGGCAACCAGAATAGTTCCATCCATCAGCCGCTCTCCCTGTCTGTGGCGGTATCCTTGGGCACGCGCGGCAGCGACACCCGGAACACCGTGCGCCCCGGAACGCTTTCCACGGCAATCCAGCCCGCGTGATCGGAAATGATCTTGCTCACCAGTGCCAGCCCCAACCCGGTGCCATTCTCGCGCCCCGAAACGAACGGCTCGAACACGTCCGCCGCCAGATCGGGCGGCAGACCGGGGCCATCATCGATGATCTCCACCTGCAAGGGCAGGGCATGGCCCGGCCCGTCGCCATCGCGCAACCGCAACGCGTGATCGTAAAACGTCCGCAGATGCAGGGTGCCGCCGCCGGGGCCCGCCGCTTCGGCGGCGTTCTTCAAGAGGTTCAGGAACACCTGCAACAACTGATCGCGATCGGCCCAGGCCGGCGGCAGCGACGGGTCGTAATCCTCGCGGATATGCATATGCGCGGCAAACCCCACCGCGGCCGAGCGTCTGGCCCGGTCCAGCACATCGTGCACATTCACCGCCCGGCATTCGGGCGGGCGCAGATTGCCGAACTGCTCGACCTGTTCCAGCAGTTTCACGATCCGCCGCGATTCCGCGACGATAAGCTCGGTCAGCTCCAGATCGTCGCCCTTCAGCCCCATCGACAGCAGTTGCGCCGCCCCGGTGATGCCCGCCAGCGGATTCTTGATCTCATGCGCCAGCATCTCCGACATGCCGATCGCCGATTTCGCCGCCCGCTTCACCGATTGCGCGCGGCCCAGCCGGTCGGCGATATCGCGCGCCTCGATCATCAGCAACAACCGCCCCGGATCGTCGGCCAGCGGCCCGATCTGCACATTGCACTGCACCGGCGCCTTCTCGCCGGTGCCCACATGCACATCGTTCAGAAACACCGCCGCCCGGCTGGCCCGCACCCGCGCAAAGGCCTCATCGAGCGGCGCATCGATGAACAGACGCTCGTCAACCGGCGCCCCCGCCATCGACCGGGCCGAATGATTAAGAAACACCTCCGCCGCCGGATTGACCGCCTCGATCAGCCCCCCCGGCCCGATCAGAAGCGCCGGAACCGGCAAGGACGCCCAAAGCGTCTCATCGGCAGGGGGCACGGTGCGGATCATGCGGCACTGCGCAAAGCGCCCCCCTTGCCCATCCCCTTGGCGCAAATACTCTCGGGGGTGAATTGCGCGTCAGCGCAAGAGGGGGCGGAAAGCCCCCTTTCCCCGCCCGCCGCAGGCGCACCACCGCCCGCCGCAGGCGCATCACCGCCCGCCGCAGGTGCAAATGCCCGACCTATTCCCTCCAGAACCCGCGCAGGCGTCTCGCCGGTCAGGATGGCGCGGCGCTGTTCGTCCCCCACCCCCGCCCCCACCC
>JACIYW010000103.1 GCA_014359745.1 Paracoccaceae bacterium | reverse complement strand
AATACATGATTACAGGGTCTTGCAGGATGATCTGCATTCTCGATATCAGGTACAGTTTACATAATTCTGATTACAGGTTTTGCAAACCATCCCAAACCCGGCCCTCAGCTTTCCGCCTTCTCGGCGAGGTCCAACCACTCCTGCTCTGCCTTGGCCAGGGCGCGTTGGCGTTCTGTTACCGCCTCTGTCGCCTTGCGAAACTTCACCGGCGATCTGGTGTACAGATCGGGTTCGCACAGCAGCGTTTCCAGTTTGCCGATTTCGGCCTCAAGCCGGGCGATCTCATTGGGGAGTTCCGCCAGCCGGTGGCGTTCTGTAAAGGATAGCTGCACGCGCGGCTTTTCGGCTGATTTGGGCGCGTCGCGCCCCGACGGGCCCGCGCCCCGTTGCCCCTGCTGCGCCGGTCCCGGATCATCGCTTGATCGGCGCTGCATCTGATAATCGGTCCAGCCACCGGGATAGGCCACCACCCTGCCCGCGCCTTCCAGCGCGATGGTGCTGGTTGCCACCCGGTCGATGAAATCACGATCGTGGCTGACCAGCAGCACGGTGCCATCATAATCGCCCAGCAAATCCTGAAGCAGATCAAGGGTTTCGACGTCAAGGTCATTCGTCGGCTCATCCAGGATCAGCAGGTTGCTTTCTTGCGCCATGATCTTTGCCAGCAGCAGCCGCGCCTTTTCGCCGCCCGACAGGCTGCGCACCGGGGCGCGGGCCTGCGCCTCGTCGAACAGGAAATCCTTGAGATAGCCCACCACATGGCGCGGCACCCCGCGCACCATCACCTGATCCGCGCGCCCCGACACTCCCAGTTTCGGATCGCCGGTAAGGTTTTCCCAAAGGCTGGCATCGGCCACAAGGCCGCCGCGCGACTGGTCGAAAAGCGCGATTTCCAGGTTGGTGCCCAGTTTGACCGACCCGGAGTCGGGCGCCAGACGGCCCGTCAGCAGGTTCAGCAGCGTGGTTTTCCCTACCCCGTTCGGCCCGACAAGGGCCACGCGGTCCCTGCGCAGAACCCTTAGCGAAAAATCACGACATATCAGCGTATTGCCGAATGATTTTGAGATGTCTTTCGCATCGATCACCATCCGCCCGGATTTCGGGCCGGGATCAAAGGCCATTTCCGCCACACCCTGACGACGGATCTGCGCGGCGCGTTCGGCGCGCAATTCGGCCAGCGCCCGCACCCGCCCCTGATTGCGCTTGCGCCGGGCGCTGATGCCTTCCACGGCCCAGCGCGCCTCTGCCTTGATCTTGCGATCCAGCTTGTGGCGGGCCTCATCCTCTTCGGCCCAGATCTTTTCGCGCCATTCCTCGAACCCGTCAAAACCGGATTCCCGGCGGCGCACCTGCCCGCGGTCGATCCACAGCGTGGCGCGGGTCAGCGCGCGCAGAAAGGCGCGGTCGTGGCTGATCAGCACAAAGGCGCTGCGCGTGTCGCGCAGATAGGATTCAAGCCAGCCGATCGCCTGAATGTCCAGATGGTTGGTCGGCTCGTCCAACAGCATCAGATCAGGGCCCGACGCCAGCAGCCGCGCCAGGGCCGCGCGCCGTTTTTCCCCGCCCGACGCGGTGGCAACGGTGGTTTCGGCGTCAAATTTCAACCCCTCGGCCACCATCGCCACCTTGTATTCCTCGCCCGGTTCCAGATCGGCGGCGGCGAAATCGCCCAGCGTGGCATAGGCACCAAGGTCGGGGTCTTGTTCCATATAGCCGGTGGTGATGCCGGGAGAGATGATGCGCGTGCCGCTGTCTGCTTCAACAACACCTGCCATCACCTTCATAAGGGTGGATTTTCCAGACCCGTTGCGCCCGACCAGCGCCACGCGGTCATTGGGTTGAACGACCAGATCAAGGCCAAAGAATACCGGATCTCCGCCGAAGGTCAGCGAAATATCGGAAAGTTGCAAAAGCGGGGTGCGTGCCATGTGGCGCTGCTATCCGTGACGGCGGTCGGCGTCAACCGGGGTTGCGTGATTGGGCGATATTCGCGCGGGGGCGACGCGCGCCACCCGGCGCTGTCGATCAGTCGTCCGGGCCATCGATCAACCCGATCGAGGCATCGGCCCGCTGCGTGGTCTCATCGATCCGGGCATCTTCCGGCGCGATGGGTGTCGGCTTTGGCCCCTGCACGGGCGGGCGCAGGGTTTCGGGGTTGCGCAACCACAGATCGCGTTGGGCGAACGGGATCTCGATGCCCTCTTCGGCAAAGCGGTGGGCGATTTCGTGGTTGATGTCGGATTTCACCGAAAGCCCGAAATTCACATCGCTCAGGATCGCGCGCACTTCGAAATCCAGCGAATCCGCGCCAAAGCCGGTGAACAGAACCGTAGGCGGTGGCGACATCATCACCAGGGGTTGCGCCTCTATGATCTCGCGCAGGATGCGTTCCACCCGGCGGGTATCGGTGCCATAGGCCACGCCGACCGGCACGATGATGCGCCCGTTCATGTTGGATTTGGTCCAGTTGATCACCGACCCCGACACAAGATCGGCATTGGGCACGATGACCTCGGTGCGATCGAACGTCTCGATCCGGGTGGAGCGCACTGAAATCGCGCGCACGATGCCCATGTGACCGCCCGCCTCGATCCAGTCGCCTTCGGACACCGGGCGTTCGATCAGCAATATGATGCCGGAAACAAAGTTCGATACGATATTTTGCAGGCCAAACCCGATCCCGACCGACAGCGCCCCCGCAACAATGGCAAGCGACGACAGATCGATCCCCGCCGAGGTAAAGGCCAGTAACCCGGCAAGGAACACGCCGACATATCCGACACCCGAAACAATGGCGTTGCTTGCCCCCTTGTCCATCCTGGTGCGGGGCAGGATCGATGAGGTAAGCGCGCCCTGCAACAGCCGGGTCAGCCCGTAGACGATCATGAACACCAGCAGGAAATACAGGAAATCGGCGGGCGATATCTGGCTTTGCCCGATGGTGATCCCCTGTTGCAGCCGCGCACCCACTTCCAGCAGATCGACAACCCGCGCGCCCCAGATCAGCGCAAAGACCGGCACCGACAGCAGCGCCAGAAAAAACCCGAAAAGCACCGGCAACAGCGCATTATCCGCCGCTTCGTCATTGCCCGATATCAGGATGAACAGATCCGTCACAAGCTGTTGCAACAGCAGCAAAAGCCCGAACAGCCCCAGCGATATCACCGCCGGATAAACAACAGCCGTGGCCGCCGGCACATAGCCTGTCGCGGCAAAGACCGGCCCGGCCACCCCCAGCACGATGGCCACATGCCCGATCAGCCCGACAAGCCGGTCCATGAAACCCGCCGCCCTGTCGCCGTCAGCCGCCGCCATCGAATGCAGCCGCAGCAACTGCCCGATGCCGATCAGCGACAGACCCAGCAACACCAGCAGCGGAAAGGCGATGACCGCCTGGGCCGCGCCCAATCCATCGGGATCGGGCGGGATGGTGGCCTGACGCAAAACATCCAACCCGATCAGAACGCCGATTACCGTGGAAAACAGCCGCCCCTGCGCCTGCCGCGCGGGCACCAGTCGAAAAGGCGCCCCCACCGGCGTGTCGCCACGTGGAAACAGCCGTGTGCCCAGCCAGCGCGCCGAAAACACCGCGAACCCCGCAGCAGGAAGCGCGCCCAGAACCTCTGCCCCGTTCGGCCCGAAAAGCGCCGTTGCCTGCACGGATCGCGTCAGCGCGAAAATCCCGATCATGGGCAGCACGATCTGCCCCAGGGAAACCCCGAACGCCAGTAATGACCGCCCGCGCCCCCGTGCGCGCTGTTGCAGGCTGGCCACGGCATTCTCGATCCATCTGCGCCCCTTGATCAGGGCAACGGCGGCCAGCAGCAGATAGCCGATGACCAGCGGCAGATTGGCGCGAAGCTCCGCGCGCCGGGCCCCCACGGCCCAGTTTGCCACCACCTCGCCGGTCAGCGCCCTGGCCTCCTGGATCATGAGGCGGGCGCCATCGGGCCAGTTGGCCGGATTTGCCGGTGCGGGCGACAGTTGCAGCAGCGCATTCTTTTGCAGCGTGCGCAATTGCCTGTCTACCTCACGCACCAGGCCGTCGGCGCGGCTGTGCGCCTCTTCTGCGGCCAGACCGGGGGCTTTCAATTCGGCAAGCTGTTTGTCAAGCTCCACGCGCCGGGCGGCGATATCCTCGGGTTCGATCGTCCCTTCCGCCGGGGCCGGGCCAAGCGCCTTGATCTGGCTTTGAAGGGTTTCGATCCGGTCCTTGTTGACGTCCTGCCCCGCCAGAAGCCGCGCGCGCCAATCGACAAGCGTCTTGCGCGCCGCGTTAAGCTGCGCGCGCGTCGCCACATCCGATTTCAGCAGGGTTTCCACCTGCGTGGCAAAGCGATCCCAGCTTGCGAAATCGATCCCCGAGTCGGCCACCTTGGCCGATTGTGCCTGCACCGGCGCAGACACATGGCTGATGGCGACGCCAAGGAATATACCCAGAACCAGAAGACGCAGGAAAACCTTCATGCCGTGAATACCTCTGGTACCTCGCGCCCTGCCCCGTCAAGCCATGCCGGGAACGGCAGGCCCTTTTCCTTTAGAAACGCCGGATTGAACAGCTTGGACTGGTAGCGGGTGCCATAGTCGCACAGGATCGTCACGATGGTGTGCCCCGGCCCAAGGTCGCGCGCCAGCCGGATCGCGCCGGCCACATTGATCCCCGACGATCCGCCAAGGCACAGCCCCTCATGCGCCAGCAGATCAAAGACGATCGGCAGCGCCTCGGCATCGGGGATGTTATAGCTGAAATCGGGGGTGAACCCTTCAAGATTGGCGGTGATCCGGCCCTGACCGATGCCTTCGGTGATTGATGAACCCTCGGCATGCAGTGTGCCGGTGGTGTAGTAACTGTGCAGCGCCGCGCCATCGGGATCGGCCAGCCCGATCTTGACGCCCTTTGGCTGCAACGCATCCGCCACCCCCGCCAGGGTGCCGCCCGACCCCACCGCGCAGATGAAACCATCCACCTTGCCGCCGGTCTGCTCCCAGATCTCGGGGCCGGTGGTCTCAAGATGCGCGCGGCGGTTGGCGACATTGTCGAACTGATTGGCCCAGATCGCGCCGTCGGGTTCGGTCGCCGCCAGCGCTTCGGCCAGACGGCCCGAATAGCGCACATAGTTGTTGGGGTTCTTGTAGGGCACGGCGGGCACCTGCACCAGTTCGGCCCCGGCAAGGCGCAGCATGTCCTTTTTTTCCTGGCTTTGGGTTTCGGGGATCACGATGACGGTGCGAAACCCCATCGACGCGCCCACCAAGGCAAGGCCGATGCCGGTGTTGCCGGCCGTCCCCTCGACAATCGTGCCGCCGGGTTTGAGCAGGCCACGCGCCACCGCGTCGCGGATGATGTAAAGTGCTGCGCGATCCTTGACCGACTGGCCCGGATTCATGAACTCGGCCTTGCCCAGAATCTCGCATCCGGTGATGTCCGAGGCATTTTTCAGCCGTATCAACGGGGTGTTGCCGATTGCCGCTGCCAGATCGCTGTAAATGGCCATGTTCTGCCGTCCTTGGTTGTTTGCCCGTTGATAGGCGGGACGGTCGGGAAACTCAACCGCTTGCGCGCAGCGACCGGCCCTGCGCCAAGGCCCCTGGCGCGTTACGACCAGCGCCGCGCGGCCCATTCGGACAGCATACCCACCAATACGCCGCCGCCCAGCAGCACCGCCAGAACATCGGGCGCCAGCAGATATCGCCCGTACTCCAAGCCGATGCCGAACACCGCTGTCAGCGCCTCCATCGGGCCATCATAGCGCATCTTTGTGGCGCGGCGTAACATCTCGTAGATCGCGAACAGCAGAAGCGCCCAGAACACCAGCGTCACCGAAACCCGCACGCCATACCCGGCCGCGCGCACCATCCCCTCGCCCACCAGCCCGCCCATCACGATCCAGCCGGTCAGCAGGCCGATGCCCGCGCACACGAATGAAAACGCCCCGAACTGCGTGCCTTCGGGCATATGCGGCTTGACCACCTCGGCACCGAAATAGCCGATCAACAGAAACCCTATCGCGGCAAAAAGCCTGGCGGCGGTCGGCATGAAATCTGCCTTTCAAAGCAATGGACGGTTCACCGTTATCTGCGTCACATCGCAATTTCCACCCTGAAACGCGCCCGCGCAGGAAGTCAGGTAGAAATTCCACATCCGCCGGAACCGGTCGTCAAAGCCCATGCGGGCGATATCATCCCAACGATTGTTGAAGGTTTCGTGCCAACGGCGCAATGTCTGGCTGTAGCTGTCGCCAAATTCGATCGATCCGCCCAGATCAAGCCCGGCGCGGCTGATTTCGGTGCGCAGCGCCGTGGGGCTGGGCAACATTCCCCCCGGAAATATGTATTTCTGAATGAAATCAACGCCTTTACGATAGACATCATAACGACGATCCTGCACGGTAATGATTTGCAGCGTGGCCTTGCGCCCTGGTTTAAGACGGTCCCGCAAGGTCTTGAAATAAATCGGCCAATATTTCTCGCCCACCGCCTCGAACATCTCGATAGAGGCGATGCCGTCATAGCTGCCGGTGTTGTCACGGTAATCCTGAAGGCGGATCTCCACCCGGTCGGACAGGCCGAGGCGGCGGATGCGTTCGACGGCGTAATCATGCTGTTCCTGGCTTATTGTCAGCCCGGTCACCCGCAACCCGCGTTCCGCCGCGGCATATTCGGCGAACCCACCCCAGCCGCAGCCAATTTCCAGCACATGATCGCCCGGTTGCACCCCGATCAGATCGACCATAGAGGCATATTTCCGCCGCTGCGCGGTTTCCAGCGGCTCTTGCCCAGACATGAACAGCGCCGAGGAATAGGTCATGCTTTCATCCAGCCAAAGCTGATAGAAATCATTCCCAAGATCATAGTGATGCGCGATGTTCTTGCGGGCCTGACGCCGCGAATTGCCGCGCAGCCAGTGGCGCATCCTCTCGAAGGTGCGCACCAGGCCCATGCCGGGAAAGCCGTCGTATATCTCGTCATTGCCGGCATGGATCAGATCCATGAAGGCCTGAAGATCGGGGGTTGACCACCAGCTTTCGACATAGGCCTCGCAAAATCCCAGATCGCCTTCGCGGATCAGGCGGGCGAACAGGTCGGGGTTATGAACCACCAGTTCGGCCACCGGCCCCGGCGCGCGGCCGGTGGCACGAAAACGCCGCCCGTCTGGCAGCACGAAATCAAGCTGCCCGCAGGCCATGCCCGCCGCTGTGTGAAACACCTGCCCGAAATAACGCGGCAAATCCCTGTGGCCGTCAGTGCTTGTGAAAACCGTCATTTCACCCTCGTTTCTTGTTATGATTTCGCCATTATCGCGCTTTGCAAGCCTTTTGTCAGCCCGTTGCGCCGCGATTTCCATAAGCCGCCAGTGCCCGCGCCCGCCCGGTGGGCAGATCCACGATCGGGTCAGGATAGGCGGCTTGGGTGCCAAGGCCCCAACCACGGGGCACCGCGCGAAAGTAATCTGCGGCCTCCGGCCCCGGTGTCTGCGCCAGCTCTAGGATGAACTTTTTCCTGTATTCCCCTGATCCATCGAATTTTTGCGCCTGGGTTTCGGGGTTGAACACCCGAAAATACGGCGCCGCATCAGGCCCCGACCCCGCCGCCCATTGCCACCCCATGGCATTCGCGGCCGGATCCCAGTCGATCAGGCAGTCGGCAAACCAATCCAGGCCAACTTTCCAATGCGTCATCAGATGTTTGGTCAGGTAAGAGGCGGCAATCATCCGCACGCGGTTGTGCATGGTGCCGGTCACATACATCTCTCGCATTCCGGCATCGACAAGGGGCACCCCGGTCATCCCCCGCCGCCAGGCCCGCGCATCAGGATTGTCGCCCCGCCAGGGGAAAGCATCCCATTCCGGGCGCCAGTTCCGGTTGGCAATATGCGGGGTGTGATACAGCAGATGATAGGCAAATTCACGCCAGACCAGTTCCTTGAGAAAGGTTTCCGCGCCAGGGCGGCCTTCATCGCGGGCGCGCATCCCGGCGGCCCAGATCCGGCGCGGCCCGATTTCACCCCAGGCCAGGTTTTCGGACAGGCGCGATGTGGCGTCCATGGCAGGAAAGTCGCGCAGGCTTTTGTAATCATGTATTTTCTCATCAACAAATCGCGCCAGCCGATCCGCCGCGCGCGCCTCGCCCACGCAGACATGGCGGGCGACCACCTCGGCCCCTCGGTTCATCGCCGCACCAAGGTTCCAATCCTGCAACGTCTCGCTCTGCGGCCAGGTGTCGGGCGCTGTCAGCTTTGGGGCGCTGGTGGGGGCGGGCACGTCGCGCCCGCGCACCGCATTCCAGAACGGTGTGAACACCCGGTAAAACCCGCCCTGCCCGGTGGCCACCGTCCAGGGTTCAAACAGCAGATGCCCACCGAAGCTTTCGGTGGCAATACCTTCGTTTCGCAGGGTTTTCTTGACATTCTCATCGCGTGCGCGCGCCTGCTCATCGTAAAGCCGGTTCCAGACCACGGCCCGCGCGCCCGTCTCAATCAGCAGCGCGCGCAGGCAGTCCAGCGCATCGCCCCGCCGCAGGATCAGCCGCGACCCCGCCCTGTCCAGCGCCGCGCCCAGTTCGGCCAGCCCCAGGCCCATCCGCCATTTCGGCGCGGCCCCCAGCGCCGCATCGATCGGGTCATGCACCACCACCGGAATAACCGGCCCGCCGCGCCCCACCGCCGCCATCAACGCCGGGTTGTCGCTTAGGCGAAAATCCCGCCTGATCCACCAAAGGACCGGTGCCATCCTGTTCATTCTGCCCCGAATTCTGGTCTTGTTCCCGCGTCAGCCCCCTTGATCTAGGGCGCCAGTCAGCCGGTCAAGCGGTAGCCGCGCGCGGGCACAACACAAAAGGGCCCCGGCATGCGGGGCCCTTTGGCAACAGCCGTGGCATGGCGCCGTTATTCAGCCGTGATGATTGCCACCTTTTCCGACTGCACCCCCTTACGGTCACGCCGCCAAAGCGACAACCGGGCCGCAATCTTGTGAATGTGGGTAGGGAAGTTGTCATGAATGGCCGAAAAGCGCTCTAATACCACGGGCATGCACGGATTTACCGCTGCGCCAACCCGGCAAAGCCGGTTCCACGCGCGCACCCGATCGGGCGTCGGGCGCATCACGGAATCGATGCCCGGCAAGTTGACGCCACGCAGCAGGAACGGGATCACGGCGGTGGCCCGGTCGAAGCCGCAGCAGGATGCGCGGCTGGTGATGGAGGCGAAGGCGAAGGTGCTGCTGGAGAATGTATGATAGAGTTGAATATACATCCTGTTCAATGCACTATTGAGATAGGCTAAAGCACTGCATGAAGATTTTGAGGGGCATTACAGCCCCTCGATCGTGAAGTCGGGCGCACCTTGCCAGACAAGCTTCCAGCTCGCGCCAGGGCGGACATTCTGGATGATCCCAGGATCGAAGGCGACGAAGCACCGCCCGCCCGGATGGCGCACGGAGGGGTAGATCAGCCCGCGATGCCCCTCTGATCGCAGTTCCGCGGCAAGGCGCTGCCCTGCCGGGTAGCCTCGTTCCGGGTCCGGATCGAGCGTGAGGTGAGCCTCTCCGTGCAGATCGGGAAAATCGCCGATGAAATCCGCGAGCAACTCCACATAGCGCGCTTCGTCCTCATAGCGGCCGATGAAGCCCAACTCGCGGGTACGGTGAAACCCCACCTCTTGCGCGCTCGTCAGCATATCCCAGGCGCAATACCACGCGCCGCGCGCGCCGGTGTTGAACCGGTTACCCGTGGGGCGGGTATAGGTGAAGGCCGCGTTGATATGGCTCTGCCCGTAGAGGGTCAGGTCATGCGACCGCCGCGCAAAGGCCAGTTCGCGGCGGTCTAACGCGGGGCTGCCCTCGCGCTCCGCGATCAGGCGGGCACTGGTCTCGCCTTCGATCTCGGCGAGGATGTCCGCCTCCTCGTCGCTGTCGACCAGCCCTCGCAGCACCGGGGGCTTGTGGTGGGTCTCGGAAATCAGCCGGACAAGGGCGCGGTCGTTGACGGAGGTGATCCTCAAACCCCGCCCCGCAGCGCATCCACATAGCCCCGCACGCGCAGGATCCTGGGCAATCCCCCTTCGATCATCGCGTCCACAGGCCGCGCACCGTCGAACTCCGGCCCCCGGTTGGGCAGCTTCACCCAGTCCCGCGAGGTCGGCTCGTTGAAGTAAAGCTCGAGCGATTTGAATAGGCCGATGAGCGCGCTCAGGCGCAGCATCTGGTCCCGCGTCAGATCCCCCGCAAACCCGGGCTTCTTCGCCCGCTTCCAGGTCGAGTCCGACATATCCGCAAGTGCCGCCGCTTCCCGCAGGGTCAGCGACCACGCATCCACGATCCGCGCGAAGGCCTTGAGAGCGACACCCTGCCGGTCCGGTGCGGGACGTTCCAGAACAAGGTTTTCCATGTATTGGCGCTCCTTCATTATCTGAGCAACAAGATAGGACCATATGAAATGCGTTGCAAGTCCATATGGCCATGTTCTGCCCATGTGAAATTCCGGGTTTCGGGGTAGCAGCGAAATGGAGCGGATTTCAGCCCGTCAGGTGCTTTGACTTGCCCGGCACGCGCACGGCGGGGACGGGATTTGAGTATTTTTTTCGAGAGGATGGGAAAGTGCGTTTTCTTGGGCGGTCAGCGTGCGGGTGTGGTTGAGCACAACCTGCGCTAACCGTTTTCGCGCAGCACCGATCCGGCAAGGTAGAGCGATCCGCAGATCAGTATCCGCG
>JACIYW010000102.1 GCA_014359745.1 Paracoccaceae bacterium | reverse complement strand
GTCTGATGCACAAACGCATTCAGAACGCCAGCATTTTCAATGGCTTGCAGGCTGGATTGCGTAAGTTCGACCGCCGTGAAATCCCCCCGGCGCAGCGCGTCGCGGGCGGTGGCGATGGTAAGGGCGTTCAGATCGGTCATTCCACCACCTTCGGCACGGCAAAGAAGCCTTCGCGGGCATCGGGGGCGTTCGACAATATCTTGTGTTGCATACCGCCATCATCCACCACATCTGCGCGCCATTTCAGGCGCATCGGCGTGACCGAGGTCATCGGTTCCACGCCCTCCACATCCACTTCGTTCAATTGTTCCATGAAATTCAGGATGTTGGAGAGCTCGCCAGCCAGGGCGGGCAGATCGGCCTCTGCCACGCGGATGCGGGCGAGATGGGCCACCTTGCGGGCGGTATCGGGGGTGATGGTCATGGGGCCTCCGTCAAACGGTCTGAGAGGGTTTAGCGGCACCGGGGACGGGCTGCAAGCGGGGTATGATTCGCGTACATCTTGCGTACATCTTGCGTACATACATCGTACCGACACCCGGCGCCGGGGGGTGGCGTGTGTCCTTCGGTCGGTTGTCGCGGGGTCGCATGCGCCCGCCCCGTTTCCCTTTTGGGCTACAGGTCCATCCCGGGGGTCGGCCCGCTGTTTTCCAGGATCCAGCGCGCGCGCCAGTCTGCCCCCTCGCGGTGCAGCAGCAGGTAGTTGCGTTCGGCGCGGTAGATGGTGCGGTGGCCGGGCAGCGGATGCAGGCGGATCGGGTGCGCGGGCAGCGGCGCCTCGCCCAGCCGCGCCAGCGCGCCCAGCGTCCAGGCCCAGGCGCACGGCGGCGGATCGTGGGAAATGCCCGAGGCGACCAGTTGATGCACGGGCGTACCGGGCCCGGCCATCGTCGCGCGGGTGGCAAGGTGGATTTCGCCCGACAGCAGCGTGGTCTTGTGCCCGCCTTCGTGATGGCCCGTGATGGCGCGCAGAAACCGCCGCCATTCGGCGCGGTGCCAGCGGCTTTGCCATTGATCGCGCAGATCGTCTTCGTATTTCTGGGCGCGGGGGATGTAATGCATCATTGTCTCGACCAGAGACAGGCGCGGCCCGAGCGCGGGCACGGTCGACAGGATCAGGCTGCGCGGGGCGGTCGCCCGGGCCAGCGCCCCCTTGACCGCAAACCAGCCGGTCGGCCCCATCATCATCTCTGGCCGCCGTTCCGAGCGCAGGTCGGGCGCGATCAGGTCGAGGCCGGGCAACGGGATGTGCAGCGTCAGGTTGCGCCCGGTCCGGTCGGGCGCGGCCTCGGGCAGATCATCGGGGGCTGTGCCGGTCTGAAAGATCAGGAACCAGCGCCGCGCGACCGCAAACAGCAGGCGACCGATGTCGCAATCGAGTTGTTCGGTCGGTAACGATCCCCAGCCATCGCAGATATCGTGGTCGTCCCACATCGCGAAACTCGGCACCTCGGCCATCAGCGCGGCGGTTTCCGGCTGGCCCAGCGTGGCGAGATAGCGGTCGAGGAAGGCGTGGTTCAGCGTTTGCGTCAGGTCCGTTCGGTCCCAAGCCGACAGGGGTGCCCGGCCCGACGGGCGATACCTGCGCCAGGCTTTCAGCGCCGGATCGGCGTCGAGCACCTCGTCGGCGTAGATCTGGTCGCCGCCCTGCAACATCAGATGCAGCGGATCGGCCCGGTGCCGCGCAAGCAGGTCGGCCCACAGCCGGTTGCGGCGCGCGGGGTCGCGGGTGAGATCGTCGGCCTCCTGCCCGTTGCACGAGACGAAGGCGATGTGCAGATCGCCCGTCAGGTCGGCCCGCACCGGGTAGCGTGCGCCATCAACCGCGTACCACGCGCCGGCCCCCGTCAGATCGAAGGCCGCGCGCCAGATATCGATGCCGTCCTGCCGGGCGATGCGCGTGGGGGTGGTCGCCCCGCCGGGGTGGGTGATGTCGGGCCTTGGCGCGCCTTCGGGCCGGGGCAGGATCACGGCGACGGCGATCCCGTCGGTCGCCGCCGATGGGCCGCGCAGGAACAGCAGCGGGCCGGTGGTTGGGGGGGGATGGGATTGTGGCACGGCGTTTCCTTCGGTTTGATGATCAACCGGTTTGATGATCAACGCGCGGCGGCGCGCGGGGGTTCCGGCGCGCGCCCATGGCGGCGATAGACCTCGATCATCCAGCCCAGCATCAGCCCGTTGAGGATGTGCCACAGGAAATGCGTGCCTGTGGGAATGGCGGGACAAAGCGGCCCGTCGAGCGTGCGCGCCGCGAGCGAGACGGTCAGCACCCCCGCGCCGATGGCAAGCCCCCGCGCCGTGGCGGGGGCGCGGCGGGCAAGCAGCGCGGCATAGATCAGGATCAACACCGGCACCGGCGCATAACCGGCCGACGATCCCAGCCAGGGCAGCTTTGAAAACACCGGCACCAGCGCCGCCGCATAGGGGATGAACAGCGCGGTTGCGCCCAGCGCGGGCCAGGGGCGCAGCCCCAGAAAGGCGCGGTTCGCGGTGTAAAGATAGGCGAGGATGAACAGCAGGATCGGGATGACATCGGCCAGCCCCGCCCAGCCCTGCGCATGGGTGTGAAACAGGTATGACCCCACGCCAATCGCCGTCAGCAGGGCGATCAGCATGGGCGCATGGGGCAGGCCCGCGCGCCGCGTGCGCGCCCACATCACCCAAGCCGCGATCAGGAAGGCGGCGTTGGTCAGGGCGTTGGCCGGTTCGGCCCAGTAGCCGGGGTCAAGCCGTTCGCAATAGGCGTCGATCGGGTCAAACATCGCGCAACCCCTTGAAGAACCGTGTCAGCAGCGATGACGCCTCGGCCTCTGATAACCCGTCATAGACCTCGGGGGTGTGATGGGCCTGGGGGTGGGTGAAGATGCGCGGGCCATGGGCGACACCGCCCGATTTGGGATCGGCGGCGGCGTAATAGAGGCGGCGGATGCGGGCGGCGGAGATGGCGGCGGCGCACATCGGGCAGGGTTCCAGCGTGACGTAAAGGTCATGGCCCGGCAGCCGGTCGGACCCCGCAGCGGCGCAGGCGGCGCGCAGGGCCAGAATCTCGGCATGGGCGGTGGGGTCGTGGGTTTCGCGGGTGCGGTTGCCGGCGCGGGCGGCGATCTGGCCGGTGGGGGTGATGATCACCGCGCCCACCGGCACCTCGCCGCGCCGGGCGGCGGCGCGCGCCTCATCCAGGGCGGTTTCCATGTGGCTGTGAAAGCGGGTCATGGGGTTTGATGCAATGCGCGGGCGGGTTGCGCAAGGCGCTTTCGCCGGGCGGTGTTTGGCGCTATGTCAGGGCCATGAATGATGACCCGAAAACCGGCGAGCGGATCGCCAAGGTGCTGGCGCGCGCGGGCGTCGCCTCGCGGCGCGAGGCGGAGCGGATGATTGCCGAGGGCCGTGTGCGTGTGAACGGCCGCGCAATCGACAGCCCGGCGCTGAATGTCGGGCCGAAAGATCGCATCTCGGTCGATGGTGTGGCGCTGGCCGAGGCAGAGCCCGCGCGGCTGTGGCTTTATCACAAGCCGCCCGGCCTGGTGACGACGGCCAAGGATGAAAAGGGCCGCGCGACGGTGTTTGACAACCTGCCCGAGGGGATGCCGCGCGTCATGCCGGTGGGGCGGCTGGACATCACATCCGAAGGGTTGTTGCTGCTGACCAATGACGGCGGGCTGAAGCGGCGGCTGGAACTGCCGTCAACCGGCTGGTTGCGGCGGTATCGGGTGCGGGTGCACGGGGTGCCCGAAGAGGCGCGGCTGGAGACGTTGCGCAAGGGCATCGTGGTTGAGGGCGAGCGGTTTCAGGGCATGTCGGTGGTGCTGGACCGGCAGCAGGGCGCCAACGCCTGGCTGACCGTGGGGCTGCGCGAGGGCAAGAACCGCGAGATCCGCCGCGCGATGGAAGCCGTGGGGCTGGAGGTGAACCGGCTGATCCGGGTGGGATACGGGCCGTTCAAGCTGGGCTCTATCGCGGCGGGGGCGGTGGAAGAGGTCAAGGCGCGGGTGCTGCGCGATCAGTTGGGCACCGGCGATGGCGCGCCCGAGACAGAGGCGCCGGTGGGCACCGCCAAGGCGCGCGCCCCGCGCAAGGTTGCGCCGCGCGCGCCGGGATCTGGCCCCGGCGCGAAAGGTGGGGCGAAAGGTGGGGCGACGCCGGGTGCGGACCGGCCCGGCCCGGCGCGGCCGCCCGCGGGGGGCGGGCGTGGTGGCAAGCGGCCGCTGCGTCGGGTATAGTGGCACCGGTAAGGTAGGGTAACGGGGGCGTGATGTCGGCGACCGGGGTGCAGAAGCTGGCGTATTTCGCGCTTTTGGCGTTGATGATCTATGTTGCCGCAACGGGGCGCGGCTGATGGCGGCGCGGTTTGGCGGCAGGTTCAGCCCCGGTGCGACGGACGGGGGCGCGGGGCCGACAGGTGCGGGGCCTGCAAGGCCCCCGGCACGGCGGGGCCGGGCGGGGGCGCGGATCAACGTGTTGTTCCTGATGCCGGTGGTGTTTGGTATGCGGGCGTTTTTTCAGGAACCGCTGGGCCTTGCGCTGGATCTTGGGGCCTGCGCGGTGTTGTTGCTTGCGGCCTGGCTGACGCGCGAGGGGTTGCTGGCGCAAGAGGCCTATGAGGCGCGCAAGGTGGCGCGGCGCCCGGCCATCCCGCGCAAGATTTTCGGATCGGTGCTGATGGGGGCGGGGCTGGCGCTGGGCGGGATGGGGGCTGGCGGGCTGGCGGCGGCGATTTTCGCGGTGCTGGGTGCTGCCCTGCATCTTGCCGCCTTTGGCCTTGATCCGTTGCGCGACAAGGCCGCCGAGGGGATCGACCGGTTTCAGGCCGACCGGGTGGCGCGCGCGGTGGCCGAGGCCGAGCAGCATCTGGCCGCCATGACCAGGGCTGTGCGCGCGACCGGCGACAGGGCGCTGGTGGAGCGGGTGGCGGCGTTTCAGGCGACGGCGCGGGCGATGTTTCGCACCGTGGAAAACGACCCGCGCGACCTGACGGCGGCGCGCAAATATCTGGGCGTGTACATTCTGGGCGCGCGCGATGCGGCGGTGAAATTCGCGGGCCTTTCGGCGACCCGGCGGGATGCCGGGGCACGCGCGGATTTCGTGGCGCTTCTGACCGATCTGGAAAGCAATTTTGCCGCGCGCACACAGTCTTTGCTGGCCAATGACCGCGAGGATCTGGATATTGAAATCGCGGTGTTGCGCGAACGGCTTGGCCGTGACGGGCTGCGCGATACACGGCATTGACCCGGCCTGCGGGCCTTTCTGAGGGGAAGGAATTGAGATGTCGGATACTGTACGCAAGCAGGCCATGGCAGTGCAGGCAGAGGTGGAAACGGTCGCGGCAACCCTGGCCGAACCATCGGACGAGGTGATCTTGCTGGAGGCCGCCCCGGCGCCGCTGGCCGAAAGCATCCGCAAACGCATGAACGAGGTGGATATTTCCGACAGCGGTTCGATCATCGGATTCGGGTCGGCGGCGCAGGCGGAATTGCAGCAGATCAGCCAAGCCATGTTGCAGGATGTGAAGAACAAGGATGTGGGCCCGGCGGGCGACAGCCTGCGCGAGATCGTCACCACCATTCGCGGGTTTTCGGTGTCGGAGCTGGATGTGCGGCGCCAGAAAAGCTGGTGGGAACGGCTGACCGGCAAGGCCGCGCCCTTTGCGCAGTTCGTCGCGAAATACGAATCAATTCAGGGCCAGATCGACAAGATCACCGACAACCTGCTGAACCATGAGACGAAACTGCTGAAAGACGTGAAATCGCTGGATCTGCTGTATGAAAAGACCCTGCGCTTTTACGAGGAACTGGGGCTTTACATCGCGGCGGGCAAGGCCAAGCTGGCCGAGATCGACACGACCGTGATCCCGGCCAAGGAGGCCGGGATCGCGGCGGCATCCGACGATGACAAGATCCTGCGCGCGCAGGAATTGCGCGATCTGCGCGCGGCGCGCGACGATCTGGAACGCCGGGTGCATGATCTTGGGCTGACGCGGCAGGTGACGATGCAATCGCTGCCCTCTATCCGGCTGGTGCAGGAGAATGACAAATCGCTTGTCACCAAGATCAATTCGACCCTGGTCAACACCGTGCCGCTTTGGGAAACCCAGCTTGCGCAGGCGGTGACGATCCAGCGGTCGCGCGAGGCGGCAGAGGCGGTGCGCGCGGCATCCGATCTGACCAACGAGTTGCTGACGGCCAATGCCGAGAACCTGCAACAGTCCAACCGGATCGTGCGTGAAGAGATGGAGCGCGGGGTGTTCGATATCGAAGCGGTGAAAAAGGCCAATGCCACGCTGATTGCCACCATCAACGAAAGCCTGGCGATTGCCGATGCGGGCAAGGCCAAGCGCGCCGCCGCCGAGGCGGATTTGCAGAAGATGGAGGCGGATCTGCGCGAGACGCTGGCCCAGGCCAAAGCCAGGGCAGACGCCAAGGTGGACGGGGCACCCACCCCGGCCGTGCAGGGCTGATCACCGCGTGCGGGCGTGCCCATTCATAACCGGGATGCGGGGGGCATGGCTGGCGGGGGGGCTGGCGTTGGCGCTGGCGGCCTGCGACGGGGGGCCGCCGCCCGATGCGGGGCCGGTGCCGCCGCCACCCGCCCCGGCCACCCCGCCCCCGCCATCGGCCGAGAGCCGACAGGTGGCGCAGAACCTGGCGCGGGTTCAGGCAAGCCTTCTGACGCGGGGTCAGTTGCGCACCGATGGCGGCGGCCCCGATACGCCGTTCAACGCCCGCATGCTGGCCCGCGATTTCATCCGCATCGCGTTGTTTGACGAATACACCCCGGTTGGCGGATCGATGGTGCAGCGATCGAGCGCCAGCAAGCTGCGCCGTTGGGAAGGGCCGGTGCGCATCAACCTGGAATTCGGGCCCTCGATCCCGGTGGCCGTGCAGGAGAAAGACCGGCGCGCGGTGACCGATTTCGTGGCGCGGCTGGCGCGGATCACCGGGCATCCGATCAGCATGGCCGATTCGGCCGAGGCGGCGAATTATCATGTGCTGGTGTTAAGTGAGGATGAACGCCGGGCCAGCGGCGCGCGGCTGCGCGCCCTGATGCCGGGGATCGGGGCCGGGCCGGTGCGCACCATCATCGGGCTGAACCCCGACACGTTCTGCCTGGTGTTCGCGTTCTCTGACGGGGCGGAGTACCGCTATGCCCGCGCGGTGGCGGTGGTGCGCGGCGAACATCCCGACCTGATGCGCATGGCGTGTTACCACGAGGAGATCGCGCAGGGGCTGGGCCTGGCCAATGACAGCCCGCAGGCGCGCCCGTCGATCTTTAACGATGACGAGGAATTCGCGCTGTTGACGCGCCATGATGAATTGCTGTTGCGCATGCTTTACGATCCGCGCCTGCGCCCCGGCATGACCGAGGCCGAGGCGCGCCCGATTGCCGAGGCGATCGCGGTGGAATTGCTGGGCGGTGAGAGTTGAGGCGCGCGCTGCCCCGATGTGGGGCGCTGTGGCTTGCCTCCGGCGGGAGTATTTGGGCCAAGATGAAATATGGGCGGGTGAGTGGCACGAGGAGACGGGTATGGCGATTTTCGATTTTCTGAAGGGTGAATTCATCGATGTCATCCACTGGACGGGTGACAGCCGCGACACCATGGTCTGGCGGTTCGAGCGCGAGGGCCACGCGATCAAATACGGCGCCAAGCTGACGGTGCGCGAGGGGCAGGTGGCGGTTTTCGTGCATGAGGGGCAGGTGGCGGATGTGTTCACCCCCGGCCTTTACATGCTGGAAACCAACAACATGCCGGTTTTGACCAGCTTGCAGCACTGGGATCACGGGTTCCGGTCTCCGTTCAAGTCCGAGGTGTATTTCATCTCGACGGTGCGGTTCAACGATCTGAAATGGGGCACCAAGAATCCGGTCATGCTGCGCGATCCCGAATTCGGGCCGGTGCGGCTGCGGGCCTTTGGCACCTATACGATCCGGGTCAGGGAAGCCGCGCGGTTCATGACCGAGGTGGTGGGCACCGATGGCGAGTTCACCACCGACGAGATCACCTTTCAGATCCGCAACGTGATCTTGCAGGAGGTATCGCGGGCGCTGGCGGCGTCGAAGATTCCGGTTCTGGATATGGCGGCGAACACCGCCGATCTGGGTCGGCTGATTGCCGGGGCGATCGCGCCGGCCATCGATGCCTATGGGCTGGAGGTGCCCGAGTTCTATATCGAGAATATCTCGCTTCCGCCCGCTGTCGAGGCGGCGCTGGACAAGCGCACATCGATGGGGATCGTGGGGGATCTGAACCGCTATGCGCAGTTTTCGGCCGCCGAGGCGATGACGGCGGCGGCGGCACAACCGGGTGGTGGCATGGGCGCGGGGCTGGGGGCCGGCCTTGGCATGGGCATGGCCGCGCAGATGGCGCAGGCCGGGCCATGGGGGGCGGTGCCGCAGCAGGCAGCACCTGTGGCAGCCCCCCCCGCGCCGCCGCCGCCGCCCGTTGAACATGTCTGGCATATCGCCGAGAACGGCGCGACCCACGGCCCCTATTCGCGGGCCAGTCTGGGACGGATGGCGCGTGACGGGGGGTTGAGCCGGGCGACGATGGTCTGGACCGCCGGGCAGGATGGCTGGAAACCGGCGGGGGATATTGTGGAACTGGCGCAGCTTTTCACCGTGATGCCGCCACCGCCACCACCTGGGGTCTGATCCGATGAGGACGGCGGGGGATCGCCAGTATCCGTGCAGCCAGTGCGGGGCCGATCTGCGCTTTGCGCCCGGACAGACCGAATTGCGCTGCGATCACTGCGGCCATGTGCAGGCGATCCCGGCTGCGGGCGCTGGGCGGCGCAAGGCGGCGCTGGGGGAGCTGGATCTGTACGCGGCACTGAACGTCGGCCTGCCCGAGGCGGCGATGGAGGAGACGCGGGTGCTCGCCTGCCCGTCCTGCGGCGCGCAGGTCGAGGTATCGGAGGCGGCGCATGCGCGGGAATGCCCCTATTGCGCGGCGCCCATCGTCAGCGATACCGGCACCCATCGCCATATCAAGCCGCAGGCGGTCATCCCGTTCAAACTGGGCGATGCCGAGGCGCAAAAGGCGATGGATCGCTGGCTGGGCGGGCTGTGGTTTGCGCCGAACGGGTTGCGGGACTATGCCCGCAAGGGGCGCAGGATGGCCGGGCTTTATGCGCCCTGCTGGACCTTTGACGGGTCCAGCCGCAGCCGCTATCGCGGGCGGCGCGGTGTGGCGCGGCGCGTCAGGCGCGGCAAGGAATATGAGACCGTGATCCGCTGGGCCGATGTTTCGGGCCGGGTGGCGCGGGATTTCGACGATGTGGCGGTGATCGCGTCAAACAGCCTGCCGCGCCACCATGCCGACGGATTGCAGCCCTGGGATTTCAGCGCGCTGGTGGCCTATCATCCCGACTATCTGGCCGGGTTCCGGGCCGAGGCCTATACCGTGCCGCTGGCGGATGGCCACAGGATCGCGCGCCAGATCATGCAGGCGCAGATAGAGCAGGACGTGCGGCGCGATATCGGCGGCGACCGGCAGGTGATCACCGGGCTTGAGACCGACTGGCGCGACGAGACGTTCAAACATGTGCTGTTGCCGGTCTGGATGGCGGCCTATCGCTATCGCGGCAAAAGCTATCGGTTCATCGTCAACGGGCAAAGCGGCAAGGTGCAGGGGGAACGGCCCTGGTCGGTGTGGAAGATCGGGTTTGCGGTGCTGGCGGTCGCGGTGGTGATCGGGGCGGTTGCGGTGATCCGCAACGGGTAGGGCCGGGCGGCGGCGCGGTGCCCCCCGCCCGGTCTGGCCGCCCGGTCTGGCCGCTGGTTACATCTTGTTGATCTCGACGCGCCGACCTTCGGATTTCTGGGGTGTTTTGCGCGGTATCGTCACGGTCAGGACGCCGTCTTTCATATCTGCCCTGACGCCGCTTTCGTCGGCGTCGGGGGGCAGGCGAAAGCTGCGGCTGAAAGAACCGAACTGGCGTTCGCTGAAATACCAGGTGTCTCCCTTTTCTTCGCGGCTGGTCTTTTTTTCGCCTTTGACGGTGATCAGGCCGTCATCCAGGGTAAGGTGAATGTCTGCCTGATCAACGCCCGGCAGTTCGATGCCGATACGGTAAGCATCCTTGTCTGAAGATGCTTCGGAGGCAGGTGCCAGCCATTCGGCCAGACGCGTGCCGACTTTGCGGAATGGTTCGTAAAGCGAGGGCCAGAACCCCGCACCGTAGGATGATTCCACCATTCTGGTCTCCTTGTGTTTGAAGTAATTCCGGGGTTCAATGCCATGGGAAGCGGGGATTTTGCCATGATCTGTGTCAAATCGGGCGGCACGTTGTGGCCTTGCGACGGCCCGGGGCGCTGATGCGGGCGGTGGTGCAGCGGGTGTCGCAGGCATCGGTTTCGGTGGGCGGCGCCGTGGTGGGCGAGATCGGCGCGGGGGTTCTGGTGCTGATCTGCGCGATGCGCGGCGATGGCGTGGCCGAGGCCGACAAGATGGCGGGCAAGGTAGCGCGGCTGCGCATCTTCAGGGACGCGGCGGGGCGGATGAACCGGTCGCTGGCCGATACCGGCGGGGCGGCGCTGGTGGTCAGCCAGTTCACGCTGGCCGCCGATATGCGCAGCGGCAACCGGCCCGGATTTTCGGCGGCGGCCGAACCGGACGAAGGCGCGCGGCTTTATCAGCGCTTTGCCGAGGCGCTGGCGGGGGCCGATGTGCCGGTGGCTATGGGGCAATTCGGGGCCGATATGGCCGTGGCGCTGGTCAATGACGGGCCGGTCACGATCTGGATCGAGGTTTGAGAGGGCAGGGAAGGTTCACGCAGGCAAGGAT
>JACIYW010000101.1 GCA_014359745.1 Paracoccaceae bacterium | reverse complement strand
CAGCCCTTCGGCCAGTTTCATGGCCTGGCTCAGCACCGCCGCGCCATCGGCCTCGGTCAGGGCGCCCTGCCCAACGATCACCAGCGCGGGCTTGTCCAAGGGTTTTGCATCCTTCACCGCCGCGACCAGCGCATCGCGCCCCGCGCCCATCTCAACCACCGGATAGGTCAGATCGGCTGGCGGGCCGAAACGGTACACATCCGCGCCCAGTGTCCACGCCTTGCGGATGCGGGCATTGAGCACCGCCGCCTCGTCGCGCGGGTTGGTTCCGATCAGGTAGATCGCGCGCGCGGCGTCGATATCCTCGATCCGCGCCGTGCCCACATAGGCTGATCGATTGCCCACGGGCAGTTGCGCGCCATCGGTGCGGCATTCGACCGAACCGCCCTGCCCCTCGATCAGCGATTTCAGCGCAAATACCGCCTCGACCGGGGCCAGATCGCCGATCAGGCCCACCACCTTTTTGCCCGTCATCGCCTTGGCGGCGGCGGCCAGCGCCTCGGGCCATGTCGCCGGGCGCAGGCGGCCATTCTCGCGCAGGTAAGGCCGGTCAAGGCGCTGTTTGCGCAGCCCGTCCCACACGAACCGGGTCTTGTCGGAAATCCATTCCTCGTTCACGCCGTCATGGTTGCGGGGCAGGATGCGCATCACCTCGCGCCCCTTGGTATCGACGCGGACAGACGACCCCAGCGCATCCATCACGTCGATGGTTTCGGTCTTGGTCAACTCCCACGGGCGGGCGGTAAAGGCATAGGGTTTGGAGACCAGCGCGCCCACCGGGCACAGATCGATGATGTTGCCCTGAAGATTGCTGTCGAGCGTCTGGTTCAGATAGCTGGTAATCTCCGCATCCTCGCCGCGGCCGGTCTGGCCCATCTGGGTGATCCCCGCCACCTCGGAGGTAAAGCGCACGCAACGGGTGCAGGAAATGCAGCGCGTCATGTGGGTTTCCACAAGCGGGCCAAGATCCAGATCCTCAGAGGCGCGCTTGGGTTCGCGGTAGCGGCTGAAATCCACCCCGTAAGCCATCGCCTGATCCTGCAAATCGCATTCGCCACCCTGATCGCAGATCGGGCAATCCAGCGGATGGTTGATCAGCAGGAATTCCATCACCCCTTCGCGGGCCTTCTTGACCATCGGCGAATTGGTCTTGATCACCGGCGGCGCGCCTTCGGGGCCGGGGCGCAGGTCTTTCACCTGCATCGCGCAGCTTGCCGCAGGCTTGGGCGGGCCGCCCACCACCTCGACCAGGCACATCCGGCAGTTGCCCGCGATCGACAGGCGTTCGTGATAACAGAAACGCGGCACTTCCACGCCCGCCTGTTCACAGGCCTGAATCAGGGTCAGGCGTGGATCGACCTCTACCTCGATATCGTCGATGATGATTTTGCGTAGGTCTGCCATGGTATTACTCCGCCGCCACGGCTGAAACGCGGCCGGTGCGTTTTGCCTTGATACGGTCCTCGATCTCGTCGCGGAAGTTGCGGATCAGGCCCTGAATCGGCCAGGCCGCCGCATCGCCAAGCGCGCAGATCGTGTGGCCTTCGACCTGTTTCGACACATCGAACAGCATGTCGATTTCCTCGATCTCGGCCTCGCCCGACACCAGCCGTTCCATCACCCGCATCATCCAGCCGGTGCCTTCGCGGCAGGGGGTGCATTGGCCGCAGCTTTCGTGCTTGTAGAATTTCGCCAGCCGCCAGATCGCCTTGATGATGTCGGTGGATTGATCCATCACGATCACCGCCGCCGTGCCAAGACCCGAGCGCAATTCCTTCGACAGATAGTCGAAATCCATCAGCGCATCGCGCATGTTTTCACCGCGCACACAGGGCACCGAACTGCCGCCGGGGATGACGGCCTTAAGATTGTCCCAGCCGCCGCGAATGCCGCCGCAATGTTTCTCGATCAGTTCGACAAACGGGATCGACATCGCGTCCTCGACCACGCAGGGGTTGTTGACATGGCCGGAAATCGCGAAAATCTTGGTGCCCACATTGTTGGGCCGACCGAAGCTTGAGAACCATTCCGGCCCCCGGCGCAAAATCGTGGGCGCCACGGCGATGGATTCGACGTTGTTCACCGTGGTCGGGCAACCATAAAGCCCCGCGCCCGCAGGAAACGGCGGTTTCATGCGCGGCATGCCCTTCTTGCCCTCAAGGCTTTCCAGAAGCGCGGTTTCCTCGCCGCAGATATAGGCGCCGGCGCCGTGATGCAGGTAAAGGTCGAAATCCCAGCCCGATTTGCAGGCATTCTTGCCGATCAGCCCGGCGTCATAAGCCTCGTCAATCGCCGTCTGAAGCGCCTCGCGTTCGCGGATATATTCGCCGCGAATGTAGATATAGCAGGCATGCGCCCCCATCGCGAAAGACGCGATCAGGCAGCCTTCGACCAGCGTGTGCGGATCATGGCGCATGATCTCGCGGTCCTTGCAGGTGCCGGGCTCGGACTCGTCGGCGTTCACCACCAGATAGGCGGGGCGCCCGTCGCTTTCCTTGGGCATGAACGACCACTTGAGGCCGGTCGGAAACCCCGCCCCGCCCCGGCCCCGCAGGCCCGATGCCTTCATCTGTTCAACGATCTTGTCGCGGCCCCGCGCCAGGATTTCCTTGGTGCCATCCCAATGACCGCGCGCACGCGCGCCTTTCAGGCTGCGGTCATGCATCCCGTAAAGGTTGGTAAAGATCCGATCCTGATCTTGCAGCATGTGTCGTCCTTCAACTATCCCGGCGCGCGCGCCAAAGCCTGTATGTAGCCACCAGCGCCCAGAAAAACGCTGCAAGCGCCGCCAGATCGAACAAGAAGACATACCTGACCGGCCATCCAAAGGTTCCACCCAGCCACTGGCCGCCGATCCACAACACCATGGTTGCCGCGATCACCAGCGCGATCTGCCTGCCCTGCGCCGCTTCGCGCGCGGCTTTATCCCCGGTGGCCCTGGTCATGTCTCAGTACACGTCCCCCTTGTCAACGCGGGCCGAAAATTCGGTTTCGCCCCCCGCTGCCAGAGTTTTCGCCTGCGCCTGCCACTCATCACGGCTGGCGCGGCCATTGAAACCGGTCAGGTTGTCATCGATCCAGGCCAGTTCTTCGGGCGTCCAGCCCGCGATCTGGTCAAAGTGATACACCCCGAGACTGTGCAAAAGCGCCTCCAGCTTGGGGCCGACGCCCTTGATCTTTTTCAGGTCATCCGCCTGCCCGCCCCGCGCGCCCGACAGGGCCTTGGGCTTTTGCGCCGCCGATTGCGTTGCGGGCGCCGTTGATTCCTCTGGCGCGGCCTCCTCTGGCGCCTTGGCCGGTGCCTTGCCCAGCCACGGCGTGATCAACGGCACCTCGGTGCCATCGATGCGCTTGACGGTATCTTGCAACGCCACCGCCGCCGCGACCGAGGCGTTATGCGCCATCCGGCCCTTTTCGTGATCCTTGAGGCTGGTCAGCCCCGTCGCCGGTTCGCAGGCATAGCGCCCGTTTTGCGGCCCCGGTTGCGGCACGCGCCCCGCAGCCAGTTCATCGATGATTTCCGCCAGCCGCGCCGCCGTCAGATCCTCATAGTAATCCTTGCCGATCTGGGCCATCGGCGCATTGGCGCAGGCCCCCAGACATTCGACCTCTTCCCAGGAAAACTTGCCGTCGGCAGACAGATCATGCGCATGGGGCGCGATTTTCTGCTTGCAGACGCCGATCAGATCCTCGGCCCCGCAGATCATGCAGGACAGGGTGCCGCAAATCTGGATATGTGCAACAGAACCAACTGGTTGCAACTGGAACATGAAGTAGAACGTCGCCACCTCCAGCGCGCGTATATAGGGCATGCCCAGCATATCCGCCACATGTTCGATGGCGGGGCGCGACAGCCAGCCCTCTTGTTCCTGCGCGCGCCACAAAAGCGGGATGATCGCGCTGGCCTGCCGACCTTCGGGATATTTGGAAATCTGCCCCTTGGCCCAGGCCAGGTTGGCGGGCGTAAAGGCGAAGGCGTCGGGTTGGTCTTTGTGCAGACGACGTAGCATCAGGCGGCTCCGCTCAGGGCCATCGCGGCAACGGCCACCGCAACGACGACGGCGGCCGCAACACCGGACAGCAGGTGTTTGAAATAGGGATGCCCGGCGCGGGCATAGATCCAGGCATCGGCAAATCCCATCAGCACAAAGGCAGTAAACAGCCAGGCGATGACTTTCAGATCCCCGTAAACCGTGGCCCCGAGCGCCAGAAAGCACATCGCGCTATAGCGATCCGCCATCACCTGCGGCAGGAATTCCGGCCGGTGCGTGGTCTGCGCCAACCCGCGCACGGGATCGCGGACGTACAGCACGGCCAACAGCCCCGTTACCAGAATACCGCCCACCGAAAGGATCACCGCAAGGGTGGCCATGGTCATCGGTCAATCTCCCCGAACACCACATCCAGCGACCCGATGATCGCCGCCACATCGGCCAGCATATGGCCGCGCGACACATGGTCCATCGCCTGAAGATGCAAGAACCCCGGCGCGCGGATCTTGGCGCGATAGGGTCTGTTCGACCCGTCGGCCACCAGATAGACGCCGAATTCGCCCTTGGGGGCCTCGACCGCCGCGTAAACCTCGCCCGCCGGAACGTGAAACCCTTCGGTATAAAGCTTGAAGTGATGGATCAGCGCCTCCATCGAGGTTTTCATCTCGACGCGCGACGGCGGCGTGATCTTGCCGCGCGCCAGAACATCGCCCGGTTCGGCGCGCAGTTTGGCGATGGCCTGCCGGATGATATGGGTGGATTGGCGCATTTCCTCCATCCGGCAAAGATAGCGATCATAGCAATCGCCATTCTTGCCAACCGGCACCTGAAATTCGAATTCATCATAGCATTCATAGGGTTGCGCGCGGCGCAGATCCCAGGCAAGGCCCGATCCGCGCACCATAACCCCCGAAAACCCCCATTGCTGGATCTCTTCCTCGGTCACGATGCAGATATCGGCGTTGCGCTGTTTGAAGATGCGGTTTTCGGTCAACAGCCCGTCGATATCGTCAAGCGTCTTGGGGAAATGATCGGCCCAGGCCTCTATATCGTCCAGAAGCGCGGGCGGCAGATCCTGATGCACGCCGCCGGGGCGGAAATAGGCGGCATGCAGCCGCGCCCCGCAAGCCCGTTCATAGAACACCATCAACTGTTCGCGTTCCTCGAACCCCCACAAGGGCGGGGTCAGCGCGCCAACATCCATCGCTTGGGTGGTGACGTTGAGAAGATGGCTTAGGATGCGACCGATTTCCGAATAAAGCACCCGGATCAGGCTGGCGCGGCGCGGCACCTGAACCCCGGTCAGCCGCTCAATGGCCAGACACCAGGCATGTTCCTGATTCATCGGCGCGACATAATCGAGCCGGTCGAAATAGGGCAGGTTCTGCAGATAGGTGCGGCTTTCCATCAGCTTTTCGGTGCCGCGATGCAACAGCCCGATATGCGGATCGCAACGTTCCACTATCTCGCCGTCCAGTTCCAGGACAAGACGCAAAACGCCATGCGCCGCAGGGTGTTGCGGGCCGAAGTTGATGTTGAAGTTCCGAATGCGCTGCTCGCCCGTCAGCACATCGTCAAAGCCGCCATCCATCATCCGCGGCCTCCGGCTTCATCCAGCTTGTCCTTGAACGCCATGACCCACAGCAAGATCAGCGCAACGGGGGGGATTATCGCAAATATCCCCACCCAGTTCGGAATGCCGAAACGGGGCAGCAACCGCCAGAACGGCACGATCAGCAAGACAGCCATGACCAGTATCATGATCAAACCGCCGCCGCCCGACATGTATCCATAACTATAGCCCATCATTTCCGCCCTCCAAGCCGCCCCTTGGGGCAATCAAACGTCTGATCGGAAGTCTTTTGTCTCAGGATCACGCAACACCCCCGGCGTTCATGTGCCACGCTTCCGGCAGATCGCCGAACCGCCGCGCCACCGCATCATATTGCGGGCGCAGAAAAGCCCGCGCCGCATCGCGTTCCGCCACCGGCAGCGCCAGCGGCACGCCCGCATGCACCAACATATCGAACCGCGCCGCCTTGGTGGCGATGCCCAGAAACCCGCACAACCGCGCAACACCCGGCAATGTCATCAGGTCTTCCTGAAACATGACCAAAAGCCGGGCGGGATCGACAGCGGCATCCAGCCGCGCCAGCGCCCCCGCGTAATCGCCGCGCGCCACGATACCGCCCGCATCCCCCGAGGCGTCGCCCGCGCAGATCCGCCGGATCAGCGCCAGCGCCGCCCCGGCATAGTCATCCACCCCCGCCAACCGCCGCGCCAGCATGCGCACATGGCTCCAGAGGCGGGCGACGGGATCGCGCATCAGGTAGACAAAGCGCACATCCCGCGCCACGTCGGCCATGTCACGCAACTGTTCTACCGGCAGCAGCGCATAGGCGGGCGTCACATCGCCCACCACCCGGCGCGCACCCCGGCCACCCGTCAGATAGGCGCGGTAAGCGGCAATATCGGGCGCCCGGCGCGCCAGTACCGCGACCCATTCCTGCAGATCACGCAGCTTTTGATGCTTGCGTCCGGCCTGCGCGGGATTGGCCGCTGCCGCGCCATCCGCCACCCGCCGGGTCTGTTCCACCAGATCCGCCCGCGCCCGGCGCAGCGCGCCGTCAAAGCGGTTCTGCGCCACGGTGTCGAAGTAATGCAATTCCTTGATGGCGCGGAAATGACACTCCGGATGATCGGCCAGATAGCGCCAAAGCCAGCTTGTGCCGGCCTTGGTCGCCCCCACGCCAAACAGGAATGTCGGTTCCTCAGTCACCCGATCAACCCTTCTTCTCGTCGCCGGGCAGCACATAATGCGCGCCTTCCCAGGGCGACATGAAATCGAACTGCCGGTATTCCTGCACCAGTTTCACCGGCTCATAGACCACCCGCTTGGCCACCTCGTCATAGCGCACTTCGGTGTAGCCGGTGGTCGGGAAATCCTTGCGCAGCGGATGGCCGCGAAAGCCGTAATCGGTCAGGATGCGGCGCAGATCGGGATGGCCGGAAAACAGGATGCCGAACATGTCGAACACCTCACGCTCGAACCAGTCGGCCGAGGGGTGCAGCGCCGTGATCGAAGGCACCATGTCAGATTCTCGCACCGCCACCTTCAGGCGGATGCGGTGGTTCTGATACATCGACAGGAAATGATAGACGACATCGAAACGTTCGGCGCGTTCGGGATAATCCACGGCGGTGATATCGACCAGGGTCGAGAACCGGCAGGTGGCATCCGTGGTCAGAAACCCGACAATCGCCGGGATTGACGCCAGGGGAACCGCAACCGTCAACTCCCCATGCGCGATGGAATGCGATATGACATCATCGCCACGTTTCAACGCGATATGGGCTGCCAGTTCTTCCAAAGCCTCGGTCATTGCGGCCCCTTTTCAGCGCTGAATCGTACCGGTGCGGCGCATCTTGCGCTGCAATTGCAAAATGCCATACAGCAGCGCCTCGGCGGTTGGCGGGCAGCCGGGCACATAGATATCCACCGGCACGATCCGGTCACAGCCGCGCACCACCGAATAGCTGTAGTGATAATAACCGCCGCCATTGGCGCAACTGCCCATAGAGATCACATAGCGCGGCTCTGGCATCTGGTCATAGACCTTGCGCAGCGCCGGTGCCATCTTGTTGGTCAGGGTGCCCGCCACGATCATCAGATCCGATTGGCGGGGGCTGGCGCGCGGTGCCGTGCCGAAACGTTCCACATCATAGCGCGGCATCGCCACATGCATCATCTCGATCGCGCAGCACGCCAGACCAAAGGTCATCCAGTGCAGCGACCCGGTGCGCGCCCAGTTGATGATGTCTTCGGTCGAGGTCAGCAAGAACCCCTTGTCCTGCAATTCCCGGTTCAGGCCCTGCGTGGCAACCTCGCGGTCCGGGCCAGCGGTATTCAAGGCGGTGCTTACTGCCATTCGAGCGCCCCTTTCTTCCATTCATAAGCAAAGCCGACGGTCAGAACCCCCAGAAACACCATCATCGACCAGAACCCGGTCATCGAGATATCCGCAAAGGCAACCGACCATGGAAACAGAAAGGCAATTTCCAGATCGAAGATGATGAACAGGATCGCGACAAGGTAGAAGCGCACGTCGAACTTCATCCGCGCATCATCAAAGGCGTTGAACCCGCATTCATAGGCCGACAGCTTTTCCGCGTCGGGATTGCGCACCGCCACCACCACGGCGGCCAGGATCAGCACAAGGCCCAGCCCGATGGCCATTGCCAGAAATATCAGGATCGGAAGATAGTCTCTCAGCAGGTCATCCACCGGTTGGCTCCTCGCTACAGTGCGGCGACGCTTGCGCCCTCGCGGCCCGGTTTACCCCCGCGCCCTGTCCGGGTCAACCAAAGCCAAGGGTGTTCAACCCCCGCATTGGCACGGGTTTTCACGATATATGCCGGGATTTACCGGACGGGGCCCGCCTTGTGCCGCGGCGCCGTGACGCCGCCCTGCCGGGGGCCGACTCACCCCGGCGCTCCTCCGATCCCTCACTCTGCCTCGAACCGGATCAGCGCCGCGCCCGCCTCTACCTGCGTGCCGGGGGAACACATCACCTCGGCCACCACCCCGTCATGGCTGGCGGTCAGCACATGTTCCATCTTCATCGCTTCCAGCACCGCCAGCCTATCCCCCGGCGCGACCGGCTGGCCGACGCTGACGAACACATCCTTGACCAGCCCAGGCATCGGCGCGGGCACCAGATCGGCCCGCGCCCCGGCCGCCACCGCACGTTCCAGCGCGCCGATGCGTTCAAAGGTAAAGGCATCACCCATGAAAACGGTGATCGCGGCACTGTCGGTCGCGATCCGCGCCCGCATCCGCGCTCCGTCGACGATCCAGTGATCGCCGTCACGCGAAATATTGTGCACCGTGTCATCCACCTCCACCTCGAAGGCGCCGACGGCGCGCACCACCACCCGCGCCAAAATCTCGGTATCGCGCCAGCGAAAACGGGTGCTGTGCTGCATCGGTTCCCACAGGACAAACCCGGACTGCTCCGGCGCGGCCCGTTCCAGCCCAAGGGCCGCAAGGGCGGCAAGGGCACGGCAGGCGGGCGTGGGTTCCGTATCCGCCGCCAGATCCGCCAGATCCCGCCCGATCAGCCCGGTATCCACCACCCCGGCCACGAAATCGGGGTGCCGGGCCAGCCTGCGCAGGAACGCAAGATTGGTGACCGATCCCGCCACCTCGGTGCCCGACAGCATGGCGTAAAGCCGGTTCAGCGCCACCGCCCGCGTCGGCCCGTGCACGATGACCTTGGCGATCATCGGATCATAAAAGGGCGAAATCACATCCCCCGCCCGCACGCCAGAATCCGCCCGGCAACCTTCGGGAAAGGCCAGATGCGTCAGCCGCCCGGTGGCGGGCAGGAAACCGGCGGGCACATCCTCGGCGTAAAGCCGGGCCTCGAACGCGTGGCCGGTGATGGTGAGGTCGTCCTGACGCGCGGGCAAGGCCTCTCCCGCTGCGACGCGCAATTGCCATTCGACCAGATCGACGCCGGTGATCGCTTCGGTCACAGGGTGTTCGACCTGCAGGCGCGTGTTCATCTCCATGAACCAGAATCGATCGGTGCGCAGCCCGTCCGACCCGTCGACGATGAATTCCACCGTGCCCGCGCCGCTATAGCCGATCGCCTCGGCCGCACGGACCGCCGCCTGCCCCATGGCGGCGCGCATCTCGGGCGTCATGCCCGGCGCCGGGGCTTCTTCGATCACCTTCTGATGGCGGCGTTGGAGGGAGCAATCGCGTTCAAAAAGATGCACCGCACTGGTGCCGTCGCCGAACACCTGCACCTCGATATGGCGGGGCATTTCGATATATTTCTCAATCAAAACAGCATCATTGCCAAAAGCCCCGCGTGCCTCGGACCGGGCGGAGGCGAGGGCATCGGCGAAATCCGCCGCGCGGTCAACCCGGCGCATGCCCTTGCCGCCGCCGCCTGCGACCGCCTTGATCAGAACCGGATAGCCGATGGCATCCGCCGCGCCGGAAAGATGGTCGCCCTCCTGATTGGTGCCGTGGTATCCGGGCACCACCGGAACCCCGGCTTTTTCCATCAGCGCCTTGGCCGCATCCTTGAGGCCCATGGCCCGGATCGCGGGTGCGGAGGGGCCGACAAACACCAATCCCGCCGCAACCACAGCCTCGACGAAATCGGGATTTTCGCTTAGAAATCCGTAGCCTGGATGAATCGCCTGCGCGCCCGTCGCCTGTGCCGCGGCGATGATCGCAGCACCGCGCAGGTAGCTGTCGGCGGGGGCGGAACCGCCGATATGCACGGCCTGATCGGCCATGGCGACATGGGCGGCACCGGCATCGGCATCGGAAAAAACCGCAACGGTTTCAACGCCCAGGCGGCGACAGGTGTCAATCACCCGGCAGGCGATTTCGCCGCGATTGGCGATCAGGATCTTGCTGAACATCTTGACCTTTCTGCATGAGATGGCCGCCCCCGAACAGGACCGAAGACGCGGCGACAGGATCACGATAGGCGCAAACGGCGCCGACCGCCAGCACCGGAATTGCCCGGTCCGGGGCGGCGGCGCGCCGTACATCTTGCGTACATATTGCGTACATACCGCGTCCCGACAGGGCGCGGGCCCCTTGCCCGCCCGGCCCCCCCCTGCCGGGCCGTGCCGACAGGGTTCGGAGCAACCTGCGGGAGGGGGTGACGGGTAAGGGGGAGGCTGACCCGAAGGGACCGGCCCCGCCCTGAACCGGGGGGCAGCCGGGGGGGGCGAGGGTTGCGCCAATTAGGGCGACCTGCTGGCTGGGGTGGAGCGGGGAGTGTGGGAGAGTAGGTGACAGGGGCGGGCGAGCGATGGGAAAGTCTCGAAAGTCGGCAATGTGCAGATGTCCCATCCCGGATGATCACATTTCCCCTCGGCGATCTGCCCTCTTCATGGCAAGATCGGTGCTGAGGGATATTCGG
>JACIYW010000100.1 GCA_014359745.1 Paracoccaceae bacterium | reverse complement strand
CTGGGCCTGCCGCGGCGCGTGGTTTATCAGGCGGCTTTGGCACGAGGAGGGGATGAATGAACGGTGGAATGGCGATGGATGGCGCAGTGGCCCGTGCGTCGCGCGGGGCAATGGCCTATCACGGTGGATTGGCGGCCGAGGGTGCGGTTGAACGCCATTATGCGCGGGCGGGCCATGCGATCACGGCGCGGCGCTGGCGCGGATCGGGCGGCGAGATCGACCTGATCGCACGCGATTCCGCGGGGCTGGTGTTTGTCGAAGTCAAGAAAAGCCGGACTTTCGCGCGGGCGGCAGAACGGGTGACGGCGCGACAGATGGCGCGGATATATGCCTCGGCCAGCGAATTTCTGGCGGGGGAACCCGATGGTCAGGACAGCGCGCTGCGCTTTGATGTGGCGCTGGTCGATCAGGCGGGGCGCATTGAAATCATCGAGAATGCTTTCGGCCATTGATCTTTTCAGCGCGTGTTGCGACATCTGCTGCGCGGCAACGGGGGAAAACGCATGGGCCTGAAAGTGGCACTTCAGATGGATCCGGTGGAGGCCATCAATATTGACGCCGACAGCACCTTTCGCATCGGCGAAGAAGCACAGGCGCGCGGGCACAGCCTGTTTTTCTATACGCCCGATCGGCTGGCATGGTGTGATGGCCGGGTTGTGGCGCGGGGCTGGCCGCTGGAACTGCGCCGGGAGAAGGGCAACCACTTTACCCTGGGGGCCGAGCGTGAGGTGGATCTGGCGGATCTTGACGTTGTGTGGCTGCGCCAGGATCCCCCTTTTGACATGGGGTATATCACCAACACGCATCTGCTTGAGATGGTGCATCCGCACACTTTGGTGGTCAACGATCCGTTCTGGGTACGCAATTCGCCCGAAAAGCTGCTGGTGCTGCGTTTTCCCGGGCTTATCCCGCCCACGATGATTGCCCGCGATCTGGGGGCGTTGCGGGCCTTCAAGGCGGAACATGGCGACATCATCCTCAAACCGTTGTACGGAAACGGCGGGGCCGGGGTGTTTCGCCTGCCGGAATCGGATCGCAACCTTGCATCGCTGCACGAGCTTTTCACCGGCATCAACCGCGAGCCGCTGATTGCCCAGAAATATCTGCCCGATGTGGCCAGGGGCGACAAGCGGATCATCCTGATCGATGGCGAGGCGGTCGGCGCGATCAACCGGGTGCCCGCGGCGGGCGAGACGCGATCGAACATGCATGTGGGGGGGCGGCCCGAAAAGGTGGGGCTGACCGCGCGCGACCGGGAGATATGCGCCACCATCGGCCCGATCCTGCGCGAGAAGGGGCAGGTGTTCGTGGGCATCGACGTGATCGGCGATTACCTGACCGAGATCAACGTGACCTCGCCCACCGGCTTGCAGGAACTGGAGCGATTCGATGGCACCAATGTCACCGCCCGCATCTGGGAGGTGATCGAGGCGAAATGCGCATCCCGTTGATATTGGCCGTTGATATTTGCCGCTGATATCACCCGCTGATCGCGCCGTGGCGGGTCAGGTGCCCTTGGGCCCGATGGTCAGCCGGTAGCTGATCGCCTCGGCCACATGCGGGCTTTGCACGGTGGCTTCGCCCGCCAGATCGGCGATGGTGCGCGCGACGCGCAGCACCCGGTGATAGCCGCGCGCGGTCAGCCCGAAGCGTTCGGCGACGCGGGTCAGCAGGGCGCGCCCTTCGGCATCGGGGCTGGCCACCTGTTCCAGCAGCGCGCCTTCGGCATCAGCGTTGACGCGCGCCGCGGGCACGGCGGCAAAGCGCGCGTCCTGCGTGGCGCGGGCGCGGGCGACGCGGGTGGCGACGGTGGCGGAATCGTCGCCCGAGGCGGGCAGATCAAGATCGGTGAAGGCGACCGGCGGCACCTCGATGCGCAGATCGATGCGATCCATCAACGGCCCCGAGATGCGGCCCATATACTCCTCGCCGCAATGGGGCACCCGCGCGCAGGCGCGGGCGGGATCGGAAAGATAGCCGCATTTGCAGGGGTTTGCAGCGGCCACAAGCAGGAACCGGCAGGGATATCGGATATGGGCATTGGCGCGGGCGACGACCACTTCGCCGGTTTCGATCGGCTGGCGCAGGGTTTCGAGAACGGCGCGCGGAAATTCGGGAAATTCATCGAGAAACAACACGCCGTTATGGGCAAGCGATATCTCGCCGGGTTTGGCGCCGCGTCCGCCGCCGACGATGGCGGCCATCGAGGCGGTGTGATGCGGTTCGCGAAATGGCCGGGTGCGCGAGATGCCGCCATCGTCCAAAAGGCCCGAAAGCGAATGGATCATCGAGGTTTCCAGCGCCTCTTGCGCCGAAAGCGGCGGCAGGATGCCGGGCAGGCGCGCGGCCAGCATGGATTTGCCGGAACCGGGCGGGCCGGTCATCAGCAGGTGGTGCCTGCCCGCGGCGGCGATTTCAAGGGCGCGTTTGGCGCGTTCCTGGCCCTTCACGTCGCGCAGGTCGCGCCCGCCGGGATCGGTGGTGACCTCGCCCGGCTGGGCGGGGGCAAGGGGGGCCTGGCCGGTGTAATGGCGGATCACCTCGGACAGGGAGGCGGCGGCGATGACCTGGGTTGCGCCGACCCATGCCGCCTCGGCGCCGCAGGCGCGCGGACAAAGCAGGGTGCGGCCTTCTTCGGCGGCGGCCATGGCGGCGGGCAGCGCGCCGATCACCGCGATCAGCCGCCCATCAAGGGATAACTCCCCCAGCGCCACGGTCGATTCAACGGTATCCGCAGGGATGATTTCAAGCGCGGCGAGCAGGGCAAGCGCGATCGGCAGATCGAAATGCGAGCCTTCCTTGGGCAGGTCGGCGGGCGACAGGTTGACGGTGATGCGTTTCGAGGGCAGCGCGATCGACATCGCGGTCAGCGCCGCGCGCACCCGTTCGCGGGCCTCCGACACCGCCTTGTCGGGCAGGCCGACGATGGTAAAGGCGGGCAGGCCTGCACTGATCGCGCATTGCACCTCTACCATCCGGGCCTCGACCCCCTCGAATGCCACCGTATAGGCCCGCGCAACCATGTCGCCCCCTGTCCCCTTGATCAGGCATAGGGCCTGAGGGTTTAACAATCGTTAACCAAGGTTGCGATCCGCGCCCTGGCGCGCGCTGCGCCCCATCAGCCCCCCACCTTGCGCGTCCGAGAAAACGCTCTTCCCCCATCCTCTCGAAAAAATACTCATCTTCCACGCCCGCCGTGCGCGCGCCGGTCAAGGGAATGAACCCTACGGACGGAAATCCACAGCTATCCGCGCAGGGTGCCGCCGGTGGCCTTGGCGACCTTTTCGATGATGCGGGCGCAGACCGCGTCGATATCGTCTTCGGTCAGGGTGGTCTGGGTGGGTTGCAGGCGCACCGAAATCGCCAGCGATTTGCGGCCCGCGCCCAGTTGCGCCTCGGCCTTGGGGCCGGTGAATTCGTCAAACAGGCTGACATCGGCGATCAGGGTCTTGTCGGCCCCGGCGGCGGCATTCAGCAGGGTCAGCGCCTCGACCCGTTCATCGACGACGAAGGCAAAATCGCGATCGACCGCTTGCAGATCAAAGAGCGCCAGCGCCGGGCGGGTGGTCGATGCGCTGCGCCGTTCGGGCACGGCGGCGATATGCAGGGTGAAGGCCACGGCGGGGCCCTTGACATCGAGGGCGGCCAGAATTTTCGGGTGAACCTCGCCAAAACTGGCCAGCACGTTCGGGCCAAGCCGCATCTGGCCCGACCGGCCCGGATGCCACCAGCCATCCACCTGCCGCCCGATCTGCATCCGGGCGGGGGCGCCGATGGCGGCAAGTGCTGCCTCGGCATCGGCCTTGGCGTCGAACACCGTGACGGGGCGGCGGGTGCCGAAGGGATTGCGGGGCGATGTGGCGCCGATCAAGAGGCCCGCGGCCTGTGTGGCCTGTTCGCCGGGTTCACCGCCGGAAAACACCGGCCCGACCTCGAACAAGGCCATGTCGGCAAAGCCGCGCGCCTGATTGCGGGCGGCGGCCTGCAAGAGCCCCGGCAAAAGATCGGGGCGCATGTGGGTCATGGCCGAGGAAATCGGGTTTTGCAGGCGGGTGGCATCATCGCCGCCGCCAAAGAGCTGCGCCGCCCCCGCATCGATAAAGGAATAGGTCACGCATTCATGATAGCCAAGCGCGGCGATCTGGCGGCGCACCGCGCCTTCGCGGCGTTGCGCGGCGGTCAGCACCGGTTTGGGCACGCCAGCGCGTGCGCGCGCCATCGGCCGCCCCTGCAATTTGCTGAGCGAGGCGATGCGCGCGACCTCTTCCACCAGATCGGCGGCGCCCAGCACATCGGGCCGCCAGCTTGGCGGGAACGCCTGCCCGTCTTCCAGTCGAAAGCCAAGTGCGGCAAGGGTGGCGCGTTGATCGGCCTCGGGGATGTCCATCCCCACCAGCGAGACGACGCGCGCCGGATCGAACGGATAGCTGCGGGTGGTGTCGGGCACCGCGCCATCCATCACCACCTCGGACGCGGTGCCGCCGCACAGATCCAGCACCATCCGCGTTGCGGCCTCCAGCCCCGGCAGGGTGAATTCGGGATCGACACCGCGTTCAAAGCGATAGCGCGCGTCGGAATTGATCTTCAGCGCCCGGCCGGTGGTGGCGATGGTGATCGGATCCCAGAAGGCGCTTTCAAGGAACACATCGGTGGTTGCCTCGGAACAGCCAGAGGCCTCGCCCCCCATGATGCCCGCGATGCTTTCCGGGCCGTGATCGTCGGAAATGACCATCATGCCGGGCTGAAGGGTATAGTCGCGGCCATCAAGCGCCAGCAGGGTCTCGCCCCCCGCCGCCGGATGAATGCGCAGGCCGCCGCTGAACCTGGCCACATCGAAGACATGCAGCGGGCGGTTCTGATCGAAGGTGAAGAAATTGGTGATATCCACCAGCGCCGAGATCGGCCGCAGGCCGATCGCGCGCAGCCGCTGTTGCAACCATGCGGGCGAGGGGCCGTTTTTCACACCCCGGATCACCCGCCCGGCAAAAAGCGGACAACCGACCGCCTTGAGCGCGGGGTCGATCATGACCGGAACCGGGCAGGGGAATTGCCCCGGCACCGGATCGATGGACTGCGGTTTCAGCCGCCCCAGCCCGCGCGCGGCCAGATCGCGGGCGATGCCACGCACCCCCAGCGCATCGGGGCGGTTCGGGGTGATCTTTATGTAGATCATCGGATCGTTGAGGCCCGCGTAATCGATGAAACGCGCGCCAAGCGGGGCATCTTCGGGCAGGTCGATGATGCCGTCGTGATCGTCGGATATCATCAGTTCGCGTTCCGAACAAAGCATCCCGTTCGATTCGACACCGCGAATCACCCCCGGTTTCAGATCAACCCCGGTGCCCGGCACATGGGTGCCGGTGGGCGCAAACACTCCCACAAGGCCGGTGCGGGCATTGGGCGCGCCGCAGACCACCTGCACCTCGACCGGGTCCGATCCCGGCCCGCCCGGATAGGTTGCAACCCGGCACAGGCGCAGCCGGTCGGCGTTGGGGTGCTGCACGGCCTCGATCACGCGGGCGATGCGAAAGGCGCCAAGGGTGGTGGCGGGGTCTGACACCTCTTCCACCTCAAGGCCAAGATCGGTCAGGGCGTAAAGGATATCTTCAAGGGGTGCCTCGGTTTCCAGATGATCCCGAAGCCAGGAAAGAGTGAATTTCATGGTGCAATCCCGTGCCATCCGCCGGGCCCTGCCACCCGGCCCCCAGCGTGTAGCCGATGGCGGCGCCAAGGAAAAGGCCGCAGCAGCCGTGGGTGGTCCGTGAAATTTCGTGAAATTTCCGGCCCCGCCACAACTTCAACGTGTAGTTTCCATATCCGAAACGCAAAGTTGCCCAAATTTCGCCCTATTCGCCTTAGTTCGCCAAGCGGTTTGGTGTATGGGGAGGCATGGAAATCGTATTAGACATACCCGAAGATCGCCGCTCGCTTGGTTCAGGACGGTTGTGCCTGTTGATGGGGCTGACCGGCATATTGCTTGCTCTGACAATTTTGCCGCACCAGGACGCGGGTCCAGTCCCTGATCGCAGTCTTGCCAAGGCTGACCGGGCGGGCGTGGTCATGGCCTGGTGATCCCAAGGGTTTCCCAAGGTCTGTTCTTGTGATTGCATTCAAGACGCGCCGGGGCATCACCCCGGCGCGTTGCTTTGGGGATCGCGGCCCGGTCTTTGGGATGATCGGCCGGGAGTTGGGGTGGGCTGCGGCGAATCACCTTGTTTTTTACTGGCGATATCACTATGTTGTTGGCTGCGACGCTTTCTCTATCGACCAACTGCTGTCAAAGGCTACAGGCATCGATCTTGAACTGACTGAGCCAAGCCGCCGCATCCCGCGGGCGGGACTATGACAGGAGTAATCACGATGGCCAATGGCACCGTGAAATGGTTCAATGCTACCAAAGGTTTCGGCTTTATCCAACCCGATGGTGGTTCCAAGGACGTATTCGTGCACATCACCGCGCTGGAGCGCGCTGGTCTGCGCAGCCTGGACGACGGTCAGAAAGTGACCTTCGACCTGGAAACCAGCCGTGATGGCCGCCAGTCGGCGACCAACCTTTCGCTGGCCTGAATTTTTGCTGGCGGGGGGGCAACCCCCCGCCGGTTTTCGCCGCACCGGATGCGGCGTGACACCCCTGCCTGACCTGTGCCGCAGGCAAACCGATCCTTGGGGTTTTGGTGCAAGATGATCCCCTAAAATCAGAACCGCGCCGCCGCTCTCCGGGGTTGCGCGCCTATTTGGCGTTCAGCGCCTTTGCCGATGTCGTGGCGCCATGGCTGCTGCGCCGCCGTGCGCGGCGGGGCAAGGAAGATATGGCGCGCATCGGCGAAAGGCTGGGCCGCGCCGGGCTGGCCCGCCCCAAGGGGCCGTTGATCTGGTTTCACGCGGCAAGCCTGGGCGAAAGCCTGTCTTTGCTGGCGCTGATCGGGCGATTGCGGGGGCAGCGCCCCGATCTGGCGCTGCTGATCACCAGTGGCACCCGCACCTCGGCCGATGTGCTGGCGGGGCGTCTGCCCGCCGGGGTGGTGCACCAGTTTGCGCCCATCGACAGCGCCGGGGCGGTTGCGCGGTTTCTTGACCACTGGCGGCCCGACCTGGGCGTCTGGACGGAAAGCGAGCTTTGGCCGCGCCTGATCGTGGCCACGGATGCCCGCGCCATCCCGCTTTTGCTGGTGAACGCGCGGATGTCGGCGGCCTCGGCCCGCAATTGGGCGCGGGCGCCGGGGATGATCGCGGCGTTGCTGGGCCGGTTTTCGCAGGTTCTGGCGCAAGATCAGGGGACGGCGGATCGCTTGCAGCGCCTTGGCCTGCCTGCCGGGCGGGTGCGCGTGACGGGCACCTTGAAAGAGGGGGGCGGCGAGCTGCCCCATGATCCGGCGGTTCTTGCTGCATTGCGCGATCGTATCGGGGCGCGCCCGGTCTGGTGCGCCGCCTCGACCCATCCGGGCGAAGAGGCGATCGTTGCCGCAGCCCACGCCCGGATCTTGCGTGACCGGCCCGACACGCTGCTTGTTCTGGCCCCGCGCCATCCCGACCGGGGCGGGGCGGTGGCCGCGATCCTGCGCGAGGCGGGCCTGACCGTTGCGCGCCGGTCCTTGGCAGAGGCGCCGCTGACGCAGGTCTATCTGGCCGATACGCTGGGCGAAATGGGCCTGTGGTACCGGCTGGCCCCGCGTGCTTTCGTTGGCGGGTCGCTGGTGGCCGTGGGCGGGCATAATCCCTATGAGCCCGCGGCACTGGGGGCGGCGATACTGACCGGGCCGCATGTTGCAAATTTCCGGGATATATACGCCCGCCTGCACCAAGGCGGCGGTGCGCGGCTGGTGCGGGATGCCGACAGCCTGGCCGCCGGGCTGCGCGCGCTGGGCGATCCGGGCACCCGGGGGGTGCAGGCGGCGGCCGCGCGCGCCATCTGCGGGCAGGGTGGCGCGGCGACAGAGGCGGCGCTGGCGGCCATCCTTGCGCAGGTGCCGCCGCCCGTCGCAGGATCGGCGGATCAGTGACCACAAACCAGATGCCCCAGCCCATGACCCCAGCGGCCATCGACGTTATCGCGCCCAACCTCAAACGGCGGGTTTCGGGGGTGACGGCAACGGTTGTGCGGCTGATCCCGATCCAGGCGCAGGCGATTGGTATCATTACCACCGGCCCCGGCCTGCCGCCCGGCCTGCCACATATGGCGCTGTGGCGGGTGGCGCTGTTGCCGCGCGACCGCTGGCGGGTCTGGCACGCGCGGCGCAACACCGAGATGGTGCTGGGCCTGTTCCTGCGGCATGTGCTGGCGCGGCGGTTGCGTCTGGTGTTCACCTCGGCCGCGCAACGGCATCATTCCGGCTTTACCCGGTGGTTGATCGCGCGGATGGATGCGGTGATCGCCACATCGCCGCAGGCGGCGGCCTATCTGCACCGTCCCGCGACGGTGATCCCGCACGGGGTCGATACCCAGGTGTTTCGCCCAGTGGCAGACAAGGCGGCGCTGCGCGCCGCGCTGGGCTTGCCCGGTGGCTTGCTGATCGGGTGCTTTGGCCGTATCCGGGCGCAAAAGGGCGTGGACCTGCTGATCGAGGCGGCGCTGGACCTGCTGCCAACGCGGCCCGATGTGCATCTGATCCTGACCGGCCGGATCACGGCGGACAACCGCGCTTTCCACGCCGATCTTGTGGCACGGCTGGCGTCGGCGGGCCTTGCCGGGCGGGTGCGGTTTCTGGGTGAATTGCCGTGGGAGGAGGTTATCCACCACTATCAGGCGCTTGACCTGTTCGTGGCCCCGGCCCGGTGGGAAGGGTTCGGCCTTACCCCGCTTGAGGCGATGGCCTGCGGCGTGCCGGTGGTGGCCAGCCGGGTGGGTGCGTTCGAGGCCCTGATCGCCGACGGGGAAACCGGCACGCTGGTCGCGCCGAACGATGCCGCCGCCCTGACCAAGGCCCTGCGCCACTGGATCGACAACCCGGCAGCCCTGACCCAGGCAGCAAAGGCTTGCCGCCCGCATGTGCTGGGCCAGTTCCGCATCGAGGAAGAAGCCGCCGCCATCACCCGCGTCTATCGGCAGGTGCTGGCAGAGTGATCCGCTGATTTCATCTTGGCAAAAATACTCTCGCCGAAGGCGTCGCCGCCCCCACATGCCCGGCGGATCGTGCCAAAAAAGAAACCCCCGCAGATCGCGGGGGCTTCATATTCTGTTGGTATCGGGAAGAATCAGTCTTCCGCCAATTCCTCGGCGGCCAGACGCTCACGGTCGGCGGCGCCTTTGGCGGCGGGATCACGATCAACCAGTTCGATGATCGCCATCGGCGCCATGTCGCCATAACGAAAACCGGCCTTCAGAACGCGGGTATACCCGCCTGCACGTTCCTTGTAGCGGGGGCCAAGAACGTCGAACAGCTTGGCGACATGGATGTCCTGCTTGAGCTGGGCATCGGCCTGACGGCGGGCGTGCAGATCGCCGCTTTTGGCCAGGGTGATCAGCTTTTCTACGATGGCGCGCAGTTCCTTGGCCTTGGGCAGGGTGGTCTTGATCTGTTCATGTTCGATAAGCGACCCGGCCATGTTGGCCCAAAGGGCCTTGCGGTGTTCATGGGTCCGGTTCAGGCGGCGATATCCGCGAGCGTGGCGCATTTTGTTTCTCCTATCCGTGTTTTGCTTTGTCTGGCGACCCCTGCGTGAAGGCCGCTCTCCTTGGGGCGGGATGCCCGAGTTACGGCAGGGCTGCGCAATGACTGCGCAGCCCCAAGATCAGAACTGGTCTTCGAACCGTTTGGCCAGGTCTTCGATGTTTTCCGGCGGCCAGTCTTCGACATCCATGCCCAGATGCAGGCCCATCGCCGACAGCACTTCCTTGATCTCGTTCAGGGATTTGCGGCCAAAGTTCGGGGTGCGCAGCATTTCTGCTTCGGTTTTCTGGATCAGATCGCCGATATAGACGATGTTGTCGTTCTTGAGACAGTTGGCCGACCGCACCGACAGTTCCAGCTCGTCCACCTTTTTGAGCAGCAGCGGGTTGAATTCCAGCCCGTCGTCGTCACTTGCATGGCTGGCCGCCTCGGGTTCGTCAAAGTTCACGAAGACCGACAACTGATCTTGCAGGATGCGCGCGGCATAGGCCACCGCATCGTCGGGTGTCAGCGCGCCGTTGGTTTCGATCTTCATCGTCAGCTTGTCATAGTCCAGCACCTGCCCCTCGCGGGTGGGCTGCACTTCATAGCTGACCTTCTTCACCGGGGTAAAGATCGCGTCGATCGGGATCAGGCCGATCGGGGCGTCTTCGGGGCGGTTCTTGTCGGCGGCGACATAGCCCTTGCCGGTGTTCACCGTCAGTTCCACGAAGAAATCCGCGCCGTCATCAAGGTGACAGATCACATGATCGCGGTTCAGAACCTCGATACCATTCGATTCGGAAATGTCGCCCGCGCGCACCACGCCCGGCCCCTTGGCGGTGATCGACAGGCGTTTTGGCCCCTCGACCTCCATCGAAATCGCCACGCCCTTGAGGTTCAGCACGATATCGGTGACATCTTCGCGCACACCGGGCACCGACGAGAATTCGTGCAGCACGTTGTCGATCTGGATCGCGGTGATCGCGGCCCCTTGCAGGGACGACATCAACACCCGGCGCAGCGCATTGCCCAGCGTCAGGCCAAAGCCGCGTTCCAGCGGTTCGGCGATCACCGTCGCCACGCGTGAGGGATCTGGCCCCGGACGCACGTTCAATTGCGTCGGTTTGATCAATTCCTGCCAGTTTCTGTGGATCATGCGGTCGCCTCCATACCAGTCTTTCGTCCATGTCCCAAGCCGAAAGACACCCGAGGAAAATTGTTCGTATGGACCCGCACAGACTGCGGGCCCATTCTTTTGGAACCGGATCAGACCCGGCGGCGTTTGGGCGGGCGGCAACCGTTATGGGCCATCGGCGTCACGTCACGGATCGAGGTGATGCTGAACCCGGCGGCGGCCAGCGCGCGCAGCGCGCTTTCGCGGCCCGAACCGGGGCCCTGCACTTCCACTTCCAGGGTTTTCACACCATGTTCCTGCGCCTTGCGGCCGACATCCT
>JACIYW010000010.1 GCA_014359745.1 Paracoccaceae bacterium | reverse complement strand
TCTTCCATCAGGCCCACGTCGTGGATGTCGGGCACCTTGGAACAGCCGACCCCCTGATCGATCCAGCGCACCACATAGCCCAGGATGCCCTGGGCGTTATTTTCGACCTCGGCGGTGATTTCCGCGTCAGACCAGTTGACGCCCGCCGCCAGCGGGATGGTCAGCAGATCGCCCAGCGTGCCGCGCGGCCCGCCTGCGGCGATTTCGTCCTGCCGTGCCAGCACGTCAACGCGGTGGTAATGCGTGGCGTGCAGCGTGGCCGCCGTGGGCGATGGCACCCAGGCGCAGGTGGCGCCCGCCTGCGGGTGGCCGATCTTGGCGGCCAGCATATCGGCCATCAGATCGGGCATCGCCCACATGCCCTTGCCGATTTGCGCGCGCCCCTTCAGCCCGCAGGCAAGCCCGATATCGACATTGCGATCCTCGTAGGATGCGATCCATACCGAATTCTTCATCTCGCCCTTGCGCACCATAGGCCCGGCTTCCATCGAGGTGTGAATCTCATCCCCGGTACGGTCAAGAAAGCCGGTGTTGATGAAGGCCACGCGGTGACGCGCCGCGCGGATACATTCCTTGAGGTTGGCCGAGGTGCGGCGTTCCTCATCCATGATGCCCAGTTTGACGGTGTATTGCGGCAGGCCCAGCGCCGCCTCGACGCGGGTGAAAATCTCATCAGCAAAGGCCACCTCTTCGGGGCCGTGCATCTTGGGTTTGACCACATAAACCGATCCGGTGGCCGAGTTGCGCGGGCCTGCGGTCTTTTTCAGATCGTGCATGGCGATCAGGGTGGTGATCATGGCGTCCATCAGCCCCTCGCCCACCTCATGGCCGTCGCGGTCAAGGATGGCGGGGTTGGTCATCAGGTGGCCGACGTTGCGCACCAGCATCAGCGCGCGGGCCTTCAGCGCGGCGGCGCTGCCATTCGCGGCCGTATAGGCGATGTCATCGTTCAGGGCGCGGGTAAAGGTGGTGCCGCCCTTGGAAACCGTTTCGGTCAGGTCGCCCTTCATCAGGCCCAGCCAGTTGGCATAGGCCAGCACCTTGTCTTCGGCATCGACGGCGGCGACCGAATCCTCGCAATCCATGATCGAGGTGATCGCCGATTCCAGCCGCACATCGGCGATATGGGCCGGATCGTCGCGACCGATGCTGTTTTGCGCGTCGATCACCACCGAGATATGCAGATTGTGGTTGCGCAGGATGATCTGATCGGGCGCGCCAGCATCGCCCACATGGCCGACGAAGCGATCGGAATTCGCCAGCCCGGTCTGCCCCGAAGCATGGCGGACCACCAGCGCGCCGCCCGCAACCGACAGGCCCCGCACATCCGCCCAGCTTGCACCCGCCAGCGGCGCGGCCTCATCCAGAAAGCTGCGCGCCCAGGCGATCACCCGTTTGCCGCGCGCGGGGTCAAAGCCCTTGCCCGTGGGCAGATCGCCCAGCGCATCGGTGCCGTAAAGCGCGTCATAAAGGCTGCCCCAGCGCGCATTCGCGGCATTGAGCGCATAGCGCGCGTTCATGATCGGCACCACCAGTTGCGGGCCGGGCACGGTTGCCATCTCGGGGTCGGTATTGGTGGTTTCAATGGTGAAATCCGGCCCTTCGGGCACCAGATAGCCGATATCGGTCAGGAAAGCCGCATAGGCCGCGGCATCATGCGCCTGCCCGCGGCGCGCGATGTGCCAAGCGTCGATCTGTGCCTGCATTTTCTCGCGGGTGGCCAGCAGCGCGCGGTTTTTCGGGCCAAGGTCATGCACCAGCGCCGAGAATCCGGCCCAGAACGCGCTTGCCGACACGTCCGTGCCCGGCAGGGCGGCGGATTCGATAAACCCGGCAAAATCGGCATCCACCAAAAGCCCATTTTTATCAACGCGCTGTGTCATGTTCCTGTCCTTTACGTCGTGTCGCCGGTTTGGGCGATATATGCATATGCACAGCATTAGAAAAAAAGTTTCCGATAGGCAACAAGCGGCGGTCAAGTTTTCTGACCAGTCAGGGCCTGTCGGGCCCTGCCGGGGTGGCGCGGGCACGGGTTCCGGCGCAATTGGGGCTGGCGCGCCTTGCGCGTGGCGATCAGCCGGTTACCTATGGGGGCAGGATAAAGGAGCCTTCAGATGCGCGACGACGCCCCGCACGCCATTCACCTGGCCGATTACCAGGCCCCCGCCTTTCTGGTGGACGATGTTCACCTGACCTTTCGCCTGCACCCCAAGGCCACGCGGGTGCTCTCGCGCATCAGCTTCCGGCGCAATCCGGCGTGCTCTGGCATGCAGGATTTGTGGCTGGATGGCGAAGGGCTGCGGCTGATATCGGCGCGCATCGACGGTGCGCAGGTGCAGGTCAACCCTACAGAGTCCGGCCTGACCGTGCCTGCGGGCGCCCTGCCCGACGGCCCGTTTACATGGGAGGCCGAGGTGGAAATCGCGCCCGAGGCCAACACCGCGCTGGAGGGGCTTTACATGTCGCGCGCCATGTATTGCACCCAATGCGAGGCCGAAGGCTTTCGCAAGATCACCTATTACCCCGACCGCCCCGATGTGATGGCCCGCTTTACGGTGCGGGTCGACTCCGATTTGCCGGTGCTTTTGTCGAACGGCAACCCGACCGGATCGGGGCCAGGGTGGGCGGAATGGCACGATCCATGGCCGAAACCGGCCTATCTGTTCGCGCTGGTGGCGGGCGATCTGCGGGCGTTTTCCGACCGGTTCATCACGCGGTCGGGGCGGGATGTGGCGCTCAACATCTGGGTACGGCCGGGCGACGAAGGGCGCTGCGCCTATGCGATGGATGCGCTGAAACGGTCGATGCGCTGGGATGAAGACCGTTACGGGCGCGAATACGACCTGGACGTTTTCAACATTGTCGCCGTTGACGACTTCAATATGGGCGCGATGGAGAACAAGGGATTGAACATTTTCAACTCCCGCTACGTTCTGGCCTCGCCCGAGACCGCGACCGATCAGGATTTCGAGAATATCGAACGCATCATCGCGCATGAATATTTCCACAACTGGACAGGCAACCGCATCACCTGCCGCGACTGGTTCCAGCTTTGCCTGAAAGAGGGGCTGACGGTGTTCCGCGATCAGCAGTTTTCAGGCGAGACGCGTTCGGAAGCCGTGAAGCGGATCGAGGATGTGCTGACGCTGCGCGCGCGCCAGTTCCGCGAAGATGGCGGGCCGCTGGCGCATAACGTGCGGCCCGAAAGCTATGTAGAGATCAACAATTTCTATACCGCCACGGTGTATGAAAAGGGCGCCGAGCTGATCCGGATGCTGAAACTGCTGGTGGGCGATGATGCCTATGACGCGGCGCTCAACCTGTATTTCGACCGGCATGACGGGCAGGCCTGCACCATCGAAGACTGGATTCAGGTGTTCGAGGATGTGACCCACCGCGACCTGTCGCAGTTCAAACGCTGGTATTCCCAGGCCGGCACCCCGCATCTGAAAGTGACCGAGGATTGGGATGGCAGCACCTATCGGCTGACGTTTCGCCAATCCGTGCCGCCGACCCCCGGCCAGCCGCTCAAGGAACCCGCGCTGATACCGGTGGCGCTGGGCCTGCTGGGGCCCGATGGGGCCGAGGTGCAGCCAACCGTGGTGCTGGAAGTCGACGCGCCCGAACAAAGCTTTGACTTTCCCGGCCTTGCCGCCCGGCCGGTGCCGTCGATCCTGCGCGGTTTTTCGGCGCCGGTGCTGCTTGACCGGGCAACCACCCCCGAGGAACGCGCGCTGCTTCTGGCCCATGACACCGACCCGTTCAACAAATGCGAGGCAGGGCGCGCCCTGGCCAGGGATATTCTGGTGGAAATGGTCACCGGCGATGCCGCCCCCGGCCCGCAATATCTGGACGCGCTGGCGCGGGTGGCGCGCGACGATGCGCTTGATCCGGCGTTTCGCGGCCTTGCCCTGCGCCTGCCCTCTGAGGACGATATCGCGCAGACGCTGGCCGGGGCCGGGATCACCCCCGACCCAACCGCCATTCACGCCGCGCGGCGCAAGCTGTCGCAGGCGGTGGCGCTGCATCTGGAACCGGTGCTGGCCGATCTGTTCGAGGCGATGAACCTGCCCGGCCCCTATACGCCCGAACCCCGGTCGGCGGGGGCGCGGGCGCTGCGGCTGACGGCGCTTGGGCTGTTGTCGCAGGTGGATGGCGGCGCGCGGGCGGCACGGCTTTTTGCCGGGGCCGACAACATGACCGAACGTTTCGCAGCACTTTCCTGCCTGCTGGACGTGGGCGCGGGCGGGCCCGAACTGGCGGAATTCTATCGGCAATGGTCGGGGGACCGGCTGGTGATCGACAAGTGGTTCTCGGTTCAGGTGGCCTATGCGGCGCCGGATCAGACGGCGGCCACCGCCCGGCGTCTGACCGAACACCCCGATTTCGACTGGAAGAACCCCAACCGCTTTCGCGCGGTGATCGGCGCGCTTTCGGCCAATGCCGCGGGGTTTCACGACCCTTCGGGGGCGTCATACCGGCTGCTGGCCGATTGGCTGATCCGGCTTGACCCGGTGAACCCGCAGACGGCGGCGCGCATGTCAACCGCGTTCGAGACCTGGGCGCGCTATGACGAAAACCGCCAGGCGCTGATCCTGGCCGAGATGGCGCGCATTCTGGCCACGCCGGGCTTGAGCCGCGACATGACCGAGATGGTCAGCCGCATGCGCGGCTAAGCGGAGACAGGCGGTCCGGTCAGGCCCGGATCGCCAGAAACGCCCCCGCCGCCAGCATCACCACGCCGATGATGCGTTGCGGGTTCAAGGGTTTTTGCAACGCCCCAAACAGGCCGAAATGATCAATGAACGAAAAGGTCAGCATCTGCCCCAAGAGAACCAGGATCACCGCATTGCCCAAACCGATATGCGGCGCGATCCAGGTGATCGACAGGATATAGAACGCCACCAGCACCCCGCCGCCGAAAAGATACGCGGGCTGGCGCGGCAAGGCGCGGATCGGCGCGACGCCGGTTGCCAACAGCGCTAGAACCGCCACCAAAAACCCCACCGCGAACAGGCACACCGCCGCCGCCGCGGGCGATCCCAGACGGGCCCCAAGCTGTGCGTTCAGCGCGGCCAGGATCGGTATCCCGACCCCCGCCGCCAGCATGACCAGACCGTATCGCACCCCTTCGCCCGTCATCGTGCCCCCTTTCGCACCTGTGTTTGGGACAGACCTACCACCGGGGCGGATCACGGCAAGCCCTATCGCCCGTGCGGACGCCCGAAATCCGCACCGCACTGCGGCAAGCAGCATTTACTGCACCGCAGCATTGCCGTAGCATGGATACAGAGTTTCACGGGGACACCATGGCAGAATTTCGCAAGATCCTGATCGCCAATCGCGGCGAGATCGCCATCCGCATCATGCGCGCGGCCAATGAGATGGGCAAACGCACCGTCGCCGTTTATGCCGAGGAAGACAAGCTGGGTCTCCACCGGTTCAAGGCCGATGAGGCTTACCAGATCGGCAAGGGGCTGGGGCCGGTGGCGGCCTATCTGTCCATCCCCGAAATCATCCGCGTGGCGAAAATGGCCGGGGCGGATGCGATCCATCCCGGTTATGGCCTGTTGTCGGAAAACCCCGAACTGGTCGATGCCTGCGACGCGGCGGGGATCAAGTTCATCGGCCCGCGCGCCGACACGATGCGCGCCCTTGGCGACAAGGCCAGCGCCCGGCGCGTGGCGATAGAGGCCGGCGTGCCGGTGATCCCCGCCACCGAGGTGCTGGGCGAGGATATGAATGACATCCGCGCCATGGCCGATGCGGTGGGTTATCCCCTGATGCTCAAGGCGTCCTGGGGCGGCGGCGGGCGCGGCATGCGCCCGATCATGGGCGCGGACGAGGTGGAAACCAAGGTGCGCGAGGGGCGGCGCGAGGCCGAGGCCGCCTTTGGCAATGGCGAGGGCTATCTGGAAAAGATGATCCAGCGCGCCCGCCACGTCGAGGTGCAGGTACTGGGCGACCAGCACGGCGGCCTTTACCATCTTTATGAACGCGACTGCACCGTGCAGCGCCGCAATCAGAAAGTGGTCGAACGCGCCCCCGCCCCCTATCTGACCGACGCACAGCGCGCCGAAATCTGCGATCTGGGGCTGAAGATCGCCCGCCATGTGGGGTATCAGAACGCGGGCACCATCGAATTCCTGATGGATATGGACGATGAGAAATTCTATTTCATCGAAGTAAACCCCCGCATCCAGGTCGAACACACGGTGACAGAGGAAGTCACCGGCATCGACATCGTGCGCGCCCAGATCCTGATTGCCGAGGGCAAGACCATCGCCGAGGCGACCGGCGCGCCCAGCCAGGGCGATATCACCCTGTCGGGCCATGCCCTGCAATGCCGGGTGACGACCGAAGACCCGCAGAACAACTTCATCCCCGATTACGGCCGCATCACCGCCTATCGCAGCGCCACGGGCATGGGGATCAGGCTGGATGGCGGCACCGCCTATGCGGGATCGGTTGTGACCCGCTATTACGACAGCCTTCTGGTCAAGGTCACCGCCTGGGCGCAGACGCCCGAAACGGCGATCGCGCGCATGGATCGCGCGCTGCGCGAATTTCGCATTCGCGGGGTTTCGACCAACATCGCCTTTGTCGAGAACCTGCTGAAACATCCGGTGTTTCTTGACAATACCTACACCACCAAATTCATCGACACCGCCGACGATCTGTTCAATTTCCGCAAGCGCCGCGACCGGGCGACCAGGATCCTGACCTATATCGCCGATATCACCGTCAACGGGCATCCCGAAACCGCGGGCCGCCCGCGCCCGGCCAATGATGCGCGCCTGCCCGTCGCCCCCGAACGGCGCGCCGCCCCTGCCCCCGGCACCCGGAATTTGCTGATAGAGAAGGGCCCGCAGGCCGTGGCCGACTGGATGGCGGCGCAAAAGCGGCTGCTGATCACCGACACCACGATGCGCGACGGGCATCAAAGCCTGCTGGCTACCCGGATGCGTTCCATCGACATGGTGAACGCAACCCCCGCCTATGCCGCGAACCTGCCCGAACTGTTCAGCGTGGAATGCTGGGGCGGGGCCACGTTCGATGTGGCCTACCGGTTCTTGCAGGAATGCCCCTGGCAACGCCTGCGCGACATCCGCGAACGCCTGCCCAATGTGATGACGCAGATGCTGCTGCGCGGATCGAACGCGGTTGGCTATACCAACTATCCCGACAATGTGGTGCGGTTCTTTGTCAAACAGGCCGCCGAAACCGGCATCGATGTGTTTCGGGTTTTCGACAGCCTGAACTGGGTGCCCAACATGCGCGTGGCCATGGACGCGGTGCTGGAAGCCAACAAGATCTGCGAAGGATCGGTGTGCTATACCGGCAATATCCTTGATCCCGACCGCGCCAAATACGATCTGAAATACTATGTCGATACCGCGCGCGCGTTGCGCGATGCGGGCGCGCATGTGCTGGGGCTGAAGGACATGGCGGGGCTTTTGAAACCCGCCGCCGCGCGGGTGCTGGTGAAGGCGTTGAAGGAAGAGGTGGGTCTGCCGATCCATTTCCACACCCACGATACGGCCGGCATCGCCTGCGCCACCATCCTTGCGGCGGCCGAGGTGGGTGTCGATGCCGTCGATTGCGCGATGGACGCGCTGTCGGGCAACACGTCGCAGGCGACGCTTGGCACCATCGTCGAGGCGCTGCGCCACACCGACCGCGACACCGGGCTGGATATCGCCCGCGTGCGCGAGATGTCGAATTACTGGGAAGCGGTGCGCGGCCAGTATGCGGCGTTCGAGACCGGCCTTCAGGCCCCCGCGTCCGAGGTATATCTGCACGAGATGCCCGGCGGGCAGTTCACCAATCTCAAGGCGCAGGCGCGCGGCCTGGGGCTGGAAGACCGCTGGCACGAGGTGGCGCAGACCTATGCCGATGTGAACATGATGTTTGGCGATATCGTCAAGGTAACGCCGTCGTCCAAGGTGGTGGGCGACATGGCGCTGATGATGGTCGCGCAGGGGCTGACCCGTGCGCAGGTCGAAGACCCGGCGGTGGATGTGTCCTTCCCCGATTCGGTTCTGGACATGCTGCGCGGCAATCTGGGCCAGCCGCCGGGGGGCTGGCCGGCGGCGATCATGAAAAAGGCGCTCAAGGGCGAGGCCCCGCAAACCGACCGCCCCGGCGCGCATCTGCCCGCCGTCGATCTGGAGGAAACGCGCGCGAAACTGTCGCGGGATCTGGATGGTTTCCGCGTCGATGACGAGGATCTGAACGGGTACCTCATGTATCCCAAGGTCTATCTGGATTACATGGGCCGCCACCGCATCTATGGCCCGGTGCGCACCCTGCCCACGTCCGCGTTCTTTTACGGCATGGAACCGGGGGCCGAGGTCAGCGCCGAAATCGATCCGGGCAAGACCCTGGAAATCCGCCTGCAAGCGGTGGGCGAAACCGGCGATGACGGCGATGTGAAGGTGTTCTTTGAACTGAACGGCCAGCCACGGGTGATCCGGGTGGCGAACCGCGCCGTCAAGGCCACCACCGCCGCACGCCCCAAGGCCGTTGACGGCAACGCCGATCACATCGGCGCGCCGATGCCCGGCGTGGTGGCCAGCATCGCGGCAACGGTGGGCGCGCATGTGAAGGCCGGCGATCTGTTGCTGACCATCGAGGCGATGAAGATGGAAACCGGCCTGCACGCCGATCGCGCCGCCGTGATCAAGGCCGTGCATGTGCAGCCGGGCACGCAGATCGACGCCAAGGATCTGTTGGTGGAACTGGAATGACCGCGCCGGGCTTGATCGCCGTGGCGCGGATGTTTAGCTGGTATCGGCCTGTCCCGCGCGCGGACCGGCCCGCCCTTGATCCGCACCGGAACCCCGAAAGGTAAATCATGTTGAACCTGCTTGCCGATCCTGCTGTCTGGGCGTCGTTTCTGACACTGACGATCCTGGAAATCGTTCTGGGCGTGGACAATGTGATCTTCATTTCCATCGCCGCGTCAAAGCTGCCTGCCGCACAGCGGCGCACGGCGCGGATCGTTGGCCTTTCGGGGGCGCTGGTGCTGCGGGTTCTGTTGCTGTTCTCGATAAGCTGGATCGTGTCGATGTCGGAACCCTTTGTCACCCTGGCCGGGTTCGGCCTGTCGTGGCGCGACGTCATTCTGGGTGTGGGCGGGCTGTTTCTGATCTGGAAAGCCTCGACCGAGATTTTCACCGAGATGGAGGGCAGCCACGGCCCCGAGGCCTCGGTGGTGCAGGCCACGCTTGTTGCGGTCATCGTGCAGATCATGGTTCTGGATCTGGTGTTTTCCATCGACAGCGTGATCACCGCCGTCGGCATCGCCGATCATCTTGAGGTGATGATCGCCGCCGTGGTGATCGCAATTCTGGTGATGATGATCGCCGCCGAACCGATCGGCGATTTCGTCGAGGCGCATCCTTCCACCAAGATGCTGGCGCTGGCGTTTCTGGTGATGGTGGGCATGGCGCTGATTGCCGATGCGGCGCATTTCCACATCGATCGCGGGTTCATCTATGCCGCGATGGTGTTTTCGGGTGCGGTCGAGATGTTGAACCTTGCCCGCGCGAAACGCCGCCGGGAACTGGCGGCGGCACAGGTCGACGGCCACAAATGAAATTCTGCGAAAGCTGCATTTTTCCCTTGCGACACCGGGCGGGACTTAATAGATACCGCCCTACCCAAGGACGCGGGCGTAGCTCAGGGGTAGAGCATAACCTTGCCAAGGTTAGGGTCGAGAGTTCGAATCTCTTCGCCCGCTCCAATTTTCAAAACTGACGTGCGATGTGAAAATTCCCCTTTCCGGGGGCACCGATGTGTTGCCTTGTGGTGGGCGGCGGCGCGGCCTGGATTTGCTGCGGGCTACCGCCCCCAGGATCAACACCGGCGGACCGCGCATGACCGAACCCATGATCAAGCAACATAAGGTCGGGTTTCAACCCGGTGCCTGGGCGGTGGACGCGCTGTTTCGGGCGTTGATCGGCGCGGCGGCGTGGTTGCCCTATGAACGGCGGGTGCGCGTGGGGGGATGGGTGTTTTCGCATCTGATCGCGCCCATTGCCGGGCATCGGCGCCGCATCCGCGCGAACCTTGCGCTGATCTGCCCCGACATGCCGGCATCGCAGGTTCGGCACCTGTGCCGCGCGGTTCCCGACAATATCGGCCGCAATCTGATCGAACTTTATTCCCCCGCCGATCTGATCGCGCGCGCCGTCGCGGCCCCCGTGACCGGCGCGGGGATGGCAGCGCTGAATGCTGCCCATGCCGCCGGTCGGCCGGTGATCCTGGTCAGCGGGCATTTTGGCAACTTCAACGTCTGGCGCGCCGCGTTGGGCGCGCGCGGGATCGGTCAGGCCGCGCTTTATCGCCCGATGAACAACCGCTATTTCGATGCGCATTACGTCAACGCCATGGGCCGCATCGCCAAGCCGATGTTTGCGCGCAACACGCGCGGGCTGGCCGCGATGCTTCGGCATCTGCGCCGGGGCGGGGTGCTTTCGATGCTGGTGGATCAGCGCATGGGATCGGGCCGGCCGCTGCGCTTCTTTGGCCACAGGGCCTATACCGCCCTGTCAGCGGCGCAAATGGCCCTGAAATTCGATGCCCTGCTGATACCGGTCTATGCGGTCCGGCAGGAAAACGGGATCGATTTCAAGGTTCTGGTCGAAAGCCCGGTGCCCCACACCACCCCCGAAGAGATGATGCAGGCGCTGAACGACTCACTAGAGGCGATGGTGCGCGGCCATATGGATCAATGGTTCTGGATACATCGCCGCTGGGCCACGCCGCGCCGCCACCGGACACCGGGCAAAAGCGCCGGGGGTTGAGGATGGCCGATCAGTCCACAACCCCGGCCGCCAGAACCGGGCCGTTTTCGGCGGCCTGCACGATCACCACGATCGGCTGATCGCCCGACACCGGGGTTTGCAGCGACAAGGGCGTCACGCCGTCCCAGGTGGCAAGGATCTGCCAGTCGGTCACGATGTTGCGATAGATCACGGTCTTGCCGGCATTTTCGCCCCGTTCGATCGCGACGGTCTCTTGCGGGATGTAGCGCACCATATAGACGTTGGACGGGGTGGTATCCCCCCCATCTGCCGCGTCTCTGCGCAACCGCCATCAGCCCGACCGACAGCTCATCACCGCTGCGCACAAGGCTTAACGTCACAGGATCGACCGCTTCGCGCGCGTCCAGAATGGCGTTTAACACCTTCATCGGCTGCAAACCGGCGAAAAACTGCTGCCCGTCCACCACGATCTGCGGGGTATAGACGCTGCGGGTGCCATTCATCCGCGCATAGGCTTTTTGCCGCGTCGTGAACGCGGGCAAGGCGAAATGATCGGGCCAGCCGATATAATCCCAGTAATCGACATGCAGCGCCAGGGCGATCACATCCCCACGGTCGGCAATCCCGGCCAGGAACGCATCGGCGGGCGGGCAGGAAGAACAGCCCTGCGAGGTAAAGAGTTCGACAACAACCGGGCCATGAAGCTGGTCCTGACCCGTGTCCTGACCCGCCTGGCCCTGCGCGGACTGGGTATATGCGGGGTCGGGTATCGATCCTGCGAGGACTGCCGCCGCACAGGCAACCTGGATCATCTTCAGCCGCATCGATCCGAACCACCTCATTGCTGCGCCGAAGCATACCGGCCGACAACCGAAATAACCAATCAAGGAATTGCGAGGCAAGTTACGGTTTACTCCGGCCCCGTTTCTGCGGCCCCCTTTCCTTGGCCCCGTTTCCGGCCCCGTTTCCCCGGCCCCGGCGCGGTTGGCGACCATCGGGATGAGATCGGCGCAGAAATCTGTGCACAATGGTATACAAAACGGCGCTGCCCCCTTGATCGCATCGCCCCGATGCGGCATGTGCAGGTTAGCCACGTCATCTTAACCAGGAGGCCCGCCATGCCCATCACCGTCGGCCACGACAGCGCCAGAACCCGCCGCGACCTTGACGCGGGCGGGGCCCGGATCGCCTATTATTCGATTCCCGCCGCCACCGAGGCCGGGCTGGGCGATTTCACCCGCCTTCCCGCCGCGCTCAAGGTGGTGCTGGAAAACCTGCTGCGGTTCGAGGACGGCAAGACCGTCACCCAGGATGATATCCGCGCCTTCGCCGACTGGGCCAGCAATGGCGGCAAAAGCACGCGCGAGATCGCCTATCGCCCGGCGCGGGTGTTGATGCAGGATTTCACCGGCGTGCCCGCCGTGGTCGATCTGGCGGCGATGCGCGACGGGATCAGGGAACTTGGCGGCAACGCCGACAAGATCAACCCGCTGGCCCCGGTCGATCTGGTGATCGACCATTCGGTGATGATCGACGAATTCGGCAATCCGCGCGCCTTCCAGATGAACGTGGATCGCGAATATGAACGCAACATCGAACGCTACACCTTCCTGAAATGGGGGCAGAAGGCGTTCAACAACTTCCGCGTCGTGCCGCCGGGCACCGGCATCTGCCATCAGGTCAACCTTGAATACCTGGCGCAGACCGTCTGGACCGACACCGATCAGAACGGCACCGAAGTTGCCTATCCCGACACGCTGGTGGGCACCGACAGCCACACCACCATGGTCAACGGCCTGGCGGTACTGGGCTGGGGCGTCGGCGGGATCGAGGCAGAGGCCGCAATGCTGGGCCAGCCCGTGTCTATGCTGATCCCCGAGGTTGTGGGCTTCCGGCTGACCGGCCAGATGGTCGAAGGCACGACCGCCACCGACCTGGTGCTGAAGGTTGTCGAGATGCTGCGCAAGAAGGGCGTGGTCGGGAAATTCGTCGAATTCTATGGCGCGGGCCTTGATCATCTGCCGCTGGCCGACCGCGCGACCATCGCCAACATGGCCCCCGAATACGGCGCCACCTGCGGGTTTTTCCCGGTCGACGATGAAACGCTGCGCTACCTGGAACAGACCGGCCGCGACAAGGCCCGCATCGCCCTGGTCGAAGCCTATGCCAAGGCCAACGGCATGTGGCGAGGCCCCGATTACGAACCGGTCTATACCGACACGCTGCACCTTGACATGGGCACGATCGTTCCGGCGATCTCGGGACCGAAGCGCCCGCAAGATTACACCCCGCTTACCGATGCGGCCTCGGGGTTCTACAAGGTCGTGGGCGAATACCGCGGCGTCGATATCACGCCCGAGGCGCGCGACATGTCGTCCGAGGGTGCCCATAGCGACGGCGCGGGCGATATCCGCAAATCCGCGCCGGTCGCGGGCGAAGAGTACACGCTGCGTGATGGATCGGTGGTGATCGCCGCGATCACCTCGTGCACCAATACCTCGAACCCTTATGTGATGATTGGCGCGGGCCTTGTCGCCCGCAAGGCGCGCGCACTTGGCCTGACGCGCAAACCCTGGGTGAAAACCTCGCTGGCGCCGGGATCTCAGGTGGTCAGCGAATATCTGGAAGCCGCCAACCTTCAGGAAGATCTGGACGCCATCGGCTTCAACCTGGTCGGCTATGGCTGCACCACCTGCATCGGCAATTCGGGCCCGCTGCAACCCGAGATTTCCAAGGCGATTGCCGAGGGCGATCTGGTCGCCACCGCCGTTCTGTCGGGCAACCGCAACTTTGAAGGGCGGATCAGCCCCGATGTGCGCGCCAACTACCTTGCCTCGCCGCCCTTGGTCGTGGCCTATGCGCTGGCGGGGGACATGAACATCGACCTGACCACCGAACCGCTTGGCACCGGCAAGGATGGCCAGCCCGTCTATCTGAAAGACATCTGGCCCACCAACAAGGAAATTGCCGATCTGGTGCAGAAAACCGTCACCCGCGCGGCGTTTCTCAAGAAATACGCCGATGTGTTCAAGGGCGATGAAAAATGGCAGGCGGTCGAGGTAACGGATTCCGAAACCTATGACTGGCCGCCGTCATCGACCTATGTGCGGAACCCGCCCTATTTCCAGGGCATGGGCCGCGAACCGGGCGTTATCAGCGACATCACCGATGCGCGCATCCTTGCGCTCCTGGGTGACATGATCACCACCGACCACATCTCGCCGGCCGGATCGTTCAAGGAAAGCTCTCCCGCCGGGAAATACCTGATCGAACGGCAGGTCGCCCCGCGCGAATTCAACTCCTACGGATCGCGGCGCGGCAATCACGAGGTGATGATGCGCGGCACCTTCGCCAATATCCGCATCAAGAACGAGATGCTGGACGGGGTCGAGGGCGGCTATACCAAAGGCCCCGATGGCAAACAGACCTCTATCTTTGACGCGGCCATGGCCTATGTCGATCAGGGCACCCCGCTGGTGATCTTTGGCGGCGTCGAATATGGCGCGGGGTCAAGCCGCGACTGGGCGGCCAAGGGCACGGCGCTTTTGGGGGTCAAGGCGGTGATCGCGGAATCCTTCGAACGCATCCATCGTTCCAACCTGGTGGGCATGGGGGTGATCCCGTTCGAATTCACCAATGGCGACACCCGCAAATCGCTGAAACTGACCGGCGATGAAAGCGTGTCGATCACCGGCCTGTCGGGGGATATCAAACCGCTGTGCGAGGTTCCCGCGACGATCACCTACACCGATGGCACCGAGAAAACCATCACCCTGAAGTGCCGGATCGATACCGAGATCGAAATCGATTACGTCCGCCACGGCGGCGTGCTGCATTATGTGCTGCGCAACCTTGCGCAATCGGCCTGATCTCATCGCAATCACTTGGCGGCCCCCGCACGGCGGGGGCCGCCGAACCGGGTCTGATCGGATTTGGGGCAGTCGGGTTCATTTCCGCGTCCGGTGCGCGCGTGGCGGGCGTAGGAAATGAGTATTTTTTCCAAGATGAAATGAGCGCGCGTTTTCCTGCGCAGACAAGCGGCGGGTCTGGGTCAGGGACAACGGGCGCTATTCCTGACACACTTATGACGACAACATGACTCCCCTTCTTCGCAGCCGCGTGGCACTCAACCCGCAGGCAATCGGAAGAACCCATGTCAATCGTCATCCTGCTGACCATCAAGGCCAGCCCCGAGACCTAGGAAAACCTCAAGGTCGGCATCGCCAAGATCCTGAAAGACACCAAGACCTTCAAGGGCTGCCTTGGCGTCTATGCCGGCGGCAACCCCGCCGATCATTCGATCCTGCTTTACGAACGCTGGGAAAGCCCCGAGGCGCATCGGGCCTATGCCGCCTGGCGCGCCGAGAATGGCGGGCTGAAGGAAATAGCCCACGGGTTCAGCGAACCACCGCATTCGATCACCATCGAAGACGTCTTCGCCTGACACGGGCGGCGCGTGCCGGGGGGTTCCCTTGGCACGCCCCCATCCTCTCGATCCAAATACTCTCGCCGAAGGCGGCGCGCCCTCAGTCTTCCCAATCCCAGGGGCGGGTGAATTCGCCCAGTTTGTGGGCCAGCTTTTCCGCATCCACCTCGCCAGTGCGGCGCAGTTTCGCCACCAGGCCGCGCTTCTTGTCCTCGACCACCGCCACCACCTCGGCCGCCAGCCCCGCATCGCGCAGCGCCTCGTTATAGACGCGGGTGATGGCGCGTTTGCGCAGCTCGGGCTTGAACACCTTGCCCACGGCGGTTTTTGGCAATTCGTCCATGATCTCGATGGTCTTGGGGATCGCCGCCCGTTCATGGATGTGATCGCGGGCATAGGCCAGCAATTCCTCGGCACTCACATCCGCCCCGGCCACAAGTTCGACATAGGCGCAGGGCAATTCGCCCGCAAAGGCGTCTGGCTGGCCGATCGCGCCGGCAAAGGCCACCGCGTCATGGCCTGCCAGCGCCTCTTCGATGATGGCGGGGTCGATATTGTGACCGCCACGGATGATCAGATCCTTGGCCCGGCCGGTGATGAACAGGAATCCGTCGGCATCCAGCCGCCCCAGATCGCCGGTGCGCAGATACCGCCCTTCGGCAAAAAGGCCGTGGTTCTTGTCAACCTCGGTATAGGTCGATCCCTCGAACACGCCGGGGTTGGCGATGCAGATCTCGCCCACCTCGTCAACGCCGCATTCATGGGTCACGTTATGGGCTGCGTCGAAATGCAGGATGCGCACATGGGTATAGGGAAACGGCAACCCGACAGAGCCGATTTTCTTCACCCCGTCGGGCGGGTTGATCGAGACAAGGCAGGTGGCCTCGGTCAGCCCGTATCCTTCAAGGATGGTCACGCCGGTGGCCTTCTCGAACCGGCGATAGAGTTCCGGCGGCAAGGGCGCCGATCCCGAAAACGCCAGTTTGAGCGATGACACATCGGCATCCACCTTGCGCTGCATCAGCGCCGATATCGCGGTGGGCACCGTGATGACGAATGTCGCCTTCCAGCGTTCGACCAGTTTCCAGAAATTATCCATCACCCCTTCGCCGCGATAGCCTGCGGGGGTGGGCAGCACCAGATGCGCGCCCGATGCGATCACAGACATCAGCACCGGATAGGCCGCGAACACATGAAACAGCGGCAGGGGGCACAGCACTACATCCTCGCGCTTGAACAAAATTTGCGCGCCCAGCCAGCCGTTATAGATCATTCCCGAATATTTGTGCTGCGCCACCTTTGGCATGCCGGTGGTGCCGCCGGTATGGAAATAGGCCGCCACCCGGTCGCCGGTGGCATCGGGCACATTCAGCGCGTCGCTGCGCTGGCGCGCCAGTTCGCGGTTGAAATTCAGCACCCGGCGGTCGTGTTCGGGGCGGTTTTTGGGGCGCACCAGCGGCACGATCCAGGATTTCGGCGGGGTCAGATAGCCGTTGAGATCCACCTCCAGCACCGTCTTGACATCGGGCGCGAACCTGACCGCCTCGGCCACCTTTTGCGCCACATCGGTCTTGGGAAAGGCGCGCAGGGTCACGACCACCTTGGCCTTTGTTTCGCGCAGGATCGCCGAAATCTGTTCCGGCTCCAGCAACGGGTTGACCGGGTTGGCGATCCCCGCCACCGCGCCCCCGATCAGCACCAGCGCGGTTTCCAGACAGTTCGGCAGCACGAAGGCCACCGTATCGGTCGCGGTGACACCAAGGCTGGAAAACAGGTTGGCCGCCTGCGTGACCTTTGCGTGCACCTCGTTCCAGGTCAGGGTCCGGGCCGGATCGGCGGCGCCCGACAGCAACTGAAACGACAGCGCCGGGCGCGGCCCGTGCGCGTCGCGCGTTTCGCTTAGAAACCGGTAAAGCGTTGCGGGGACGTCGCGTTCCGCCCAGGGCATTTCGCGTTCGATGGCGTCGCGGTCGGCGGCGGTGGCATAGGCAGACATTCGGTTCCTCCCTCACCCGTTCGGGCGTTGGGGAAACATGCGCAAATTCAGACCATCGTGCAAGCGTGACGCGGCGTTGTCGCGGCCCGGAGCAATCCCTGTTGCGCAATCGCTATTCCGCAGCGATCCCGTCGGTGAACTGCAACCGTGCCAGGCGCGCATAAAGCCCGCCTTCGGCCACCAGGGCGTCATGGGTGCCTTCGGCGATGATGCGGCCCTGATCGAACACCAGAATGCGGTCGGCCTTTTTCACCGTGGCCAGCCGGTGCGCGACAATCAGCGTGGTGCGATCGCGCGCCATGCCTTCCACCGCCATCTGCACCGCGCGTTCGCTTTCGGCATCCAGCGCCGATGTCGCCTCGTCCAGAAGCAGGATCGGCGCGTCGCGCAGAACGGCGCGGGCAATGGCGATACGTTGCTTCTGCCCGCCCGACAGCATCACGCCGCGTTCGCCCACATAGGTGTCATAGCCCTGCGGCAGCGCCGAAAGGAACCCGTCGGCGACGGCGGCGCGGGCGGCGGCCTCTACCTCGGCGTCGCTTGCCTCGGGGCGGCCAAAGCGGATGTTTTCGCGCGCCGAGGCGGCAAAGATCACCGGGTCTTGTGGCACCAGCGCAATCGCCCGGCGGAAATCGGCGCGCGCCAGTTCGCGCAGGTCGATGCCATCGATGCTGACACTGCCCTGCTGCGGGTCGTAAAAGCGCAGCAAAAGCTGGATGATCGTCGATTTCCCGGCGCCCGACGGGCCAACAAGCGCCACGGTTTCGCCGGGGCGCACATTGAGCGACACCCCCGCCAGTGCCGCGACCTCGGGGCGGGCGGGATAGCGAAAGCTGACATCGTCGAACCTGACATCGCCCCGCACCGGCGCGGCCAATTTGCGCGGGGCGGCGGGATCAACCACCGCATCCTTTGTTTGCAGCAATTCCATCAGCCGTTCGGTCGCCCCCGCGGCGCGCTGCACCTCTCCCCAAATCTCGGAAAGGGCCGCGACACCGCCGGCCACCATCACCGCATAGATGACGAACTGCACCAGCTCGCCCGGCGTCATCGACCCCGCGCGCACATCGCGCGCACCGATCCACAGCACCCCGATGATGCCGGTAAAGACCAGAAATATCACGATCATCGTCATCAGGGATCGCGTGCCGATGCGTTGGCGCGCCGCATCGAACGACAGTTCTGTCACCTCGGAAAAGGCACGGCGGCTTGGGTCTTCGTGGGTGAAGGCCTGCACGGCCTGCGCGGCCAGCAGCGTTTCCGATGCCTTGCCGGAACTTTCCGCGATCCAGTCCTGATTCTGGCGCGACAGGGCGCGCAACCGGCGCCCCAGAACCAGAATCGGCACGATCACCGCAGGCACGATCAGCAGAACCATCCCCGTCAGCTTGGCGCTGGTCAGCAGCATCAGCACCAGCCCGCCCGCAAGGATCAGCGCATTGCGCAGCGCAATCGACACCGACGATCCGATCACCGACAGGATCAGCGTGGTATCGGTGGTCAGGCGCGACAGTACCTCGCCGGTCATGATCTTTTCGAAGAAAGCCGGGCTCATGCCGATCATCCGCGCGAACAGCACCTTGCGGATATCGGCGACAACCCGTTCGCCCAGCAGCGTGACAAGGAAATACCGCAGCCCGGTGCCCACGGCCAAAGCGGCGGCAATGCCGATCGCCGCCAGGAAATAACTGTCAAGCAGGTGCGCATCCGGCCCGCCGAACCCGTCGACCACCCGTCGCACCGCCAGCGGCAGCGTCAACGAGATGCCCGCCGTCACCGCCAGCGCCAGCAGCGCCGCCACCGCGAGCAGCCGATAGGGCCGCACAAACGGCGCCAGCCCGCGCAACGCCCCGACCCGCCGGGATTTGGCGCGGTCTTCGCGCTTGTCCTTGTCGCCTCGTGCCATCCGCCTGCCTTCCGTTATGCCACGGGTTTAGGCAATCGTCGCGCCGGGGGCAAGCGGCGCCGTTCTGGCGCATTGCCGCAGGGGGCGTGATGGGGGCTTCAGCGCATCCGGCGCTGGGTTTCCCCGACGATGTTGAAATAGGATTGCGGGATCTGTTCCCCGGTTTTCAGATCGTTCAGGATCACCGTCGTCTGCCCGCCGCCGCCATCGGTGACAACCCATTGCCGCAACTCTATCGGGGCGTCGGTGAACACCAGCCGGATGCTGCCATTGCCGGGATTGTCGGGGTCTTGCGCGATCACGGTGGTGGTCACCCCGTCGCTTGTGTGGCCAGTCACCATCCGGGCGCGCCCCAGATCCACATCCTTGGCCAGAATGATGCTCAGCGGTGTCTGGCGCAGCGGGTATTGCGTGGGCGGCTGGTTCGATTTGGGATCGAACACCGCCACGCTGCCGCCCGCCGCCAGCACCAGGCCGCGGTCGGGGGGATCATATTCAAAGCGCATGCGTCCGGGGCGGTTGATGTAAAGCGTGCCGGTCGAGATGGTGCCATCGCCGTTGATCTGGGTAAAGCCCGCCTGCGCCGTGGTCAGACGGTTCAGATATTGCGAAAGAGCGCCCAGCGAAATCGGCTGCGACATGGCCTGCGCCACGGAGACGATCAAAAACACCGGGGCGAGGAAACCGACGAGCCTGTTCATGCGATGTATCTAGGGCCTTGTGGCCGGATTGACATCAGCGATCTGCAAAATGCACCCCTTCATGGGCAAAACATTGCCGACGCGCCACACCCTGCCCCCATGCGCGTCGCCCCATTCGCGTCACTGGTCATCACGTCACTGGGCATCAAGGCGCAGCGCCTCGGGCTCAAATTTCAGATCATCGACCGACAGGGGTGCGGTAGGCCGCGCAAGGCGATTGCGCACCACCCAGTAAAGCCGTTCCTCGGCGCGGGTGATCGCCACATAGGCCAGCCGTTTCCACAGCGCGATGCCGCCTTCGCTGCGCCCGGCGCGGGCGGCGGCGTAAAGGTCGGGGGCAAAGACCTGCACCTCGGGCCATTGACTGCCCTGCGCCTTGTGGATGGTCACCGCAGCGCCGTGCAGAAAGGCCGCACCCATATTGGCGGCGAAGGGGATGAAGGGTTCTTCCTCGCCCGGCAGTTCGATCTTGATGATCGAGGCAACCGACACCTGCGGCTGTTCGGCGCCGATCACATGCAGGCGCGAAAATCCGGTGCGCGATCCGGGGCCCATATAGATCACCTGCGCGCCCTTGATCAGGCCGCGCGCCTCCAGATCAATACGTTTCTTGCGGTGTTTGAGCGGCAGTTCGATCCCGTCGCAGATCAGCGGCTCACCCGGCAAAAGCTGGGTCTGGGGCGCGTCAAAGGCCGACCGGAACGCCTGTATCAGGCGGATGCGCGTCACGTTGCGCCACACCAGCACCGGCGAGCGGGCCATCAGATCGGCCTCTACCCGCCCGGCCAGCACCACGCGGTCATCGGTGCGGGCGGCGGCTTCAACCCGCGCCTCGAACTCCTCGAAGGTCAGCGCGTCATCGCCCAGCGCATGGGCCAGATCCAGGATCGGGTTGCCTTTGGCCTGTCGGTGGATGCGGTTCAGTATCAGGCGTTCGGCGGGTTTGAGCCCTTCGAACACCATGCCGCCCGCACCATTGACGGGCGCAAGCTGTGCCGGGTCGCCAAACAGGACAAGGGTGGGAAAGATTTCTTTCAGGTCAGACAGTTGCCGCGCATCCAGCATCGAGCTTTCATCGACGAAACCGATATCGAGCGGATCTTCGCGGCGTTTCCAGCCCTTGATGAAATCGCTGCCGCGCAGCCCCGCCGCCGCCAGCGCGCCGGGAATGGATTTGACCTGTTCGTAAAACGCCTGCGCCCGGTCCAGCGCCACCTCGGTCAGCCCCTCGACCGTGGGCCGCGGCCCGTTTCCGGCCAGCCATTCAGCGATCTTTTCGTATTCGGGATCATAGACCGGCGTGTACAGGATACGGTGAATGGTGGTGGCGGGCACGCCCCGGCCGCGCAGCACGCTTGCGGCCTTGTTGGTGGGGGCAAGAATGGCCAGGGTGCGCCGGTCCTTGCGGCGCCGCCCCTCGTAATCGCCCGAAACGGTTTCGACCCCCGCCGCCGTCAGCGCGCGGTAAAGTTCCGCCAGAAGCAGCGTCTTGCCCGATCCCGCCTTGCCAACCACCGCCAGAAGCGCATCCACCCCCGCCATCGGGGTCAGCACCGCATCGGCCAGATCGACACCGGCGGCGCGCAACACTTCGCTCACGCGGTCGAAGGCCTCGGCCTGATCATCGGAAAACTGAAGGGCGGGCCTGTTCATGCCGCCACCTTACCGCGCCGCCCCGGCAAGGGCCAGAGCGCGCGCGGGGGGCGGGCGTAGGGGTTAAATGCGCTCCGCGCGGGGCGTATTTGGGCCAAGATGAAGGGATGGGGCTGGCCCCTACCCTGCCCGGCTGGCCTCGAGCGTGTCTTCAAACGTGCGCAGGCCGGTCTGCGGCGCCTGCACCAGCACCGCCATGTTGCCGGGCTTGTGTTCGTTGCGGCGCATTTTCACATGGGCGGCGGGGATGTCGGACCAGGGGAACACCTCTGACATGCAGGGATCAAGGCGGCGTTCGATCATCAGCTTGTTGGCCGCCGCCGCCTGTTTGAGATTGGCGAAATGGCTGCCCTGCACGCGCTTCTGGTGCATCCACAGATAGCGCGCGTCCAGCGTCAGGTTATAGCCGGTGGTGCCCGCGCAGATCACCACCATGCCGCCGCGTTTGACCAGAAAGACGGAAACCGGAAACGTCGCCTCGCCCGGATGTTCGAAGACCATGTCAACATTGTTGCCCTTGCCGGTGACCGCCCAGATCGCCGCGCCGAACTTGCGCACCTCCTTGAACCAGGCGGCATATTCGGGGGTGTTGACGGTCGGCATCTGGCCCCAGCATTTGAAATCCGTGCGGTTGATGACGCCCTTGGCGCCCAATCCCATGACGAAATCGCGCTTGTCTTCGTCGGAAATCACCCCGATCGCATTCGCGCCCGCCGTATTGATCAACTGGATGGCATAAGACCCAAGCCCCCCCGACGCGCCCCAGACCAGCACGTTGTCGCCGGGTTTGAGCACATGGGGCCGGTGGCCGAACAGCATCCGATAGGCCGTGGCCAGCGTCAGCGTGTAGCAGGCCGATTCCTCCCAGCTCAGATGGCGCGGGCGGTGCATGAGCTGCTGCGCCTGCACGCGCGTGAACTGCGCGAAACTGCCATCGGGGGTTTCATAGCCCCAGATGCGCTGCGAGGGGGAGAACATCGGATCGCCGCCGTTGCATTCCTCATCATCGCCGTCGTCCTGATTGCAGTGGATCACCACCTCATCGCCGACCTTCCAGCGTTTGACAGCCGATCCCACCGCCCAGACGATGCCCGCCGCATCGGACCCCGCGATGTGATAGGGCGCGCCGTGCCCGTCGAAGGGAGAGATGGGGATGCCAAGCCCGGCCCAGACGCCGTTGTAATTGACGCCCGCCGCCATCACCATCACCAGCACCTCGTGGCTGTCGATGGCCGGGGTTTCCACGACTTCAAGCTGCATGGCCTTGTCGGGTTCGCCGTGGCGTTCGCGGCGGATCGCCCAGGCGTGCATTTTCGCGGGTACATGGCCCAGGGGCGGCATTTCGCCGACCGCGTAAAGGTCTTTCATCGGTGCCTCGTAGGGCGTGATGCCGGTCCGGGTATCGAGAGCCATGGAAACCTCCTGTCGAGTTGCTGCATCGCAGCATTACTGTGCCACAGCGCCGCTGATATGGCAACACGCGCAACATTGCAATACCAGTTAGTTCTTTTTTGTAACTTTATGACCCTGCAACCGCAGCATTTTGACGAAATGATCACGCCCGCCGATCATTCCCCCGGTCATTCCGCCGGTCACTCCGCCGCCTCGCGGGGCACAGCCACCAGGCCGGCAAGATCCAGCATGATGCGGTTCATCTCGAAATCCTTGGGGGTATAGACGGCGGCCACCCCCAACGATCGCAGATGGTCCGCGTCCGCCGCGGGGATGATGCCGCCCACGGTGACCGGGATGCGCAACCCCATTTCCGCCAGCCGGTCAAGAACATCGGCCACCAGCGCCATATGGCTGCCCGACAGGATCGAAAGGCCGATCACATCGGCACCGGTATCGCGCGCGGCAGCGGCAATTTCGGCGGGGGTCTGGCGGATACCCGCGTAATGCATCTCCATCCCGCAGTCGCGGGCGCGGGACGCGATCTGTTCGGCGCCGTTGGAATGGCCGTCAAGGCCGGGCTTGGCCACCAGAAACCGCATGCGCCGCCCCAGCCGTGCCGAGACGGCATCGACGGCGGCGCGCGCCTCGTCCAGGCCCTCGGTCCGGTTTGACGGGGCCGTGGCGACCCCGGTGGGGGCGCGGTATTCGCCAAAGGCGGCGCGCATCTCTTCAGCCCATTCGCCGGTGGTGACACCGGCCCTGGCGGCCGCGATCGACGGCGGCATGATATTGGCGCCCGTGCGCGCTGCGGCGCGCACCGCGGCCAGCGCGGCCTCGATGGCCCGCTGGTCGCGCCCCTCCCGCCAGGCCTGAAGCCGGGATATCTGATCGGCCTCGGCGCCGGGATCGGCGGCCATGATCGCCTCGGGGCCCGATGTCAGCGGCGAGGCCGCGCCATCCTGCCAGCGGTTCACACCGACCACCACCGTTTCGCCCGCCTCGATCCGGGCGATACGTTCGGCATTCGATTCGACCAGGCGGGTTTTCATGTACTCTATGGCGGCCACCGCGCCGCCCATGCCGTCAATGGCCGCAAGTTCGGCGCGCGCCCCCTCTTTCAGCGCCGCGACCTTGCGGTCCACCGCCGGGTTGCCATCGAACAGGTCGTCATATTCCAGCAGATCGGTTTCATAGGCGAGTATCTGTTGCATGCGCAGCGACCATTGCTGATCCCAGGGGCGCGGCAGGCCCAGCGCCTCGTTCCAGGCGGGCAGTTGCACGGCCCGCGCGCGGGCGTTTTTCGAAAGCGTGACCGCCAGCGCCTCGAGCAAGATGCGATAGACGTTGTTTTCGGGCTGTTGTTCGGTCAGCCCCAGCGAATTGACCTGCACGCCATAGCGGAAGCGCCGGAATTTCGCGTCCTGCACGCCATAGCGGTGCAGACAGATCTCATCCCACAGATCGACAAAGGCGCGCATCTTGCACATCTCGGTCACAAAGCGGATGCCCGCGTTCACGAAAAACGAAATCCGCCCGACCATCGCGGGGAAATCGTCGACCGCCACCTTGCCACGCAGGTCGTCCAGCACCGCGCAGGCGGTGGCCAGCGCAAACGCCAGTTCCTGTTCGGGCGTCGCGCCCGCCTCTTGCAGGTGATAGGAACAGATGTTCATCGGGTTCCATTTGGGCAGATGCGCGCGGGTATAGGCCGCCACATCGGTGATCATCCGCAAGCTGGGTTCGGGCGGGCAGATATAGGTGCCGCGCGACAGGTATTCCTTGATGATGTCGTTTTGCACCGTGCCTTGCAGGGCGGCCACATCCGCCCCCTGTTCCTCGGCCACCGCGATATAAAGGGCGAGCAGCCAGGGCGCGGTGGCGTTGATGGTCATCGAGGTGTTCATCTTGTCCAGCGGGATACCGTCGAACAGCATCCGCATGTCGCCCAGATGACAGACCGGCACGCCGACCTTGCCCACCTCGCCGCGCGCCAGAATGTGGTCGCTGTCATATCCGGTCTGGGTGGGCAGATCGAAGGCCACCGAAAGCCCGGTCTGGCCGCGCTCCAGATTGCCGCGATAAAGCGCGTTCGATTCGCGCGCCGTGGAATGACCGGCATAGGTGCGAAACAGCCATGGATTATCCCTTTGGGTGGTGGTCATCTGGGGCTCCTGCAACTCATGGTGGGTTTTGGCGCGACACATTATTACTGAAACAACCTATTAACGGGAATTTTGTGATCTTGTCAATTCGCTGCGACGCGGCATCGCGCGGCGCGGTGACCGTGTGGTGGCAGATCCGCCAACGCGCCAAACCCCGCACAAAAGCCCTGCAACCCCACCGATATCGCGCAAGGATCCCGGCCACCGCAGCCGCACCGCACCTCGCGCATTTCATCCGTGCAATCTTGCGGGCAGGAACCCGCCGTTTTCGGGCACGCTGCCCGGATTGTTTTGCATTGAACCGATGCGCCCTACATGACACATCATCCGAAATATTTCTGATAAAGGTTTGCCGCGAGTGATGACAAAGCGCCACGCCCCGACCCGCCCCCTGAAATCCGGGCAGACCGTTGCGCGGGCGGTTGCGGGCGCCCTGGCGCTTGCCGCCGTATCCGGCCCGGCGCTGGCGATTGACAGCCTGGTTTTCGAGTTGCCCGGATCGGCCCGCGATCTGCGCGCCCCGCTTGCCGAAGCCTCGCAGCTTGCCGCCGCCAATCGCGCGGGCACCACCGACAGCCATGAAGTGTTTTCCGCCGCGCTGTCGGATTATGAACGGCTGGTGACCACGCTTTACGCGCGGGGGTATTATTCAAGCGTCATCCACATCCGCATTGACGGGCGCGAGGCGGCGGAAATTTCTTCGCTGAATGTTCCCGATGAAATCCGCGACATCGTGGTCAGCATCGATCCCGGCCCGTTGTTTCGCTTTGGCACCGTCTCTGTGGGGCCGCTGGCAAAGAATACCGTGCTGCCCGAAGGCTTTGCGCCGGGAAAGAAGGCCCGCAGCCCGGTGATCGGTGCGGCGGCAACCGCGGGCGTGGCGGGCTGGCAGGTGCTGGGCTATCCCAAGGCGAAACTGGCGGGGCAAACCGTGATCGCCGATCATGCGACCCACAGGATCGACGCGGACCTGACCCTTGCCCCCGGCCCGCAACTGCGCTTTGGCGATTTCAGCTTTACCGGCGCCGAAGGGGTGCGCAACGGGCGGGTGCGCGCCATTGCCGGCGTGCCCCGCGGCAAGCTGTTCACCCCCGACAATCTTTCGCGCGTCAACACCCGCCTGCTGCGCAGCGGCGCATTCAAATCGGTCAGCCTGCGCCAGGCAGAGGTGCCCAATCCCGATGGCACCCTTGATCTTTCTGCCACCCTGATCGAGGAAAAGCCACACCGCATCGGCTTTGGTGGCGAGATTGCCTCGCTCGACGGGGCCACGGTGTCGGGCTACTGGTTGCACCGCAACATTCTGGGCGGCGCCGAACGCCTGCGGCTTGATGGAGAGATCAGCGGCATCGGCGCCCAACAGGGCGGCACCGATTTCAAGTTCGGCGCCACGGTGACCCGCCCCGCAACCTTCGATCCCGATACCGCGCTGTCGCTGGGCGCGACGGTGGCGCGGCTGAACGAAGAGGATTTCAATTCCTACAATTACGGCGTGAACGTCGGGCTGGAACATATCTTTTCGAAATCGCTGACCGGGACGGTCGGCCTTGCCTTCGACTATTCCGATGTGACCGATTCCACCGGCTCGACCACGTTCAAGACGCTGTCGCTGCCCGTCGGCCTGATCTGGGACAAGCGCGATGTGGCCCTGAACGCCAGCAAGGGCTTTTACATCAACGCCCGGCTGACGCCCTTCACCGATATCGGCGACAGCACCCTTGGCACGCGGGCCTATGCCGATACGCGGGCCTATCAGGGTTTCGCCGACAAGCGTTTCGTGCTGGCCGCGCGCGCGCAGGCCGGTTCGATCCTGGGCGCCGATCTGCGCGACACCCCGCGCGACATGCTGTTCTATTCGGGCGGTCCGGGCACGGTGCGCGGCCACCCGTACCAATCGCTGGGGGTTTTCGTGCTTAGCCCCACCCAACGCAGCGGCGGGCGCAGCTTTTTCGCGACATCGGCAGAGGTGCGCGTGGGCGTCACCGATACGATCGGTGTCGTGGGCTTTTACGACGCGGGCTTTGTGGGCGCGGGGGAGCTGTTCGATCAGGGCGGCAACTGGCATTCGGGGGCCGGGATGGGCATGCGCTATAACACCGGGATCGGCCCGATCCGCCTTGATCTGGCGCTGCCCGTATCGGGTGACGGCGGCGAGGGGCTGCAATTCTATATCGGCATAGGGCAGGCATTCTGATGCGGGTTTTGGCGTTCTTGTTGTGTCTGCTGCCCGGCATCGCGCTGGGTCAAGGCGATGATCGCGGCTTTCTGGTTGGCCTGCTGGAAGATAACCTGTCCAGCCCCGGACGGCAGGTCACCATCAACGGCTTTGCCGGGGCGCTGTCATCGCAGGCCACGATTGACGAAATCCTGATCGGCGACAGGGATGGAACCTGGCTGACACTGCGCGGGGCCACGCTGGATTGGAACCGTGCCGCCCTGTTGCGCGGCCGGGTCGAGGTGAACGAGCTGTCGGCGCGTGAAATCATCATCGCCCGCCCGCCGATTCCTCCCGAAGGCATCGATCCCCCCCCCGCCGCCGCGCCGGGGTTTTCGCTGCCCGATTTGCCGGTATCGATCCGCGTCGATGCGCTGCGCGTCGATAGGGTAGAGCTGGGCGCGCCGGTGCTGGGACAGGCGGCGGTGATGCGGCTGCGCGCCTCGGCCACGCTGGCCGATGGGGCGGGCACGGCCACGCTGAACCTGACCCGCACCGACGGCAAGCGCGCGCAGATCGCCTTTGATGGCGGATATGACAACGCGACCGGGCAGTTGCGCGTCGATCTTTCGGTGGTTGAGGGGGCGGGCGGTTTGATCGCCGGGATCACCGGCCTGCCCGGCGCGCCGCCCCTTGAACTGAGTGTGGCGGGCACCGGGCCACTGTCGGCCTATGGGGCCGACCTGCGTCTGGCCACTGCCGGGCGGGAACGCCTGACAGGGCGCATCGATCTGGGCACTACCGAAGGCGACGGCGGCCAGACCTTTCGCGCCGCGCTTGGGGGCGATATCGCGGCGCTGGTGGCGCCGGATTATCGCGCGTTCTTTGGCCCCGACATCGCGTTGGATGTGGCCGGTGTGTCGCAGCCCGACGGGCGGGTTGACATCTCGGCCCTCGATCTGCGCACCGCTGCCTTGTCGCTGTCGGGCAGGATCGGCATCGCCGCCGGGGGGCTTCCCGATCTTCTGGATGTGACGGGCACGATTGCCGCGCAAGATGGCGGCGCGGTTCTGCTGCCGCTTTCGGGCGATCCGACGCGGCTGGGGCGCGCCGATTTCAACCTCAGCCTCGGCAACGGCGCCGATCCCGATGCGCTGCGCCTGACCACGCGGATCACCGGGCTTGACCGCACAGATATCGCCATTGCCGCGCTGACGCTGACCGGCAACGGCACCCTGACGCGCGGCCCCGACGCGCTGGACATGGCGCTTGATTTTGCCGCGACCGGGCTTGCCCCCACCGACCCGGCCCTTGCCACCGCCCTTGGGCCCCGGATCGTCGGTACCGCGACGGTGCACTGGACCACGGGCGCGCCGGTGCAGGTGCCCGCGCTGCGGCTGGCCGGGGGGGGGTATGCGATCGACCTGTCGGACCTCAGCTTTGCGGGTGTGGAACAGGCGGGGCGGATATCGGGCGCTGCGCGGGGCCGGTTGGATGACCTGTCGCAGTTTTCGGCGCTGGCGGGCCGTGCGCTGGGCGGCGCGGCCGATCTGGTGGTCAACGGCAGCTATGCGCCGCTGTCGGGCGCGGGCGATATTGATCTGGCGCTGACCGGGCAGGATCTGGGCGTCGGAATTGCCGAGGTGGACAGCCTGCTTACCGGCCAATCGCGCGTGGCCCTTTCAGTGCTGCGCGATCAGACCGGCACCACCCTGCGCAATCTGGCGGTCAACGCCCGCACCCTTGACCTGCGGGCCAGCGGCAGCCTGACGCCGGGCGCGGGCGATGTGCGGGCGGATCTGGATTTCACCGATCTGGTGGCGCTTGGCCCGGCCTATGGCGGCGCGCTTGACGCCTCGGTGCGGGCCATTGGCACCGCCGATGGCCTGCGCACCATCACCGCGACCGCGCGGGGCGACGCGCTGAAAACCGGCATCCCCGAGGTGGACGGGCTGCTGGCCGGGCCATCAACCATCGATGTGAAGGCCACGCAGCGCGGCGAGGTGATCAGCGTTGAAACCCTTGCGATAAACGCCACCACGCTAGCGCTGACCGCCACCGGCACCGTCGATCCGGGGCGCAGCGACCTGACCGCCGATCTGGATTTTTCCGATCTCTCGGTCATGGGCGGCCGCTATCGCGGGGGGCTGAGCGCACAGGCGCGCCTGACCGAGGCAGGGGCCACGCGGCACCTGGGCCTGAACGCCACGGGAACCGCGTTGGCCATCGGGCAGCCACAGGCCGACGCCATCTTGCGCGGCACCTCGACCCTTGCGCTTGACCTGACCGAAGAGGCCGGGCGCATCACCGTCACCAGGGCCGACCTGACCAACCCGCAACTGACGGCACAGGCCACCGCCGATCTGAACGGCGCCGACCGGCAGGCGACATTTTCGGCGCGGCTGGCCGATCTGGGGCTGCTCGCCCCCGGCCTGACCGGGCCGCTGACCGCCGAAGGCCGCGTGAACGGCGACGCCGCGGGCTATGACGTGGATATCAAGGCCAGTGGTCCGGGGGGCATCGAGGCCACCGTCAACGGCACCGTCGCCGCGGATTTTTCCACGGCCGATCTGGGCATTGCCGGCACGCTGCAAACCGCGCTTGCAAACCCGTTCATCGCGCCCCGCCTGATCGACGGTGCGGCGCGCTTCGATCTGCGCCTCAACGGCGCGCCAGGGCTTGGCGCGCTTTCGGGGCGGGTAACGGTGCCCGGCGCGCGGCTTGTCGATCCGGGCAGCCGCATCAATCTGCAAAACCTGAATGTTGTTGTTGATCTTGGCGGCGGGCGGGCCGATCTGGCCGTTCAGACCGATGTGGAAACCGGGGGGCGCATCCTGCTGTCGGGCCCCGTGTCGCTTGCCGCGCCCTATAACGGCGACCTGAAGCTGGTGCTTGACAAGGTGGTGCTGGTCGATCCCGAACTTTACCGCACCGAACTGCGCGGCGATGCGGCGATCACCGGCCCGCTGACCGGGGGCGGCCTGATCTCGGGCACGATCCGGCTGGGCGAGACGGAAATCCGTGTTCCCTCAACCGGCTTTGGCAGCGCGGGGGCAGTGGCGGGCCTGCAACACATCAACGAACCCACCGCCGTTCAACAGACGCGCGCGCGCGCCGGTCTGATCGAAACGCCGGGCGCCGATACGAAAACCGCCCCCGCACGCCCGTTCCGCCTGGACCTGCGTATCAGCGCGCCGCAGCGGATTTTCATACGCGGCCGGGGGCTTGACGCCGAAATGGGTGGCGATCTGCGGGTGACGGGCACCACCAGTGATATCATCCCGGTCGGCGGTTTCGATCTGATCCGCGGGCGGCTGAACATTCTGGGCCAGCGGTTCACCCTGGATGACGGATCGGCGCTTTTGCAGGGTGAACTGATACCGTATATCCGGCTGACCACATCGACCACCACGCCCGATGTCACCGCCACGATCAACGTCGAAGGGCCGGCCGACGACCCGAAGATCACCTTCTCCTCGACCCCCGAACTGCCCGAGGAAGAGGTGCTGGCGCAGATCCTGTTCGGCCGGAATCTCAGCACGATTTCCGCCTTTCAGGCCCTGCAACTGGCCAATGCGGTGGGCACGCTCAGCGGCAGTCAGGGCGAGGGGGTGGTCAGCCGCCTGCGGCAGGGTTTCGCGCTGGATGATTTCGACGTGACCACCGATGCCGAGGGCAACACCGGCGTGCGGGCAGGCAAATATATCAGCAGGCGGATCTATACCGATGTGGCCGTCGACGCGACCGGGCGCAGCGAGTTGAACCTGAACATCGATGTCACCAAATCGCTCAAGGCGCGCGGATCGGTGGCCAATGACGGCAGCACCGGCCTTGGCATGTTCTTCGAGCGCGATTACTGACGCCCTTCGCACAGGCCGCGCCTCTGCCCCCAACCGCCCGAACCCGACAACCGCCGCGCCGATCAGGTATCGCGCGCGGCGCGTTGATCCATCTCGGCGTTCAGGCAGGCGCCCAGCAGCACCACGAAGGCGCCGATATAGAACCACATCAACAGCGCGATAACCGCCCCGATTGATCCGTAAACCTCGTTATAACTGCCGAAGTTCTGAAGGTAGTACGAAAACCCGATCGATGCCGCCGCCCACACCACCACCGCCAACACCACCCCCGGAACCACGCGGTGCGGCGGCCCACCCGCGCCATGGTTGGGCCCATAGCGATAGATCAGCGTCAGCCCCAGCACCAGGATGCCCAGCGCCACGATCCATGGCACCACCGCCAGCAATGGCCCCGCCAACGGCCCCAGCGGAACCAGCGCCAGCAGGATCGGCACCACGATGACCGCCAGCAGCGCCACCAGAACCACCGCCACCAGCGCCACCGTCAACCCCAGCGCCGACAGAACCTGCCACAGGCCGCCGCGGTTGTCGGCCCCGTATATGGCGTTCAGCCCGCGTTGCAGCGCCGCAACCCCGGCCCGCGCCGACCAAAGCGCCGCACCGGTTGACACGATCGACGCCCAGCCAAGCGTGCTTTGATTGGTCGCCAGCAACGCGGTCACCTGCGCATTCAGCAGGTTATAGGCCTGTTCCGGGGCGAATTCCCGCAACAGGTCCATCTGCTCTGTGATGACCACGGGATCGGCCATGAAACCGAACAGCGCGATCACCGCCGCCAGCCCCGGAAACACCGCAAGGATCGAAAAAAACGCAACCCCCGCCGAAATCAGCCCGACATTGCGTTTGCCCAACCGCATGAATACCCCGATGGAAACGCGCAGCGCCAACACCACCTCGGCCATGATCCGGCGCGGGAGCGGTTCGGGGATCGGGGTTTCAGCCTCGGTCACCGGTCATTGGCCGATTTTCAGATCGTTCAGGGCTTTTCCCTGCGCCAGCGCATCAATAACCCAATGCGGCTTGCGCCCCCGCCCCGTCCAGGTTTGCGCCGGATTGGCGGGGTTTGCATATCTCGGCACCGCCGGTTTGCGCGATTTTGCCGCAGTTTGTTCGGCCAGTTCCGACAGGGTAAACCCCAGATCGCGCGCCATCTCTTCCAGTTTCAGCCGCGCTTCGGATTTTTTCCTTGCCTCGAACGTGGCAATTGCCTTTTCGACATCCTTGTGCAGGGCACGCAATTCTTTCAAGGACAGGTTTTCAAGATCTGGTTGCAGCATTTTTTCCCCTGGGGTTGTTTGGATCGCAGGATATCAGACTTGTATCGAAATCGGCAAGGGAAATACAATTCCGCTGCCCGGCAGGCCACGCCACATGCCGAACCCGGTGCAACCATCCGTGTTTTGACCTCTGCCGCAAGGCAGCATATCGTGCCGCAGACAGTGACATTACCGGGTTATCCGGAATGAGGTTTCAAAGGATTTGCAATGCCCACACAGCGCAAGAAGATCAACCTGGCCCTTCAAGGCGGCGGGGCCCATGGTGCATTCACCTGGGGGGTTCTTGACCGGTTACTGGAAGACGAACGCCTTGAAATAGCGGCGATTTCTGGCACATCTGCGGGCGCGATGAATGCCGTGGTCCTGGCGGATGGCTATACAAAGGCCGGGCCGGAAGGTGCGCGCAAAGCGTTGAACACCTTCTGGCGCCGGATCAGCGATGGCGCAAGGATGAGCCCGATCAAGCGGTCGCCGATCGACGTGATGATGGGCAACTGGTCGCTTGATCAATCGCCGGCCTATCTGATGCTGGATCTCCTGTCGCGGGTCATGTCGCCCTATCAGCTTAATCCGATGAACATGAACCCGCTCAAGGAATTGCTGGATGACTGCATTGATTTCAAATCGGTGCGCGCCTGCAATGCTTTCGGCCTGTTCATTTCGGCGACCAATGTCGAAACCGGCAAGGTAAAGGTGTTTGATCGCGAAGAACTGACGGCGGATATGGTCATGGCATCGGCCTGCTTGCCGATGATGTTCAAGGCCGTTGA
>JACIYW010000001.1 GCA_014359745.1 Paracoccaceae bacterium | reverse complement strand
TTCCACATCATCGGTGAACGCAATCGCTGCGGGCCGGGTGTCGAAAACCTGGGCAAAGAGCGCGCGCGCCGCATCGCGCGCGCCATCGTCATGGCCGGTCAGCCCGGCATGAAGACCGGCAAGCGGCCCCGGCACCTGCCCCGCGATGTCGCGCAGCACCGCAACCAGCGCCGCGCGCGCCGCCGCGTTGAACAGATGCGCCGATGCCCCGCCGACAGCGCCGCGCCCAACCTTGGCCCCGGCGGCGTCAACAAGCACCCAACGGGTGGCCGTACCGCCCATGTCTATCCCCAGGTAGTGGTGCATCGGGCCCCTTTTGCATGCGGGTGAGCAGGAAAGCGCCCGGCCAACACCCCTGCCGCCCCCACAATACCCGCTGGGCAACAGGATGCCAGCCGGGAAATGCCGCGCAATCGTGCCTTGCCTCCAGGGGCACGACAGTTCCCGGAACCAGAGGGCAGAGGGCGCAAGATGGACCGGGGCCTGTTTTGACATTCCTGGCGGCCTGTGCCGTGGCCGGGACACCGGGGGGCAGCGCCTGTTGCGCTCAACCAGACCCGCAGCCTGACCGCAAAGGAAAACCCTCTTTTCCATCCTCGCGAAAAAAATACTCATTTTCCGCGCTTGCCATGCGCACGCCGGTCAAGGGGATTCACCCGGCTGGCGGCAATCCGCGCCGGGGTTCAGCCCCGCGCCTGCACCCGCTGCATAAGCGGCATCAGATCGCCCATATCCGGCCCGTGCGCCTGGCCGGTGACGGCCTTGCGCAGCGGCATGAACAGGGCCTTGCCCTTGCGGCCCGTCGCCTGTTTGACCGCCGCGGTCCAGTCCGCCCATGTGGTCTCGTCATAGGGGGGCGGCGGCAGCAGGGCCATGGCGGCGGCGATGAAATCGGCATCCTCGGGGGCGATATCGGGCGGGGCGCCATCGCGGCACAGGGCCCACCAATCGGCCAGATCGCCCAAAACGGTGATGTTCTGGCGCGCCACCCGCCAGAAGCGTTCGGCCTGATCGGCGGGCACGCCAAGATCCGCGATCCGGTCGGCCACCTCGGCAAAGGGCAGCGCCTGCACATGGGCGCGGGTCAGCGGGAACAGGTCTTCGACATCGAACTTGGTCGGGGCCGCGCCGAACTGGCCGGGATCGAACCCTTCGATCAGCTCGGCCAGGGATGCGCGCAATTCCACCGGCTGCGACGATCCAAGCCGCGCCATCAGCGACAAGAGCGCCATCGGTTCCACCCCGCGCGCGCGCAGATCCTTGAGCGCCAGCGTGCCCAGCCGTTTTGACAGCGCCTCGCCCTGCGGGCCGGTCAGCAACGAATGGTGGGCGAAATCGGGCACGCCGCCGCCCAGCGCCTGCATGATCTGGATCTGCGTGGCGGTATTGGTCACATGATCCGACCCGCGCACGACATAGGTCACGCCCATCTCGATATCATCGACCACCGAGGCCAGCGTATAAAGCACCTGCCCGTCGGCGCGGATCAGCACCGGGTCGGAGACCGAGGCGGCATCGATCGAGATCGGGCCAAGGATACCATCGGTCCATTCGATGCGCTCATGATCCAGGCGGAAGCGCCAGTAACCGCCGCGTTCCGCGCGCAGCTTGTCCTTCTCGGCCTCCGACAGCGCCAGTGCCGCGCGGTCATAGACCGGCGGCCGGCCCATGTTGAGCTGCTTCTTGCGCTTTAGATCCAGTTCCACCGGCGTCTCGAAACACTCATAAAACCGGCCCGCCGCGCGCAGCGCATCGGCGGCCGCCGCGTAACGATCCAGCCGCGCCGATTGCCGTTCCACCCGGTCCCAATGCAGGCCCAGCCATTCCAGATCGCGTTTGATCCCGTCGACATATTCCTCTTTGGAACGTTCGGGATCGGTGTCATCAAGGCGCAGGATGAATTGCCCGCCGGCCTTTTTTGCGATCATGTAGTTGAACAGCGCCGTGCGCAGGTTGCCGACATGCAGCCAGCCGGTGGGCGACGGGGCGAAACGGGTGGTGACCATGGCAATCTCCTGTTGGGCCGCGTTTTTCACAGCGCGCGGCCTTTGTCCATATCCACCCCGCAGGAGCAGCCCTTGGAACCCGATCTGACCGACCTTGTCGCACCCGGCCTTGCCCAGATAGAGGCCCTGGCCGAAACCGCGCGCGCGGGCCTGCCACAAGCGTTTCGCGCGGCGGCCGACCTGATTGCGCTGCGGGTGGTGGATTTCGCGCCCGATGCGATGCTGGATGCCCTGGGAATCGATGACCCGTTCGATCTGACCGGGCTTTACGAAGGCATCCCGATGACCGAAAAATCAACCTTCGATCAGCCGCATGGCCCCGATACGATCTGGCTGTTCCGGCGCGCCATCCTTGATGAATGGGCCGGACGCGGCGATGTCACTTTGGGGGAACTGGTTGCGCATGTGATGATCCACGAGATGGCGCATCACTTTGGCTGGTCGGATGACGATATCGCCAGCATCGACCGATGGTGGGAATAACCCCCGGACCGCAGGTAGCGGTCCGGGGGCAGGTTGTCACGAAGGTCTCTTGATCTCGACGCTGAACTCACCCTCGCTGCCCGTGATAAGCCCCGGCCCGGCCTTGATCTGATCCGGACGAGAGACATCTTCAGGGTCAATGGGGGTAGAGTTGGCACATCCCGAAAGAATGACGATCACAGCCAGGCCAGCCGCCCGCGACAGAAATCTTCCGGGAATTTTTGCGTGCATCAGAATTTCACCCTTGCGCCAGCCATAACCGCGAGCATGTCGTCATATTTGGTGGCCCCCGGTGCGTCGTATTCGTAGTTGCGAACACCAGCATAAAGCTCGGTTCCGACGCGATCAAGGTTCTGCACGACGAAAATACCGTAGGATTTGGATTCGTCATCCGCAGTCAGGGTATCTTCGTTGTAACCGAAATCGACGGCGAACGCGGTCGCGCCATAGGCGGTCATGTCCTTGGTCTGCCAACCAAGCTTGACATAGTACATCAGCGGGTCGCGCGGATCGGCACTATTGTCAAGATCAACCGTTGCGGCGGCTGCGGTCAGGCTGATGCCGCTGACCTTGTGCAGGAACGAGAACGAACCGTTGTAGGTGTCATTGTCGTTATTGTCGTTCGAATAGGCGACAGCCGAATCAAACGCGATATCGCCGAACGATGCCTTGTAGCGGGCAGCCGCATCATAGCGGCCATTGTCACCAGCCGAGGTGGACAACTGGAAGCCGTTGAAGCTTGGCGTGTCGTAACGGATACGGTCACGACGGCTCAGACCATCGTAGTTGTTGAACACGTTACCAACCTTGATGGGGAGCAGCGTGTTGGTGGTCTTGTCATTCAGGAACAGACCCCCGGCCATATCTTCAACTGACGAATACGCGATGACCGAGGTGCCGGACAGATCGGTTTCCGACGTACCGTTCGACGCCATGTCGCCCTGACCCAGGGTCACACGACCCATGGTCTTGCTGTCGATATACACTTCCATCTTGCGTTCGGTGAACGTCGCGCCGTTGTTGGTGGTGCGATTATTCTGGTTCACATCGGTGGAGGAGTTGGACTGGATCTGGGTTTCGATGACGAAGCCCAGCGAGGTATCGCTATCCAGATCGCCCGACCCGGTGAAGCGAAAGCGGGTCGACGAGTTGGCGTTGTCGACAAAGAACGTGTCGCTGTTGTTGCCATCGTCGGTGAACAGCATGGCGCGGTTGACCTGGCCGGAAACCTTGAGCTTGATGCCGGTCGCGCCGGAGGCCGCGAAGTTTTCCTTGTCCTGCGCCATCGCGGGCAGGGCAAAAAGGCTGACCAATGCGGTCGAGAGGAGGATTGAGCGTGTCATGAGAACCTCGAAAGTATGAACGACTCACCCCAGGATCGGGGCTGTGCCGTATTTACGCCACGATCGCGGAAATAGATGTAACTAAAAGGCAACAGTTCCCGAAAGTTAGATAACTTGTTGTTTTAGTTAGTTTTTTTATAAATGAACCTTTTAAGACACCAGCGACGTGGTAATCATGCAACTTTTTGTGGCGAAAACGCGATGGAAAGGGCCTGAACCCGGCCAGGGTCCGCGACCATGAAAAACGCCGTCATGACGTGCCGTGCCTACAGGCCCCCGGCGAACGGCAGGGCCGACCCGCCGGGGGCAGGGATCACGCCACGATCTTGCTGGTGATTTCCACCAGCCGCGTGGCCTGATGGCCAATCACCGCGCGGACGGTGTCATCAAAGGGCGCGCCCTGGGAATGGCTGTAGCCATAGGGATTGCCGGTCTTGAATATCTCGGGGTTGGTATAGCCCGGCGCCACGATCACCGCGCCCCAGTGCATGAAGCTGGTGTAAAGGCCAAGGATCGTCGCCTCTTGCCCGCCATGGGTGGTTTGCGCACTGGTCATGGCGCTGACCGCCTTGTTCGCCAGCTTGCCCTGCGACCAAAGCCCGCCCAGGGTGTCGATGAACGCCCGCAGTTGCGACGGGGCCGACCCGTAACGGGTGGGGGCCGAAAACAGATAGGCGTCGGCCCATTCCAGATCATCGTGGCTGACCTCGGGGATCGAGGCGGCCTTGTCGACCTGGGCCTTCCATGCCTCCTGCCCCTCGACCACCGCCTTTGGCGCGGTTTCGGCAACGCGCAGCAACCGCACCTCGGCCCCGGCGGCACGCGCGGCATCGGCCGCGATTTCGGCCATCTGGTGATTGGTGCCATAGGTGGAATAGAAGATGATGGCGAGTTTTGGTGTGGTCATCGAATGCTCCTTTGCGTGACCTGGCCATCATAGCGAATCGCGGCGCCGCAGACTTCGCGCATCAGCGCAAAGCCCCTGTGCGGCAGCGCACAGTCTTGACCTTGGCGCGCGGCCATGATGCATGGCGCCAACCGTTCTGAAAAAGGTCCGCCCGTGCTGCGCCGAACCTATGACCGCCTTGTGGCACTGGCCGACACGCCCTATGCGCTTGCGGCGCTGGCGGTGGTGGCGTTTCTGGAAAGTTCGGTGTTTCCGATACCGCCCGACGTGCTGATGATCCCGATGATCCTGGCGCGCCCGAAGCGGGCGTTCGTCATCGCCGGGGTGGCGTTGGCGGCGTCGGTTCTGGGGGGGATGCTGGGCTATTATATCGGCGCGGCCCTGTTTGAATCGGTCGGCCGCCCGGTTCTGGCGTTTTACGGCAAGGATGCCTATTTCGAGGCCTTCGCCGCGCGCTATAACGACTATGGCGCCTGGTCGGTGCTGATCGCCGGGATAACGCCCTTTCCCTACAAGGTGATCACCATCATGTCGGGGGTCACCGGGTTGTCGGTGCCGGTGTTCATGGTGGCGTCGGTCATCGCGCGGGGGGTGCGGTTTTTCGTTCTGGCGGCGCTGCTGTGGTACTTTGGCGCGCCGATCCGGGCGTTCATCGAACGCTGGCTTGGGATGCTGTCGGTTGTCTTCGTGGTGATCCTGATCGGGGGATTCTGGGCGGTGAGGTATTTGTGATGCTTGAAGGTCTGACGCGGCGCACGCTGGGCGTGATGGCGGCCACGGGATCGGCGGCGCTGCTGCTGGGCGCGCTGGCCTTTCAGTATATCGGCGGGCTGGCGCCCTGCACGATGTGCATCTGGCAACGCTGGCCGCACGGCGCGGCGATCCTGGCGGGGGTATTGCTGCTGGCGCTGCCCGCGCGGATCTGGGCGGTTCTGGGGGCTGCGGCGGCGGGCAGCACCGCCGCGATCGGCGTCTTTCACACCGGGGTGGAACGGGGTTGGTGGGAAGGGCCGTCAACCTGCACATCTGGGTCGATCGAGGGCCTTTCGCCCGACGCGCTGATGACCCGGATACTCGCCGCGCCGCTTGTGCGCTGTGATGAGGTGGCGTGGGAAATGTGGGGCCTTTCGATGGCAAGCTGGAACGCGGTTCTGTCCTTCGCGCTGATGGCGCTTTGGCTGCTGGCCGCCACACGCCGCACCTGATGCCGCACATGACCCGGCGGTTGCCACGCCCCCGGCCCCGGCCTAAAAGGCCCTGACACTTAAGGAAACCACCGATGACCACCCCCAAACCCGTCGTTCTGTGCATTCTGGATGGATGGGGCCAGCGCGCCGAGACCCACGGCAACGCCCCCGCACAGGCCAATACCCCGAATTTCGACCGCATCCTTGCCACCTGCCCCCATGCGACGCTGATCACCCATGGCCCCGATGTGGGCCTGCCGCGCGGGCAGATGGGCAATTCCGAAGTGGGCCACACCAATATCGGCGCGGGCCGGGTGGTGGCGATGGATCTGGGCCAGATCGATCTGGCGATCGAGGATGGGACGTTCTTCACCAACCCCGCGCTGGCCGATTTCATCGCGGCGCTGAAAGCGTCCGGCGGGCGGGCGCATGTGGCGGGCCTTGCCTCTCCCGGCGGGGTGCATTCGCACCAGGCCCATATCGTGGCGGCGGCCAGGGCGCTGACCGATGCGGGGCTGGAGGTGCTGGTCCACGCCATCACCGACGGGCGCGACGTAGGCCCGAAATCCGCCGCCGATCAGATCGCGCAGCTTGAGGCGGCGCTGCCCGAAGGCGCGCGCATCGTCACCGTGACCGGGCGCTATTTCGCGATGGACCGCGACAACCGCTGGGACAGGGTTCAAAAGGCGTATGAGGCCATCGCGGCAGGCAAGGGCGCGAACGGCCCGGACGCGGGCGCGATCATCCGCGCGGCCTACGCGGCGGGCAAGACCGACGAGTTCATTGAGCCGGCGGTGATCGACGGCTATCGCGGCATGGCGGCGGGCGACGGCCTCTTTTTCGTCAATTTCCGCGCCGATCGCGCGCGCGAAATCCTGACCGCCATCGCGGAACCCGATTTCGACGCCTTCGACCGGGGCGCGCGGCCCGCGCTGGCGGCATACCTTGGCATGGTCGATTATTCCACGGCGCTTGACCGGCACCTGACCACGATGTTTCCCAAGCAGGAGATCGTGAACACGCTGGCCGAATGGGTCGCCAAGCACGGCCTGCGGCAGTTCCACATCGCCGAGACCGAGAAATACCCCCATGTCACCTTCTTCCTGAACGGCGGCAAGGAACCCCCCGTACCGGGCGAAGACCGTTATATGGCGCAATCGCCCAAGGTCGCCACCTATGATCTGCAACCGGAAATGTCCGCCCCCGAGGTCACCGATCAACTGGTTGCGGCCATTGGCGACGGCTATGACCTGATCGTCGTGAACTATGCCAATCCCGACATGGTCGGCCATACCGGCGATCTGGCCGCCGCCATTGCCGCCTGCGAGGCGGTGGATGCCGGGCTGGGGCGGGTACTGGATGCGCTGGCGGCGGCTGGCGGCGCGATGATCGTCACCGCCGACCACGGCAATTGCGAAGTGATGATCAACCCCGAAACCGGCGGGCCGCACACCGCCCACACCACCAACCCGGTGCCCGTGGCGCTGATCGGCGGGCCGGTGGGCGCGGGGCTGCGCCCCGGCGGGCGGCTGGCCGATCTGGCGCCGACGCTGCTGGATCTGATGCGCCTGCCCAAACCGCCCGAGATGACCGGCCAAAGCCTGTTGATCCGATGACGGGGGCAAGATGATCGCGCACCAAATGCGATGCATCATTCGGCCCCTGTTCACCGGCCTGCGCATCTGCGCCGTGGTGGCGATGATCGTATCCGCGCCATGGGGCAGAAGCCTGGCCCAGACCCCGCCCGCCGCCGCCGCGCGTCAGGCCGCCGAGGATCTGCTGAACGCCATTCAGGCGCTTGACGATGCCAGCGGCGCCCAGAACCGCGTGGCCGCCCTGACACGGGTGATCCGCGCGCATGAAGACGGGCTTGCCAGCCTGCGCGACAGCCTGCGGCAGGTAGACCTGCAAGGCAAGGCGCTTGAACAACGCCTTGACCTTGACCGATCCCGCATCACCCGGCTTCTGGGCGTCATGGCGGGGATGGAACGCAGCGCCGGGCCGCTGTTGATGTTGCATCCGGCCGGGCCGCTTGGCACCGCGCGCGCGGGCAGCCTGCTGACCTCGGTCGCCCCCGCGCTTCAGGCCGAAGCCGACGCGCTGGCAGCACAACTGGCCGAGATCACGACCCTGCGCGCCGTGCAGCAAGGCGCGGCCGACACCCTGGCGAAGGGCCTGCGATCGGTTCAATCGGCGCGGGTCACGCTGTCGCGGGCGATATCGGAACGCACCGATCTGCCCCGCCGCCTGACCGAAACCCCCGAGGCGCTGGCCGCCCTTGTGCAAAGTTCCGACACGCTTGAGGCCTTCGCGGGCCTTCTGATGGACACCCGCCTTGCGCCCGAACCCGCCGCGCAAAGCTTTTCGCAGGCCAGGGGCGCCCTGCCCCTGCCGGTGCAGGGCCGGGTGGTGCGCGGCTTTGACAGCCCCGATCCACAGGGCGTCCGGCATCCCGGCCTTGTGATCGCCACCCGGCCAAAGGCGCTTGTAACCCTGCCATGGCCCGCTACGGTACGCTATGCCGGGCCGCTGCTTGATTATGGAAACGTGATGATCGCCGAGCCGCAGGATGGCTATCTGCTGATCCTGACCGGCATGGGAGAGTTGTTCGCCGAGGTCGGACAGGTATTGCCAGCCGGGGCGCCGATAGGTCTAATGGGCGGAAATGAGCCGGAAACGATGAATTTTTCCGAAAACACGCCGCAAGCGGGTAGCGCAGCCCTTACAGAATCGCTTTACATCGAACTGCGCGAGGCAAACACGCCGATCGATCCCGCACCGTGGTTCGAACATACAGGAAACAGGACGCCGCAATGAAAAGATTTGTACTTGCCGCCGCGGGCGGGACGCTGGTCGGGGTGCTTCTGGCAACCCAGGTTGCCGGGCCGATCCTGGCGCAGGAAACGAAGAAGAACACATCCGTCTATCAGCAACTGGATCTTTTTGGTGACATCTTCGAACGCATCCGCGCGCAATACGTCGAAGAGGTGGACCCGAAAGACCTGATCGAGGCGGCGATCAACGGCATGCTGACCTCGCTCGATCCGCATTCAAGCTATCTGCCGCCCAAGGATTTCGACGCCATGCAGGTGCAGACCCGTGGCGAATTCGGCGGGCTTGGCATCGAAGTGACGCAGGAAGAGGGATTCGTGAAAGTGGTGTCGCCCATCGACGGCACACCCGCCTTTGACGCCGGGATCAAGGCGGGGGATTTCATCACCCATGTCGATGGCGCTTCGGTTCTCGGGCTGACGCTCAATCAGGCGGTGGATCTGATGCGCGGGCCGGTCGGATCGGAAATCGTGATCACCGTGGTGCGCGAAGGGACGGCGGAACCCTTTGACGTCTCTATCATCCGCGACACGATCAAGCTGACCGCCGTGCGCAGCCGCGTCGAAGGGCACACGGTGGTGCTGCGGCTGACCACCTTCAACGATCAGACCTATTCGGGGCTGGAGGAAGGCCTGAAAAAAGAGGTCGAGGCATTGGGCGGCATGGACAATGTCAACGGGTTCGTCATCGACCTGCGCAACAATCCGGGCGGGTTGCTGAATCAGGCGATCAAGGTTTCGGATGCGTTCCTGGATGCCGGTGAAATCGTCTCGACCCGCGGCCGCAATCCCGAAGACGGTGAACGGTTCAACGCCACCCCCGGCGATCTGACCGGTGGCAAGCCGATCGTGGTGCTGATCAACGGTGGCACTGCCTCGGCCTCGGAAATCGTGGCGGGCGCCTTGCAGGATCATCGCCGCGCCGTCGTTGTCGGCACCAAGAGCTTTGGCAAGGGGTCGGTGCAAACCGTCATGCCGCTGCGCGGTGACGGGGCGATGCGGCTGACGACCGCGCGCTATTACACCCCCTCGGGCCGGTCGATCCAGGCGCTTGGCGTCTCGCCCGATGTGGTGGTGGAACAGCCCGCGCCCAAACCCGCCGCCGATCCGAACGCTGACGCGCCCAAACGCCAGTTCCGGTCCGAGGCCGATCTGCGCGGCGCCCTTAACAACGACTCGATGTCCGAGGAAGAGCAAAAGCAACTCAAGGAGGAACAGGCCGCCGCGGAAGCCGCCGCCAAATTGCGCGGCGAAGACTTCCAGATGTCCTATGCCATAGACATCCTCAAGGGCTTTGTGGCCCTGGCGCCCAAATGATGCGCGGGGCCGGGGCAGGTTCCGGCCTGCCCGCCCCCGCTGATCAGAAACCGGCCATGACCCCGGAACAGATCGAACGCCTGCCCTATCGCCCCTGCGTGGGGGTGATGTTGATCAATCCGCAAGGGCTGATTTTCGGGGGCCAGCGCATCGACACGACCGCCCCGGCCTGGCAAATGCCACAAGGCGGCATTGATCCGGGCGAAGCACCGCAAGCCGCAGCCCTGCGCGAATTGATCGAGGAAACCGGCATCGGTTCCGATCTGGTCAAGGTGCTGGCCGAAGCCCCCGACTGGGTGCGCTATGACCTGCCCGCCGATCTGGTGCCGCACATCTGGAAGGGCCGGTATCGCGGGCAGCAACAGCGCTGGTTCCTGATGCGCTTTCTGGGCACCGATGATCAGATCGATATCGCCACCGATCATCCCGAATTTTCCGCATGGCGCTGGCTGACCGGGGACGAGATGCTGGACAGCATCGTGCCGTTCAAACGCGCCGTCTACGGCCAGGTGTTTGACGCGTTTCGCGGATATCTTGCCTGAACGGGCGGGGGTTCTGCGCACGATCAGCCATCGCGTGGGCGCAGCATCAGCCAGATCAGCGCCGCACCCGCCAGGGCCAGAAACGGCACCATCGCCATGTTGACCGCCGCCCAACCCGCCTGCGCGCTGCCCCCCGAACAGTTCATCAACCCGCCCGAGGCAAGCGAGGCAATCGTGACGCAGCCAAACACGATCATGTCGTTGAGGCCCTGAACCCGGCCGCGTTCCTCGGGGCGGTGCGCGCCGGCCAGCATGGTGGTGGCGCCAATGAACCCAAAGTTCCAGCCGATGCCAAGCAGCATGAGCGCGACAAGGAAATTGCCCAGCTCCACCCCCGCCAGCGCCACACCGCCCGCCCCCGCAAGGATCATCAGCCCAAGCGCCACGATCCGTTCCACGCCAAAGCGCGCGATCAGATGGCCGGTGAAGAACGACGGGACATACATCGCCAGCACATGGCCGGTGACCACATCGGCGGCGCTTGACCGGGTGAACCCGCAGCCAACCACCGCCAGCGGTGCCGATGTCATCACCAGGTTCATCAGCGCATAGGATACCATCGCGCAGATGATCGCCACCGCGATGCGCGGGGTTTTCAAAAGCTCCATCCGTGACCGGCCACGCGGCGCGTCGGCGGCGGCGGGTTCGGGCGTCGGGATATCAAGAAACGCGAAAAGCACCACGCCAAAGGCATTGATCGCCATCACCACAAGATAAGTGCCCATGAACGGCACCACCATCGCCTCGCTTGTCACCTTGACCAGTTGCGGGCCGATCACCGCCGAGGCGAGACCCCCCGCCAACACATAGGAAATCGCCTTGGGCCGGAACGCGGCCGAGGCGGTATCAGCGGCGGCAAAGCGGTAAAACCCCTGTGCCGACATGTAGATGCCGGTAAAAAGCGACCCCAGCAGGAAAAACCCGAACGAGGCCGTGTAAAGCCCGTAGGCCGCGATCCCCGCCCCGATCATGCCGCCGCTTGCCCCGATGGCAAAGCCCACCCGGCGACCAAAGCGCTGCATGATCGCCGCCAGCGGCGTGGCCGTCAGCATCGACCCCAGCACGATCATCGAAATCGGCAAGGTGGCAAGGCACACATTGCTGGCCAGCGACTGCCCCGCCAGCCCGCCAAGGATGAAGATCATCGGCATCTGCGCCCCAAGAAACGCCTGCGCCAGCACAAGCACCCCGACATTGCGCCAGGCGCGCCTGTCGGTGTCAGGGGCGATGAGGTCGGGGTTCCGGGTCTGGTCTTGCATCAAGGGGCCTGGGCTGGTTGCGCGCCCTTATGCGGCACGCGGCAGGGTGTTACGGGTGACGCGCCGGGCGCGGGTGGGGTCAAGCCTGACCGGCATATCGGTTCCCGGCGCGCCGGGAAAGCCGAAAACGCGGCCGCGCATCCCGCTTGCCGCCCGCCGACCCGTCAGTCAGCCAGGCCCGGTTCGTCCAGCAGATGGCGGCCCGCGCGATCTTCCACCTCGATCACCCACAGGTCGGGATCATGGCCGCGCTGGCGGGCGATGGCGGCGTCCACCTCTGCCTCGGGGCCATCGGCCAGCACCAGCCAGTGGCGCGCGCCGCTCATCAAATCAAAGGATCGCTGGAATACCTGCGCCCGGCCATCCAGTGTGGACAGTTTCACCAGAACCGCCCCCGCCGTGGCATCGCCCCGCGCCACCACGAAGGCCGGGATATTTGCCTGCGACAGGCGCGCAAGATAGGCGTGGACCCAGAAATCGGCGGTCAGACGCGGCAGCATCAGTCGCCGTCACGAAAATCGAGGCCCATTTCATCGTAGCGTTCGCTGTCATCCATCCATTGCGGCCGCACCTTGACCTGAAGGAACAGATGCACCGGGCGCCCGATGAATTCGGCGATTTCAGCGCGGGCGGCGGTGCTGATCGCCTTGATCGTTTCGCCCCGGTTGCCCAGCACGATACCCTTGTGGCCGTCGCGCGCCACATAGATCACCTGCCCGATCCGGGTTGATCCGTCCTTGCGGTCTTCCCAGGTTTCGGATTCCACGGTCATCTGATAGGGCAGTTCCTCGTGCAGGCGCAGGGTCAGCTTTTCGCGGGTAATCTCGGCGGCGATCATGCGCATCGGCAGATCGGCGATCTGATCCTCGGGGTACAGCCACGGCCCTTCGGGCAGCGCGCCCGCCAGCCAGCGGCGCAGCGCCTCCACCCCGTGGCCCTTTTCGGCGGAAATCATGAAGGTTTCAACGAACGGGAAGGCGGCATTGGCCGATTCAGCCAGCGCCAGCAGGGTTTCGGCCTTCACCCGGTCGATCTTGTTGATGGCGAGTGCCACGGGGCGGCCCTCTGCCACGCGATCCTTCAGCGCATCGATGATGGCCTTGGTGCCCTCGGTCAGGCCGCGATGCGCCTCGATCAGCAGCACGATGATATCGGCATCCGCCGCCCCGCCCCAAGCCGCGGCCACCATGGCCCTATCCAGCCTGCGGCGCGGGCGAAAGAGGCCCGGCGTATCGACAAAGACGATCTGCGATTGCCCCTCCATCGCCACGCCGCGGATGCGGGCGCGGGTGGTCTGCACCTTGTGGGTGACAATCGACACCTTGGCCCCCACCATGCGGTTCAGCAGGGTCGATTTGCCCGCGTTGGGTTCACCGATCAACGCGACGAAGCCCGCGCGCGTGGCCTGGTCAGTCATGATCCGCCTCTCTCTGCGCCAGCAGCGCCTTTGCGGCGGCCTGTTCGGCCTGCCGTTTCGATCCGGCGCGCGCCTGCGCGGCCGCGCCGTCATCCATCCGCACCTCTACCGTGAAGACCGGCGCGTGATCGGGGCCGTCGCGGCCCAGTTCCACATAGGCGGGCGGCTGTTGCCCGCGTGCCTGTGCCCATTCCTGAAGCGCGGTCTTGGCGTCACGCGCATCGGCATCCACCGCGCCGATACGGTCGGCCCAAAGCCGCAGCACCAGCGCCCGCGCGGCCTCGAACCCGCCATCCAGATAGACGGCGGCAATCACCGCCTCCATCGCATCGCCCAGAAGCGCGTTCTTGCGCCGCCCGCCCGAAAGCTGTTCCGACCGGCCCAGTTTCAGCACCGCGCCCAGGTCGATGGAGCGCGCGACATCGGCGCAGGTTTCCTTGCGCACCAGCGCGTTGAACCGGGGCGCCAGCTTGCCCTCGGGGGCGGCCTGATCCGCCGCCAGAACCGCGCCCGCCATCACCAGGCCAAGCACCCTGTCGCCCAGAAATTCCAGCCGCTCATTATCGCGGCGCGTGGCAGAGGCAAGCGAGGCATGGGTCAGCGCCCGGATCAGCAGTTCCGGTTCCTGGAACTCATACCCGATACGGGCGCAAAAGGCGCGGGTGTCTGCCGAAAGCTTCACTCTATACCCTTGAAATAGCGATCACTTCTCCAGGTCCAGAAATACAGCATCGACCCGCCCGCCGATGAGAACATGATACGATCCGCACGCCCGATCAGGTTTTCGAACGGCACAAAGCCAACCCCGCCCACCGCCTGCGCATAGCGGCTGTCCATGCTGTTGTCGCGGTTGTCACCCATGAAGAAATACTGCCCCTCGGGGACGGTAAACACCGGGGTGTTGTCGGCAAAACCGTCTTCGATGTTCAGAACCGCGTGGCGGACGCCATTTGGCAGCGTTTCGATGGCGCGGGATTTGATGCAGGTGCCGCCCTGCCCCACCGGGCTGTTTTCGCAGCGCGGCATGTTGGAAGCCGGGCCCTGCGCGGCATAGGGTTCTTCAAACGTGCCGTCGGGTTCCTGTGGCACCTCGGTGCCGTTGATGTAAAGGATACCGTCGCGCACCTGCACCGTATCGCCCGGCAGGCCGATCAGGCGCTTGATGAAATCGCTGCCGTTGACGGGATGACGAAACACCACCACATCGCCGCGTTCGGGTTCCCCCCCCAGGATACGGCCCGAAAACGGGCACAGCGCGAACGGGCAGGAATAGCGCGAATAACCGTAGGCCATTTTATTGACGAACAAGAAATCCCCGATCAGCAGCGTTTCCTTCATGGACCCGGACGGTATCCAGAACGGCTGAAAGAACAGCGTGCGGAAAATCCCGGCAATAAGAAGGGCATAGACCACCGTTTTCACGGTTTCCACGATGCCTTCGCTTTTTTCGGCTTTGGACGCCATGCTGATTTCCTGCCTTCATTGCTGCGCTTGGCGCTACATGCGGCGGCGCGCGCGGGGAGTCAAGTTAGGGAGGCGGGAAGCGGCCGCGCCTCGATCACTCCGGGGTGCCTTGTTCTTGAACAGTCTCGGCCCCATCACAGTCGAAAAGACGACACCAATAGCCGCCCATGCTATCGCTTAGCTGGTCGTACATGTCTGGCAAGGTCTCGTCGGCCAGTCCGTGATAAGTTTCCTTTGTGCTTGCCCAGACATTACCGGGGCTTGCCTTGATTGACGCGATGACCTCATCCTTTGTCGGAACCCGCTGGCCACAAACCTTTGTGGTGTCAACCGCCGCATCAGGGTCGAAGGCGACAGAGAGTTCGTTCATTTCGCGCAGAAGGCTACAGGCGTCTTTGATTTCCCAGGCCGTCGCCGCCACAATGACACCCACGCCCACATAGGGCAGCGCCTCACCGCCCATGGAGGCTAAATTTCGGGCAGTCGATTTCGTCACCCGGGACTCGACGCGCCTGCTGGTATCCTTGACTGCCTCTTTCACCAATATTTTTTTACCCCGGTAGGTAACGCTTTGCCGCGCGGACGACGCCATTCTGACAGTGCGGGGGCCGATTGCTTCCACCACCCCGGACAGCGCATTGAAAATCGTGGTGGAAACGAGGGTCGCCATATTGAGGACGAGCAAACCAACAATAGTCAGGGCAAGAGTCAATTTTCCCAACCGCATGATGAGGCGAATGGGAAACCCTACAAGCCACCACATGACACCGAAAATCTTTATCAGCTTCCATAGCATCGGCCTCTCCTCGTCTTGCTCCGCCTCTGAAAGGCGCTGGATGTCAGGCTGCACTTATCGGTAGCGGCCGGGCCTCGATCACCACAAAGGCCTGTGCCCAGGGGTGGTCATCGGTCAGGGTAACGTGGATGATGGCCTCATGGCCATCGGGTGTCATGGCTTTCAGCCGCTCGGCCGCCCAGCCGGTGACCTGCATCACCGGCTGCCCGGTGGCCAGGTTGGTCACCGCCATGTCCTTCCAGGCGATGCCCATGCGCAGGCCGGTGCCAAGTGCCTTTGAACACGCCTCTTTTGCCGCCCAGCGCTTGGCATAGGTGCCGGGCGTATCGGCGCGGCGTTCGGCCTTGCGCTGTTCGATATCGGTGAACACGCGGTTGCGAAACCGGTCGCCGTGGCGGCCCAGAACGCCCGCGATACGGTCGATGTTGCACAGATCGGTGCCGATGCCGAGGATCATGGGGCGGGGTCCGGGGGGGCTGAATGGGGCATGTTTTTCCTGTACATCCTGCGTACATCTTCCGTACATATTACGTCGTGACACCCGATGTACATGGCCAAGCGGGACTAAGGGCCGCCCCGAAACCGCCAAGGCCCCCCCGCCACATCGCCCCGGTGGGCAGGCCGCACCCTTCCCCCGCTTCGCCGCCACACTCCGCCGCATCTCCACAATCGCGGGCTATGGCCCACAGATACCGCCTTTCCGGTCGGGACATGGCCGATGGTGATGTCCACCGCCTTGGGCACTGGCGGCGGCAACAGCGTTAACATTCGTTAACGAACCGTTAAGAAAATCCTTGAGTTTTCGACGTGGACGCGCATTCTGGCGGCCATGTTAATCATTCGTTCACTGTTCGTTTCTATAATCGTGCTGATGCTGGCCTTTGCGGGCAGTTTCGGGGCCATGGCGGCGGGCGGCCCTGATCTGCGCGGGAGGGCGCGGGTTATTGATGGTGACACGCTGGCGTTCGGGCGGGTCAGGGTGCGCATATTCGGGATCGACGCCCCCGAAGCGGGGCAGACCTGCCCGCGCGCCGATCACAGCCGATGGGCCTGTGGCGCCTGGGCCACGGCGCAGATGCAGGCGCGGTTCGGCGGGCGTGACCTGACCTGCACGCCGAAGGACCGCGATCGCTATGGCCGGGTCGTGGCCACCTGCCGCGATGCCGGGGGAACGGATGTCGGCGCGGCGCTGACCGGGGCGGGGGCGGCGATGGCCTATCGCCGCTATAGCCGCGATTATGTGGCCGACGAACGGCGGGCCGAGGCGGCGCGGCGTGGCATCTGGGCCGGGCCGGTGACCAGCCCCGCCGATTTTCGCGCGCAAAAGGCCACGCGCGCCGATACCGCCCGCGCCGGGATCGCCCGTGTGGACGTCACCGGGGACGTCACCGGGGACGTCACCGGGGCGGACATCAAAGGGGGGGCCTGCGCGATCAAGGGCAACATCTCTCGCGGGGGAAAGATTTTCCACAGCCCCGGCCAGCGCGATTACCCCCGCACCCGCATCAACCCCGGTGCGGGCGAACGCTGGTTCTGTTCAGCGGCCGAGGCGCGCGCGGCAGGCTGGCGCCCGGCCCGCCGGTAGGCTGGACGGCGCGTGGGGACTGCGCGCGGGGGCTGCGCGCGATGAGGCGGCGGGGGTGCGCGGGGATCTGATCGGGTTTGGGAATATCCTGAACCGGTATCCGGGCGACGCGGAATATCCGGGGATCCCGGCCATCCTGCACCACGCCATCCACCTGTAACCTTGCGTCCAACCTTGCGCCCCTTGATCCGGATCAAGGCGGACGGGCCGAGCCCCGTCTAGCCTTGTCAGGTAGCCCCAAGACAGGAGAGTCCGGAATGACCCACACCCCCCACGACCTGACCGCGGAATTCCCCGGTCAGACCAGCCAATTGCACGACCTGAAACTGAGTGACGCCCATTTTGCCCGGTTGACCGAACGCTATAACGAGGTGAACAAACGCATCCATCTGGCCGAAACGCTGGTTGAACCGGTCAGCCCCGACCATGAAACCGAATTGCGCCGCGAACGTATGGTGCTCAAGGATCAGATCGCGCGGCTGTTGATGCGACCGGCGCCCGGCGCATAAGCGCGCCGGTCAGCCCGCCGTGTCGGTGTTGCCGGTGCCTTCCACCTCTGCCTGGAAACGCTCGAAAAACTGATCGGCCATCTTGCGGGCAAAGCCGGTGATCAGCCGTGATCCAAGCTGCGCCAGCTTGCCGCCGATTTGCGCGTCAACGTCATAGGTCAGTTCGGTGCCGCCTTCGACATCGGTCAGGCGCACCGCGGCGCCGCCTTTGGCAAAGCCCGCGACCCCGCCCGACCCTTCGCCGGAAATGCGATAGCTTTCCCCTTCGACAATATCGGACAAGGCCACCTTGCCCTTGAAGGTGGCCTTGACCGGGCCGACCTTTTGCTTGACCACCGCCTCGAACCCGTCTTCGGGGCTGCCGGTCAGGTCTTCGCAGCCCGGAATGCAGGCCTTCAGGGTTTCAGCATCGTTCAACCGCGCCCAGACGGTGGCGCGGTCGGCGGCGATGGTGCGGGTGCCGTTCAGTTCCATGGTGTCCTCCTCTTGTTCGGTCCGATGTCTAGGCCGCGCGCGCGGTGCGGTAAAGGCCCGCCCTTGGCGGCGCCCTTTCCCCGGAGGATCACATGGAACCGAAAGCCCCGCCATCAGGATCAACGTCGCGCCATGCGGCGGGCGGCGGCGATTTGGGAAGATGACGCGGGGTCTGTTGATGGCATTGGTTCAGCGGCACAGGCGCCACTGTTTATGGCCGAATTAGGGTGGCCCGATTTCGGGGGGCATTAGTTCGGGGGGCTGCTTGGGCCCCGCTCACTTGGTCAGGATCAGCTTTCCGGCCCGTGTGATCCGCAGGAAATAGGTCTGGTCATCAAGCCGGATCACAGCGCGGGAACCGCGCGCCGTCAGATCGCGCGCGTCATGGCACGGGTCTTGGCCCGGGTCTTGGCCGGGGTCTTTTGGGGGGTCTTCGGGGGGCAGCGGGGTGGGCAGCAATGCCGGATACATTTGGTCTCCCTTCTTTTCTGAAAGGTCCGGGCTGCCGGGGTGGGCTGGCTGGGAACAGCTATTTCTTACTTTTTTTGTCGTGCTTGTCAACATGGGTCAGGAGTGCATGATTTCGCTGTTTCGTGGCCGCTTTGGCCCCCAGCCCCTTGTGCGTCCTGCGAAAATCCCTCGCACCCGGCGATCGGGCAAGATAAGCTGGCGCAAATATCGGAGGGATCAATGAAGGACATCTTGCAGGAACTTGAGGATCGCCGGGCCAGCGCCCGGCTTGGCGGTGGCCAGGCGCGTATCGACGGGCAGCACGCCAAGGGAAAGCTGACCGCGCGCGAACGCATCGACCTGCTGCTGGACGAGGGCAGTTTTGAAGAATTTGACATGTTCGTGGCGCATCGCTGCACCGATTTCGGGATGGAGGCCAGCCGCCCCTATGGCGACGGGGTTGTCACCGGATGGGGCACGGTCAACGGCCGGATGATCTATGTGTTCAGCCAGGATTTCACGGTGTTCGGCGGGTCGCTTTCGGAAACCCACGCGGCCAAGATCTGCAAGATCATGGATATGGCCATGCAGAACGGCGCGCCGGTGATCGGGATCAACGATTCGGGCGGCGCGCGCATTCAGGAAGGCGTGGCATCCCTTGCGGGCTATGCCGATGTGTTCCAGCGCAACATCATGGCCTCGGGCGTGGTGCCGCAGATTTCCCTGATCATGGGGCCTTGTGCGGGCGGCGCGGTTTATTCCCCGGCGATGACCGATTTCATCTTCATGGTGCGCGATACCTCTTACATGTTCGTCACCGGCCCCGATGTGGTGAAAACCGTCACCAACGAGGTGGTCACCGCCGAGGAACTGGGCGGGGCGAAAACCCACACCACCAAATCCTCTGTCGCCGACGGCGCGTTTGAAGACGACATGGAGGCGCTGATGGAGGTGCGCCGCCTGATCGATTTCCTGCCGCTTTCCAATCGTGAAAAGCCGCCGGTGCGGCCGTTCTTCGACACGCCCGACCGGATCGAGCCCAGCCTTGACACCCTGATCCCGGCCAACCCCAACCAACCCTATGACATGCGCGAACTGATCCTGAAGATCGCGGATGAAAGCGATTTTTATGAGCTGCAACAGGATTTCGCCCGCAACATCCTGACCGGTTTCATCCGGCTGGAAGGATCGACGGTGGGGGTGGTGGCCAATCAGCCGATGGTGCTGGCCGGATGCCTGGATATTGATTCGTCGCGCAAGGCGGCGCGGTTCGTGCGGTTTTGCGATGCGTTCGAAATTCCGATCCTGACGCTGGTGGATGTGCCCGGCTTTCTGCCCGGCACCGGGCAGGAATATGGCGGCGTGATCAAGCATGGCGCGAAGCTGTTGTTTGCTTACGGCGAGGCGACGGTGCCCAAGGTGACGGTGATCACCCGCAAGGCCTATGGCGGGGCCTATGACGTGATGGCGTCGAAACATCTGCGCGGCGATTTCAACTATGCCTGGCCCACCGCCGAGATTGCGGTGATGGGCGCCAAGGGCGCGGTGGAGATCCTGTATCGTTCGGAACTGGGCGATCCCGACAAGATCGCGGCGCGTACCAGAGATTATGAAAACCGCTTTGCCAACCCGTTCGTCGCGGCCGAAAAGGGCTTTGTCGACGAGGTGATCCAGCCCCGGTCAACCCGCAAACGTGTGTGCCGCGCCTTTGCGTCATTGCGCGGAAAAAAGCTGACAAATCCGTGGAAAAAACACGATAATATCCCGCTTTGACGGACAGGCGCGGGGCGCGCGGGGGCGTGGCCCGCGCGCCCGTCATGAAAACAACAGCCGTCAATATCTTTCTGCAGGGCAATAACAGACGATATGCAATTGCAAAACAATGCTCTATGATAGGTGGTGGCGGCATGTTGCGGCCACAAACGTAATATAGGCCGAATTGCCGGGTCGTTCCCATTCGGCACTGAAACAGAAGTAGGAGACGAGGATGTCAAAAGGCGCAAAAGCCCTGTTCGCTGTGTGTTTGCTGGGTATCGTGGCCGGCTGTGCACCGAAAGAAAAAGAAGTGGTTTACGTTGAAACCCCGGTAGCGCCCGAGCCGGTAACGCAGAAATACTGAGTCCGGAAATACTGGGCCCGGAAATTTCGAGCCCGGAAATTTCGAGCCCGGAAATTTCGAACATCGTCGGGGCGGGCGCTGCCCGCCCCGTACATCCGGTTATCCGCTGAAATGGCGGGCAACCGTGGTTTTACGGATATGCGGCAAAGCGCGCGATGCGCCTTATGCCGATAACCCCCATTTCCCATTCGCCTGACCGGATTTGCGCCTGACCGGTTCTGCGCCGGGCAGGAAATGCACTGGCAGGACAAGATGATAAAGCACCGAGGATTTCCCGGCCGCCTTGCGGGCACGGATTTTCAGTTCGTGATCCGTCGCGCCGCAAAAGACGGCGCCAGCAAACTGATTTCGCGCGAACGCTTCCCCGACCGCCGCCCCCCCGATCGCCGCGCCGACGAGGCGTTTCTGACCGCGCTTTGGGAACATTTCGGCGATCAGCCCTTTGAACGCGGCAATCTGGATGCGGGCCGCCTGTCATGGTTTTTTGGGCGCGAGGTTGTTCCCGCCGAAGACCCCTTTGATCCGCAAAGCTATGACGCGCTGCTGCGCCTTGATCTGCAAAAATGCCGCCGCTACTTGCCAGAGGTGTTTGACGACACCGGCGCATGGGACGGCGACACCTGACACCTGAGCGTCGCGCAAATGAAAAGGGGCCGGAAAACCGGCCCCTTTCATCATTTTTGATGATCGGATCAGAAGTTGAACTGAACCGAACCTTGCAGACGGGAAATGCTGTCTGAGGCATTGTTGGCCAGCTCACGCTGGGCCCAGATGAATTCCGCACCAAACCGGACCTTGCTGTTCGGTTTATAGTACAACGTTGCGTGCACCGCCTGGACGTTGTCGGTGTCGGTGGCCATATAGGTGTCTTCGATCTGGTAGTAACTATAGGCGACCCCCGCCGAAACTGTGTCGGTAAGGGCCTGCATGACCTGCGCCTGGGCGCCCCATGCCTGGATCGTGTGCAGGTTGCCGGCCAAATCTACCACGGCATCCTGGCCAACACCGTTCACCATATAGCGGCCGATACCGTCACCATAGGTTGCCATACCAGAGATGGTTGCCCCGGCCCAAAGCGGCGACGCCAAGGCAAAGTTCACACCGTAACCGATGGCGTCATCGCCGCCGTTCGGCGCGTTCAGGTGACGCAAAAGACCGCCAACGCGGGCGCGCTGCACGCCATTGGTCCAATCGGCGGTGATGGTGAAATCGGGCATGTCATCGATTTCTGCGGTCAGGCCATTGGTGTTTCCCGTGGTCGAGTACGAACGCTGCCCCGTGAATACACCGGGCGCGGTTTCGATCCGACCGGTGAATTCAGCGTTTTCCAACGACATCGCAAGCTTCACGCCGTTGTTTTCCGGGAAGGTATAGCGCAACTGCGCCTGACGGATAAAGGTCTTGGCGACCGGGCCACCGAAGTCAACCGTGTCGGCGATAAAGGCAATGGGCATGAAGTTTGACCAGGTCTGACCAGCCAGGATCCCGTTCCATTCGCCGTATGCATGGCGCATACGCGGGCTGGTCGAGTTCGATATGATTTCGTTGCCGGTATTGGTCGAAAAATCGAATTCCAGGAAGGCGACAACCGGGCCGTTGGCGGTTTGCGTGGTGGACCGGAGGTTGAAACGCGACTGACGCGCGATTGCGCGAAAACCGCCGTCTTGCGAGTTGCCGGGGCCAACGCCGATGCTGGAAGCGTCAAGCAAATCGCCGTGGGCCTGATCCATGTCGTAGATGAAGTCGAGTTTGACATAGCCGCCGAATTGCAGCGTGGTTCCGCTGGGAACCTTGACGCCGCCCTGTTTTTCCAGCGCGCTGAGGCGCTGTTCCAGCGCGAAGACTTGCGAACGAAGCTGATCGGCCGATTGCGCGTGCAGCGCGGGCGCGGTCATCGCAGTGCTCAGCAGCGCGGCGCCAACCAGGCCCAGCGTTTTTTTCTGATTTTGTCTCATGTTTTTCTCCTACCCTCATTCAGACAGGCCGGGTTTCGGCCAACTGTCCGTGCCCCCGGTTATGGAGATTTCAGGGCGTCACACAAAGTTTAAATTCAGCCATCAATGCGTAATGTTTTGGGCCGTTTCGTTCGTGCCGTGGTCAAGGGAAGATACAGGTTCTGAAAATCACGCCCGCCGAATCAGTACGGAAAAATCTGTATTCCATTGAAAAATAGTGATTTTATTTTTCATTCCACCCACCGAAATATTGTGTGATTCGCTGGCCTCCGCGAGAATTTTGGCGCGTGCAATCCTTTGCACAAAAATCGCACTGTAGCACAGATGCACCACGTCAATAGAATCCAACCCGGAAATACGAAAAAAGGCAGAAAAGTGGCCCCTTTTGCGGTTGTTGGCGGGTTCCGGACCGGTCGCAGGGCCGCCATCCGACCGCATCGCTCTGGGATGTTGGGCAAAGGACCGATACCCTGCTTGCATCGGGTAGCTTGTTTCGGGTGGTCGGCACCAGATTTCCCCCGCCCCGCTTACCCCTGCGAAAGCCGTGCGCGCAGAAACGCCATCGGGTGGCGGCGCAGGGTCAGGTGCAGGGCGGCGTAATCCTCGATCACCGCCTCGCCCTCAGTCATCGCGGGCAGGGTGACGGCGGGTTCATCGATCACCTCGCCGTCGATGTCGCGGGCGAAAAGCGGCAGGGTTCTGGGCGCGCCAAGCCCCCGCGCCTGCCAGAGCGCATCGCGCCGCGCAAGGCCAAGCGTGGCGAAAACGTCAGCCTCGGCCAGCATCACCAGCCGCGCGGGCGCCAGCCCCGCGCGCCGCCAGACATCGCCAACCGAAAGATAGCCATTGCCGCGCGCGGCCACGATCCAGTCGGCATCTTCCCGGGCCATGCCGCGGATCTGGCGAAACCCCAGCCGCAGCGCCAGCCCGCCCTGCCCGTCAGGTTCCATCACATTGTCCCAATGGCTGGCGTTGATGCAGGGGGCGCGCACCACGACCCCGTGTTCGCGCGCATCGCGCACGATCTGCGCGGGCGCATAGAAGCCCATCGGCTGCGCATTCAGAAGCGCGCAGGCGAAAATGCCGGGGTGGTGCCGCTTCAGCCAGGCAGAGGCATAGACCAGATGCGCGAAACTTGCCGCGTGGCTTTCGGGAAAGCCGTAGGCGCCGAACCCTTCGATCTGGGCAAAGCAACGGTCGGCGAAATCGGCGGGATAACCGTTGGCGGCCATGCCCGACAGGAAGCGGTCGCGCAGTTCGGACACCCGGCCGTGTTTCTTGAAGGTGGCCAGCGACCGGCGCAACTGATCGGCCTCGTCGGGGGTGAAACCGGCACCGATGATGGCGATCTGCATCGCCTGTTCCTGAAACAGCGGCACGCCCAGCGTCTTGCCCAGCACCGCGCCAAGGGCATCCGAGGGGAAGCTGACCGCCTCTTCGCCGTTGCGGCGCCGGATATAGGGGTGCACCATGTCGCCCTGAATCGGGCCGGGGCGGATGATGGCGACCTGAATGACCAGATCGTAGAAGCTGCGCGGCCGCATCCGGGGCAGGAAATTCATCTGCGCGCGGCTTTCGACCTGAAACACCCCCAGGCTGTCGGCCCGGCCAAGCATGTCATAGGTGGCCGGATCTTCGGGCGGCAGGCTGGCGAGGCTGTGGGTGACGCCGTGGTGGCGGGCCAGAAGATCGAAGGCCTTGCGGATGCAGGTCAGCATGCCCAGCGCCAGGATGTCGATCTTGAGGATGCCCAGCGTATCCAGATCGTCCTTGTCCCAGGGAATGACGGTGCGCCCGTCCATCGTGGCGTTCTCGACCGGGGCGAGTTCATCAAGCCGCCCCTCGGTGATCACGAAGCCGCCGACATGTTGCGACAGGTGGCGGGGGAAGCCCTGTATCTGGGCGATCATCCGCAGGGTCAGCGCCAGGCGCCGGTCGGCGGGATCAAGCCCGATCTCGCGCAGGCGCGCGGCCTCGGTGCCTTTCAGGCTGCCCCAGCCCCAGATCTGGCTGGACAGCGCCGACAGCGTATCGTCGGACAGGCCCATGGCGCGGCCCACCTCGCGCACCGCGCGTTTGCCCCGGTAATGGATGACCGTGGCGCAAAGCCCCGCGCGGTGGCGGCCGTATTTCGCATAGATGTGCTGGATCACCTCTTCGCGGCGTTCATGTTCGAAATCGACATCGATATCGGGGGGTTCATCGCGGGCCTCGGAGACGAAACGTTCAAACACCATCGTGCCCACCTCGGGCGAGACCGAGGTGACGCCCAGCGCATAGCACACCACCGAATTGGCCGCCGAACCGCGCCCCTGACAAAGGATGCCGCGATCGCGGGCGAAGGCCACGATATCGCGGACCGTCAGGAAATAGGGCGCGTAATTCAGCTTGGCGATCAGCGCCAGTTCATGCGCCATCATCGCGCGCACCCGGTCGGGCGCGCCCCCCGGATAGCGATCCGCCAGCCCCGCGCGGGCCAGACGGGCCAGCCGGGCATCCGGGGCCTCGCCCGCCGCCACCTCGGCCGGGTAGTCATAGCGCAAGTCATCGAGCGAGAAGGTCAGCCGCGCGGCAAGGTCGCCCGCGCGATCCACCGCGCCGGGATGATCGGCGAAAAGCTGCCGCATCTCGGCCTCGGAGCGCAGGCGCTGTTCGGCATTGGCCAGCGCCGCCCTACCCAGATCATCGACCCGGGTGCCGGTTCGGATCGCGGTCAGCACATCGGCCAGCGCCCGGCGCGATCCGTGGTGCAGGATCGGCGCGGCAGAGGCGACGGTGGGCAGGCCAAGCCCCCCGGCCAGACGGGACAGGCGGGCAAAGCGCGCGCCATCCCCCCCGTCATAGCGGGGGGCGATCAGCAGCGCGACCTGCCCGGCAAAGCGGCGCGACAGCCGCTCTGCCTGTGTTTGCCACACCCCCGCGCCGCCGGGCATCGTTGGCACCCGTGGTGGCGGATGCAGCAACAGATCAAGCCCCGCGCCCCAGTCATGCAGATCGTCAGGGGTCAGCAGGCAGTCACCCTTTGGCGCGCGTTGCCGCCCGATCGACAGAAGACGGCACAGCCGACCCCAGGCGGCGCGGTCGCGCGGCAGGGCGGTGACGACAAGATCGCCCATCGGGGCGGATGCGGGCGCCGCAGGCAGGGTCAGCCGCAGTTTCGCCGCCGGGATCAGGCGTGGCGCCTCGGGGCATTCGCGCGCCAGCCTGCGCGCCTCGGGGCATTCGCGCGCCAGCCTGCGCGCCTCGGCATGGGCGCGCACGAGACCGGCGACGGAGTTTTCATCGGCGATGGCGACCGCAGACAGGCCAAGTTCAGCCGCCCGAAGCATATATTCCTCGGGGTGCGACGCCCCCGTAAGGAAGCTGAAGTTCGAGGTGGCAGAGAGTTCGGCAAAGGCCATGCGACTCGGTGGATGTTCTGGTTACGTTCCCGCCCAAGTCTCTCCCCGGACGCGCGCGTGTCAAGGCCCATCCTCTCGATCCAAATACTCCCGCCGGAGGCGGCCTTCGCGCCCAGCAGGCCCCACATCGGTGGGAAAAGGATCAGTTCGGCACAGGCGCTGTGACCGGGCTGCGCAGCAGCAGCGTTTCGGTCAACGCCCGGTCGCCCAGCCGCAGATAGGCGCGCAGTTCGACCATGTCCTGGCCGGTCGTCTCGACATCGAAGGAAAGCCGCCAGCGGTCGGTGCCCACGACCGGCCTGACCGCGACGGGATCGAGAATGCGGGCATCAGGCGCATCGATCACCGGTTCGATGCCGCTGTCTACATCAAGACCGGCAAGGGCCGGGCCTTCGAAATCGATGACCATCTTGGTTGATTTCGGGCGTGGGGTCTGGCCCGGATGGCCACCCCGGCCCCGGCGCAGCGCCACGACCGAGGCCACGGTTTCGGGGATCGGATCGCGCCCGGTCCAGGTGATCGCGTAGTCATAGGACAGGGCCGCGCCGACCAGCGCCGGGGCCTCGGCGACCCAATAGGCGACGATGTTGTCGAAGGTTTCATCCGCTGTCGGGATCTCGACCAGTTCCACCGCGCCCCGGCCCCAGTCGCCCAGCGGTTCTATCCATGCCGAGGGGCGTTTGTCATAGAACACCCCGTCATCCTGATAATGGTCGAAATCGCGGTCGCGTTGCGACAGGCCGAACCCGCGCGGGTTCTGATCAAGATAGCGCGTCGTCGTCAGCCGCGCGGGGTTGGTCAGCGGCCGCCAGATCCGTTCGCCCGCGCCGGTGGCCAGGGCAAGGCCATCGCTGTCGTGGATCTCGGGGCGCCAGTCCTGGCCCTCGGGGCGGTCGCGTTCGGAATACCAGTACATGCTGGTCAGGGGGGCGATGCCCAGTCGTTCCACCCGGTTGCGCATGAACAGCCGTGTGGCGACCGTCAGCTTGTGGTCGCCGCCCGATTTTCCCCGGCGCAGGCCAAAGCGATAGGCCCCGGCGATGGACGGGCCATCCAGAAGCGCCCAGACCGTCAGATCCTCGGCGGGATTCTCGGCGAGATCCTCGGGGGCGCCCAGCCAGAAATCGGTAAAGCGGGGGAATTCCTCGGGGCGGGCAAGGCCGGTGTCGATGGCGATGCCGCGCGCCGACAGCCCGTATTGGGCCTGTGGCCCGTCGGTGCGGAAATAGGAGGCGCCGAGGAACGATATCCAGTCCGCTTGCATCCCCGGACGCATGACCCGGAACCCGGCAAAGCCGATATCGTCGGGCAGTTTGCGCGCCGGGCTGTCGGCGGGCATGGTGAAGTAATCGCGATCAAAGAGCACCTCGCGCGACCGCCCGTTTTCGACAAGGTGAATGCCCACCGGTTGCTGAAAATAGCGCCCCGGATGGAACATCTGCACCGGGGCGTCAGGGCCTGCCGGGGTCAGCGAGACATCATCGCGAAACCGGATGCGCCAATGCGCGTCATAATCGATCCGGGCCAGCGTATCGGCGGCGCGCGCCACGGGGGGGCGGTAGGGGGCGGCGGCCAGGCGGCGGGCGCGGTCGGTCAGGGCGTCGAACCCGAAGGGCCGGGCGGGGCCGAAAGCCGCATCCGGCCCATCCGCGCCCTCACCGGCGGCCCAGAGCCTGCCGCCCGCGCCAAGCGGCGAAAGCCCCGCCGCCCACAAGGCGGCCCGCATAAGGGATCGGCGCGTCACATCTGTCATATCGTGCATCCTGGCCGCCCGGTGTCATCGGGGGTGTGGCATCAAAGCTCGGACATCACCGCGTCCGAAACCTCGGCATTGGCGGTTACGCGCTGCACATCGTCATCGTCTTCGAGAACCTCGATCAGGCGAAACAGCTTTTGCGCGCCGTCGAGATCAAGTTCGGTCACGGTCTGGGGTTTCCAGATCAGCTTGGTCGAGTCCGACTCTCCCAGCGTGGCTTCCAGCGCGGTGGCGACCTCGTTCAGATCGGTGTCGGCGCAATAGATCGTGTGGCCATCGGGGCCGCTTTCGACATCTTCGGCGCCCGCCTCTATCGCGGCCAGCATCACGGTGTCGGCATCGCCGGCCGAGGCCGGATAGGTGATCTCTCCCTTGCGGTCGAACATGAAGGCGACCGAGCCGGTTTCGCCAAGGTTGCCGCCATGTTTGCTGAAGGTCGAGCGCACGTTCGAGGCGGTCCGGTTGCGGTTGTCTGTCATCGCCTCGACGATCAGGGCAACGCCGCCGGGGCCATAGCCTTCATAGCGGATTTCTTCGTAGTTTTCGGCATCGCCGCCCAGCGATTTCTTGATGGCGCGGTCGATGACATCCTTGGGGACGGACACCGATTTCGCCTCTTTGACCGCAAGGCGCAGGCGGGGGTTCTTGTCGGGGTCGGGATCGCCCATCTTGGCGGCGACGGTGATTTCCTTTGCCAGCTTGGAAAACAGTTTCGAGCGCGCCGCATCCTGCCGCCCCTTGCGGTGCTGGATGTTCGCCCATTTCGAATGGCCTGCCATGACCCTCTCCGTCCTCGTGTTCGGGTGATGCCGGTCTATAGGCCAGAGGCGGGGGGGTGCGCAATCCCGCAGCGCGATGCGCGTGGCGGGTGCAGATGAGTATTTTTTCGAGAGGATGAATGCAGGTCAGAGTCTGCCGAACACCGCCGCAAGGATGGCGGAAAGGATATCGGCGTCGGCGCGGGTGAAGGCGGCGGGCTGGTTGCTGTCGATATCGAGGACGGCGATCAGATCGCCCGCGCGGTTATGCACCGGCAGCACGATTTCCGAGCGGGTGCTGGCGGCGCAGGCGATATGGCCGGGGAAGGCAGCGACATCATCGACGATCTGCACCTTGCCCGTTCTGGCGGCGGCGCCGCAGACCCCGCGCGAGAACGGGATCACAAGGCAGCCATGCCCGCCCTGATAGGGGCCGATCTTCAGCAAGCCCGGCGCGGTCACGCGGTAAAAGCCTGTCCAGTCGAAGCGGGTATCGGAATGGTGCAACTCGCAGGCGACGGTGGCCATCAGGGCCACGGCGTCATCCTCGGCCGCGGTGAGGCTGAGGATGCGCGCGGCAAGATCGGGGTCGGTGGGCATGTTTGCGGGGCCTTGCGGAAATGGGGGGCGGGATGGGGCGTGGATACTGAATGGTAAGGATTGGTGTCTAGGGTTGTGTGAGATTTGGGGAACGGGGGCAAGCATGGATCTTGTGGCGGAAACCTTGGGCGGGGCATTGGTGGTGCGGGCGCAGATGGCCCGGATCGACGCGGCCATCGCCATCGCGTTCAAGGAGCAGATGCGCGCCCTTGTCGCGGGATCGGAGAGCCGGGTGATTCTGGACATGGCGCGGGTGGAATTTCTCGACAGCAGCGGCCTTGGGGCGGTGGTGGCGGTGATGAAGATGCTGGGGCCGGACCGGCGGCTGGAACTGGCCGCGCTGACCCCGGCGGTGGAACGGGTGTTTCGCCTGACCCGGATGGACCGGGTCTTTACCCTGCATGCCACGGCCCCGCCTGCCGGGGGCAGCGCGGATGGCGGGGTTTGGCCGGTAACGACGGACACGGCCGATGACGATTGACGGCCAGACCGGGCGCGTCACCCCTCCGGGCGCGCCCGGCAGCCTGCACCGGCGGTTCAACGCCTGCCCGGATGCGATCCGGGTGGTTCTGGCGCAGGCACAGGCGTGGATGCTGGCCTGCGGGCTTTCGGCGATCCTGCGGGCCGAGGCGGAGCTTGTGCTGGCGGAGGTGCTCAATAACATCGCCGAACATGCCTATGCCAGTGACTGCGGCCCGGTTGACCTGCGGTTGCGGCGCTGCGGGGACGGGATCTTGTGCCTGATCAGCGACCGGGGCAGCGCGATGCCGGGAGATGACCTGCCGAAGGGGGCAAGCCCGATGGCAAGCACATCGCGCATCGCGCGCGATGATCTGCCCGAGGGTGGCTTTGGCTGGCACCTGATCCGCCTGCTGGCGCGCGACCTGCGCTACCGGCGCAATCGCGATCGCAACCGCCTGGCCTTTGTGCTGGACGCGGGCAATTGGCGTTAGGGGGTGACATTGTTGCGTATCCTGCGACAATGCCCTGAAAATGCCGCGGTTTCTTCGCCGCGACGCCGTAAATGGCCGCCAAGCGGGGCTGGTAGCTGTATGGCTTCCCTCGGCGCCCCTTTTACAGCCCCCACCATTGGGTGGCGCCGAGGACCGCCGCGCGAACAGAGCAAACGCGGTCTGCCGCGTGATCGGCGCTGGGCGGTCTGCCGCGCGGTCGGCGCGCTTTAGCGGATTTCGGCCCATCGGAAGAATTCTTCTGAATCGGGGCGCGCACGGCGGGCCTTGAAAATGCGTATTTGGGCCAAGATGAAATGAAAGAGGGTTTTGCCGGACGCTCAACCTGCGGGTCTGAGTGGGCGCAACGCGCGTCAGGCGGCCTGCCGCACGGTCGGCGCGAAACACCTTCGGACGCGCGGTTGGCGCGCGAGGTGGTCAGCCGATCACCACCAGGCGGCTTTGGGGGCTAAGGCGCGCGGCAATCCATACCAGATCGCGGCGGCGAAAGGCGACGCAGCCGGCCGTGGGGTAGCGGGGCGCGCGCCAGCAATGCACGAAGATCGCCGATCCGGCACCCGGCGCTGCATGGGGCCAGTTCCAGTCGGTCGGCAGGATAATATCGTAAAGCGGATCGGGGCGGCGCAGGCATTCGTGCGAATGGCGGTGCAGGGCGCGGACCAGGTGGTTGTAATCGGGATCGGCGGGGTCATCGGACCACAGATCGCCGGGCCGGATCGGCACCGCCCAGCCGGGCAGCAGGCCCGGCGCGATACGGTCGGGGCGGTACATCAGGCCGGTCAGGCCGTGGGTGCCCGCCGGCGTTGCCCCGTCGCCTTCGCGTTTGCGCGCCGTGATGCCGCCGCGCCCGATCGCGCAGGCAAAGCGGCGGCCCATGAACCGCGCGCCCTGCGCCGTTACCAGCAGATCGCCGCGTGTCACAGCAGATGCCCGGATTTCGCGGCCTTTGTCGCCAGATAGGCCGCGTTGTGTTCGGTGCGCCCGACGCGCAGCGGCACCCGTTCAGTAACGGTGATGCCGTTTGCCGTCATCATGCGCACCTTGGCGGGATTGTTGGTCAGCAGGCGCACCGCGCCAAAGCCCATCTCGCGCAGGATCGCGGCGCCAAGGCGAAAATCGCGTTCATCATCCTCGAACCCGAGGCGGTGATTGGCCTCGACAGTATCGAAACTCTGATCCTGAAGCGAATAGGCGCGCATCTTGTTGGCCAGGCCGATACCGCGCCCTTCCTGGTTGAGATAGAGCAGCACGCCCGCACCTTCTGCCCCCATCTGCGCCAGCGCGCTGCGCAGTTGCGGGCCGCAGTCGCATTTCAGGCTGCCAAGCACATCGCCGGTGAAACAGGCCGAATGCAGCCGCGCGAATACCGGCAGATCGCGTGGCGGGCTGCCGATTTCGATGGCGTAATGTTCGGCGCCGCCATCTTCGGGGCGGAAGATATGCACCCGCCCCGCCGTGCTTGCCGCCATCGGCAACCGGGCCGAGACGACGGGGTAAACCGGGGGGGCGCGGAACAGTTCCGCCTCGGCCGCCGCGATCGGGATCAGCGTCAGGTTCTCGCGCAGGGCAAGGGCCGGGCCGTCGCTGATGCCAAGCACCACGGCGGCGGGCAAAAGCTGTGCCGATTTGACCAGGTTCACCGCCGCCCGGTGCAGATCGACCGCGCCTTCGCGCAGGCTGCGCAGCGGGCCTTTCATCGGGGCCTTCAGATCATCGGCGGGGTCGGCCACCGCCCGTATCCAGGCAAGCCCCGCGTCATCGGGAATGACGATGCGGGCGATATCGCCGTCATAGGCACGCGCCTTGAGGGTTTCGGCGCGCCGCCCGGTCAGCGCCAGAACCAGATCGCCGCCCATCACCCGAAGCTGCGCCAGCCGTGCCGCATCCAATGCCTCGGCCGCCATCGCGACCACGGCGCGCGGCCCCGAAGTGAACACGACCGGCACCCCCATGCGCAAATCGGCGCGGGCGCGGTTGAGGTTTTCAACGATGGTCGGGCGCAGGGTCATCGGGTGTCCTAGGTTATGGGCCTTGATATAGGCTGCTTGCGCGTCAAATGAAATATTTTACCATGCTGCGACACGAGCGCGTGAAAAATGACTACCACGGCTTGCCGGAACGGTGCCGGGGGCGCATCTGTTGATCACATCAGGGAGGCAACGCAATGGCAAATCTCAAGAAAATACTGCTTGTTGACGATGATGACGACCTGCGCGAAGTGCTGTCGGAGCAGTTGGTCATGACCGAGGAGTTCGATGTGTTCGAAGCGGCCAACGGCCATGACGCGATGGACAAGATCCGCACCGGGCATTTCGATCTGGCGATTCTTGATGTCGGCCTGCCCGACACCGACGGGCGCGAGCTGTGCCGCCGGATGCGCAAGCAGGGCGCCAAATGCCCGGTCCTGATGCTGACCGGCCACGACAGCGATGCCGACACCATCCTGGGCCTGGATGCCGGGGCCAATGATTACATCACCAAACCGTTCAAGTTTCCCGTGCTACTGGCGCGTATCCGCGCGCAATTGCGCCAGCATGAACAATCCGAGGATGCGGTGTTCCAGCTTGGGCCCTATACGTTCCGGCCATCGGTCAAGATGCTGATCGATGAACGCGATCGCAAGATCCGGCTGACGGAAAAGGAAACCAACATCCTGAAATTCCTGTACCGGGCGTCCGAGGGGGTGGTGCCGCGCGATGTGCTGCTGAACGAGGTCTGGGGGTATAACGTGGGGGTCACCACCCACACGCTGGAGACCCATATCTACCGGCTGCGGCAAAAGATCGAACCCGATCCCGCCAATGCGCGGCTGCTTGTCACGGAATCCGGCGGCTATCGGTTGAATGCCTGACGGCCTTATTTCCGCCAATATTTGAAACCATACGTTGGATGTGTCGGGATTGTTTCCGATTTTGTACCCTTGGCCGCGTCGGGGTGTTGATGCGGCTCCTCCCTGTTGGACTGGCCCGGCCTTGTGCCGGGCCAATTTTCATGGGCCGGGCCGATTTCCCGGCGCGATCGGGTGCCGCTTCGGCGTTGCACGAGGGGGCGAAGCGCCTTAGTCAGGGCGCGGGCGGGCGGTGCGGCCCGTCGATATCGCACAGGAACCCCGCCGATGCCCTTTACGATTGCCACCTGGAACATCAATTCGGTGCGTCTGCGCGCCGGGCTGGTCGCGCGGCTGCTGACCGACGAGGCGCCCGATATCCTGTGCCTTCAGGAATGCAAAAGCCCGGTGGACAAGATCCCCTTTGCCGATTTTCAGGCGCTTGGTTATCCCTATATGGTCGCGCGTGGCGAGAAGGGCTATAACGGCGTTGCGATCCTGTCGAAGCACCCGCTGGAAGAAGCAGGTGCCCTTGATTTCGCGGGCCTGGGCCACGCCCGGCATATTGCCGCGCGCACCGGGGATGGCACCACCATCCACAACTTTTATGTGCCCGCCGGCGGCGATGTGCCCGACCGCGCGGCCAATGTGAAATTCGGCCAGAAGCTGGATTACCTGACCGACATGCGCGACTGGTTTCTTGCCAACCGGCCCGCGCGGTCGATTCTGGTTGGCGATCTTAATATCGCCCCGCGCGAGGATGACGTGTGGAACCACCGGCAGTTGCTGAAGATCGTCAGCCACACCCCCATTGAGGTGGACCATCTGGCCGCAGCCCAAGACGCGGGCGGATGGGTTGACGTGACCCGCGCCGACATCCCCGAGGGGCAGCTTTATTCCTGGTGGTCTTACCGCGCCCGCGATTGGGAGGGCGCCGACAAGGGCCGCAGGCTGGATCACATCTGGGCCACGTCCGACATTGCCGGGGCCGGGCACGGATCGCGCATCCTGCGCGCGGCGCGCGGCTGGGAACAGCCGTCTGACCATGCGCCGGTGTTCGCCTGTTTTGATCTGTGATCGGTAAAGGGCACAAGTGGCGGAAATGCCCGCTCGTCGGCCCCACCGGGCCAAACACCATTGCGCGACCCTGCGATTTTCCGTACCACGGACCGGGCGCCGAGGGAGTGTGATTGTGCCACGGAAGAAAACGCTTGCCGCCCTGATATGTGGCCTGACAGCCATGATCGGCATCACCCCGACACGGGCACAGGACACCACAGCCAATAGCGGGCACCGGACCATTCAGACCCGGCCCACGCTGAACTTTTACGGTGTCACCGGCCTGATCGACATGCCAACCGCCGAAAGCCAGCCTGACGGGCAGTTTTCGGCAACCGTTTCCAGCTTTGGCGGCATCAGCCGTGGCACCCTGACCTTTCAGGCCTTTCCGCGCATATCGGGCAGTTTTCGTTACTCCCGCATCGACGACTGGAACGCCAGCGGCTTCAATGTCTTTTATGATCGCAGTTTCGATGTGAATTTCCGCCTTCTTGACGAGGGAAGATATCTGCCGTCGCTGCTGGTTGGGTTGCAGGATTTCGCGGGAACCGGGATCTCGGCCGCCGAATATGTGGTGGCGACCAAACATGTCTTGCCACGGGTCAAGGTTACGGCGGGGCTTGGCTGGGGGCGGCTTGGGTCGAAGGGATCGTTCGGGTCATCGCCGTTCGGGGAACGATCGGGAGGGTCTCGCGGGCTTGGCGGGAAGTTCGAATATGACGAATGGTTCCGGGGGCCGATGGCCGCCTTTGGCGGCATCGAATGGCAACCGACCGACAAGCTGGGCCTCAAGGCCGAACTTTCATCCGATGCCTATGACACCGAACGCGGCGGCGGGCGGCGGGCGGGGCAAGGCGAGATATTCGATCGCAAGACCAGCTGGAACTTTGGCGCCGAATATCAGGCCGGCGAGAATATCCGGCTGGGGGCCTATTATCTGTACGGATCGGAAATCGGGCTGACGCTGCAATTTTCCGCCGATCCCGGCAAGCGCCCCGACAGTACACCGCAGGCCGGGCCGGGCCCGCTGCCGGTCAAGGTGCGGCCCGATCGCGCCGCCGACCCCGACGCCTGGTCGCAGGAATGGACAGACCAGCCCGACGCCGCCACCATCCTGCGCGGCAATGTCGCCAAGGCGCTGGCCACGCAGGGCATGACATTGCGTGGCATGTCGATTTCGGCAACGCGCGTGCGCATCCACCTTGGCAACACCCGTTACGATGCCGAGGCGCAGGCGGTTGGCCGGGCCGCGCGCGTCCTGACGCGGACCTTGCCCGCCTCGGTCGAGCTGTTCGAGATCGTGCCGATGGTCAACGGCATGCCGTTGTCGGTGGTGACGCTGCGGCGCGCGGATATCGAGGCGCTGGAACACGCCCCCGGCAATGACGCGGCCTTGCAGGCGCGCGCCGACATCGGCGACGCGGGCAGCCTTGCCGCGCCCGACATGGCCGCCCCGGCGGAAACGCGGCGGCTGTCGTGGAATTTCGGCCCCTATCTGCGGCAAAGTTTCTTTGACCCCGACAAGCCGCTGCGCCTGGAAACCGGGCTGCGCCTGTCGGGGCAATACGATCTGTCGCCGGGATTGATCCTGTCGGGGTCTATCGCGCATCCGCTTGCGGGGAACCTTGACAACAGTCGGCGGCTTTCGAATTCGCTTTTGCCAAGGGTGCGCACCGATCAGGTGCTTTACGACCGAGAGGGAGAACCTTCGATCGAGGAATTGACGGCCGCCTATTACACCCGCCCCGGCGACGCGCTTTACGGGAGGATGACCGTTGGCTACCTGGAACGGATGTACGGCGGCATTTCGGGCGAGGTGCTGTGGAAACCGGTGACCAGCCCGCTCGCACTCGGGGTCGAGGTCAATTATGTCAAACAGCGCGATTTCGACCAGTTGTTCGGGTTTCGCACCTATGATGTGGTAACTGGCCACGCCTCGGCCTATTACGATTTTGGCAGGGGGTATATCGGTCAGGTGGATGCGGGGCGATATCTGGCCAGGGATTACGGCACCACGCTGACGCTGTCGCGCGAGTTTGCAAACGGCTGGAAATTCTCGGCCTTTGCCACCTTTACCGATGTTTCGTCCGAGGAATTCGGGGAAGGTTCGTTTGACAAGGGCATACGGATCGAAATTCCCGTGTCCTGGATCACCGGGCGCGATTCCCGCAACGAATTCGGCACAACCCTGCGTCCGGTGCTGCGCGATGGCGGCGCGCGGCTGCATGTGCAGGGGCGGCTTTACGACACGGTGCGCGACTATGACAAGCATGGCCTGAACAGCCAGTGGGGGAGGGTCTGGCGATGACAGCGTCAAACGTGGCGGCCCGCGCGGCTGTGATCGCATGTGTTGCGCTTGCTGCCTGCTCTTCCGACAAGAACAACGTGCGTGAGTTTTCGCTGTTGCGTACCGCCCTGGTGCAGAAAATATCAGGCACGGGCAATGAGTTCGAACTGACCCGCGCGCTGATCGACGAGGCGCAGATGCCGCTGATGCTGGCCGAGGTGAAGCAACATGACGTGCGCGCAACGCTGATCCCGATCGGGCAGAATGGCCCGGTCATCACCTGGTCGGCGCCCGATGGCACCACCTTGTCCCTGCGCGAGGGTATCCTTGTGGGCAGCCGCGGACTGTCGCCCGATCTGATGTCGGCCGCCGTGCCAAGCCTGAACGACCTGCGCGCGGGCAAGACCTTTACCCGCAGCCACTATTTCCTGGGCCATGACGATCAGACCGAGCGGGCCGATTTCACCTGTTCGGGCCAGGTGATCGGGCAAACCGTTCTGGAAATATTCGAACATCGCCATCAGGTTACGCGGATCACCGAAAGCTGCACCGGCCCCGGGCGCGTTTGCCAATGATTACTGGGTTGAAAACGGTGGCGAGGTTCGTCAATCGCGCCAATGGGTCGGGCCGACTGTGGGATTTTTGGAACTACAGCGCCTGGACGGGTAAGGTTTTCCTGATTTTCCTTTGATCGGCAGTGGAAACCTGTTAATCAGGAGTCTGTATCGTTTGGACGGAGAACTGAAAATGAAAAAGATTTCGATGATGGTTACCGCGGCCGCGTTTGTTCTTTCGTCGGCTGGCGTGACCTTGGCCGGTGGTCCGGTCATCGTGGCTGCGGAAAGTGAACCGGTGGCGCAGCCCGAGCCGAAAGCCTATGCTGGCGGCCTTGGCATTGGCGGTCTGGTTCTGGCCGGTCTGGCAATTGGCGCGATCGCGATCGTTGCAAGCGATGGCGGCAACGGTTCCAGCACGACCACGACCACAGACTGAGAACAGTACCGCGATAGCGGCGACCTGATCTTGCGACAGACCATAAAGGCCCCTTTCGGGGCCTTTATGCATATAATTTCGTCGGTATCGGCCCGAGTGGCGGGAAATCCCCTTGGCCTTGGGCGGTCGGGCGCACATATAGGGCCAAATATCTGCCAGGGGTAATATCATGCTTGAATTCGGAACTTCCGCGAAACCCGCCGCCGCCGATCTGGTCCGCGATACATCCGAGGCCACGTTCATGGCCGATGTGATCGAGGCCAGCCGCGAGGTGCCGGTGATCGTTGATTTCTGGGCGCCTTGGTGCGGCCCCTGCAAGACACTTGGCCCGGCGCTGGAACAGGCCGTGGTTGCGGCGGGCGGCAAGGTGCGCATGGTCAAGGTCGATATCGACCAGAATCAGCGCATCGCGGCCCAGCTTCAGATTCAATCGATCCCCACCGTTTATGCCTTCTGGCAGGGGCAACCCGTTGACGGGTTTCAGGGCGCGGTGCCGCCTTCGGAACTAAAGGCCTTCATCGACCGGGTCGCGGCGCTGGCCGGGGATGGGGGGCTGGCCGAGGCGCTGCAAGCGGCCGAAGAGATGCTCGCCACCGGGGCCGCCGCCGACGCGGCCCAGACCTTTGCCGCCATTCTGGGCGAAGAACCCGGCAATGCCGCCGCTTACGGCGGCATGGTGCGCGCGCATCTGGCCATCGGCGATCTGGCGCAGGCCGAGGCGCTTCTGGGTGCCGTCCCCGCCGCCATCGCCGACAAGCCCGAGGTCGAGGCGGCGCGCGCCCAGCTTCATCTTGCCCAGCAGGCGGCGCATGCGGGCCCGGTGGATGCCCTGCGCGCCGCCGTCGCGCAGGCCCCCGATGATTTGCAGGCCCGCTTTGATCTGGCGCTGGCGCTGCACGCCGCGGGCCAGGTGGAAGAGGCGGTGACCGAACTGCTGGACATCTTCCGCCGCGATCGCGACTGGAACGATGGCGCGGCCAAGACCCAGCTTTTCACCATTTTCGACGCGATGAAGCCGAACGACCCGATCGGGCAGAAAGGCCGCCGCCGCCTGTCGTCGCTGATATTTGCCTGATCCCCATCGCGGGCTAGATGACAGACATGAAAAAGCTCGCAGACCTCCCCGAGGTGATCCCGATATTCCCCCTGCCCGGCGCGCTGCTGTTGCCACGCGCGCGGCTGCCCCTGCACATCTTCGAGCCGCGCTATCTGGCGATGCTGGAAGACGCCATGAAAACGCCCGCGCGGCTGATCGGCATGATCCAGCCGCGCGAGGTGCCGGGATCGGCCGAAAAGCGGCTGCACAGTATCGGGTGCGCCGGGCGGCTGACCGGATTTTCGGAAACCGAGGATGGGCGCTATATGATCACGCTGACCGGCGCCTCGCGGTTTCGGGTGGTGGAAGAGGTCAGCGGCTTTACCCCCTATCGGCGGGCGCGGGTGGATTGGTCGGATTTCGGCCGCGATCTGGGCCCGGTGGAAACCGATCCGGGGTTGCAGCGCACGGGGCTGCTTGACCTGCTTGGCCGCTATTTCGCCGCGCGCAAGCTTTCGACCGACTGGAGCAGCCTGAACGACGCCGAAGACGAATTGCTGATCAACGCGCTGTCGATGCTGTGCCCGTTCGACGCCGAAGACAAACAGGCCCTGCTGGAGGCGCCATCGCTGCCAACCCGCCGCGAGACGCTGATAACCTTGATAGAATTTTCACTGCGTGGCGGCCTGAGCGAGGACTTTCTGCAATGAATGACGCCCCCACCCCCGGTTTTGACCCCAGGATGCTTGAGGCGCTGGTCTGCCCGGTCACGCAGGCCCCGCTGTCTTATGACGCGGCGGCGCAGGAACTTGTGTCGCTGGCCGCACATCTGGCCTTTCCGATCCGCAACGGCATCCCGATCATGCTGACCAGCGAAGCGCGCGAAACCGACTGACCCGACCAGGCGCCTACAAACGCCCCGCCGCGCGGTGCGCGGCAAGCGAGGCCAGATCATCGAGATCGTCCAGCCGGTCGATCAGCGCCGCACTGCCGGGTGCGCAGTTGGCAAGGCTGTCACGCAACACCGACCCGGTGGACCAGGCGACGCCCGCAAAAAGCCCTGCGGGCGGGGGCGCCGCCGCCCCGACCAGATAGAATCCGCCATCCCCCGCCGGGCCAAAAACCAGCGGCTTTTGCCCAAGCGCGGCCAGGGCGCGCCCCACCTGCCCGGCCCCCAGCCCCGGAATATCGCTGCCGACCACGATCACCGGCGCATCCGCGCGCGCGCCCGCCAGCGCCCGCAGCATCCGCGCGCCCAGATCGCCCGATCCCTGCGCCACGCGCTCTGTTCCGTCAGGCCACAGATCATCGGTGCTTGCGCTGTCATCCGGCGTCACCGACAGGCACAGCCGCCAGTCGCCCGCCGACAGGCGCGCCACAGTTCCGTGCAGCATCCGCACATAAAGCGCCAGCGCCGCATCCGCGCCGATGTCGCGCGCCAGCCGGGTCTTGACCGAGCCGCGCACCGGCGCCTTGGCAAAGATCACCACGCGGGCCGTCATCGCCGCCGCATCCGTGACCAGACCCGGCCCAGACGCGCAGGCGGCACCCCCAACATATAGCCAAGCCGCAGCGCCCACATGATAAGGATGGTGCGCAGAACCCCGTTCGCTTCCCAGCGCCGCCCCGATGTGACCACCCTGTCGCGCAGGCACACCGGCGGGCTGATGCGGCGCAGGCGTTTGGACAGGGCGATATCTTCCATCAGCGCAATCTCGGGGAAACCGCCCGCCGCGTCAAAAGCCGCGCGGGTAACGAAAATCGCCTGATCGCCGGTCGCCACCCCGGTCAGCCGCGAGCGCAGGTTCATCAGCGCCGCAATCACCGGCAACATCGGGTGATTGCCGCTGATCCGCACATCGAACCGGCCCCAGACACGGGGCGTTGCGGCAAGGGCGCGCAGAATGGCGGTATGCGCCGCGTCGGGCAGGCGCGTATCGGCGTGCAGGAACACCAGGCAATCGCCGCGCGCCACCCGCGCGCCCGCGTTCATCTGCACCGCCCGCCCCGCCGCCGAACCGATGCACCGATCCGCCAGCGCCCGGGCGCGGTTCGCCGTCTGATCGGTGCTGCCACCATCCACCACGATCAATTCCACCCCCGCGAACCGCTGGCGCAGATCGTCAAGCAGCGGCGCGATCAACGCCGCCTCGTTGAGAACCGGAAGGATGATCGACAGGGTCACGGCCAGATCCACGCGGCAAGGGCCCCCCGTCCTTACCCGCAATCCACTGGCCCCTGCCAGCCCGATTGTTGCGCCGCGCGCGATACCGCAAGGCGGCGGAACAGAAGGCGGCGGAACAGGCGGCAAGGGGCGCGGTCAGCGCCCGAACACGCGGTAATAGGCCCAATCGGGCAGGAATTGCGACAGGCGGAACAGCAGCGAAAACAGCGGGGGAAAGCTGTGTTTGAAACGGTCGGTGCCCATGTGATCGAACATCGCCTGCGCGGCCTGATCGGGTGCCATCAGGAACGGCATGGTGAAATCGTTCTGGTCGGTCAGCCGGGTGCGGATGAATCCCGGATTGACCACCTGAACCTGCACGCCGCTGCGGCGCAGATCGGCCTGCATGGATTCCGCCAGCGCCATCACCCCCGCCTTGCTGGCGCCGTAGCCGATCGCGCCCGGCAGCCCGCGAAACCCGGCCAGACTGCCGGTCAGCACGATGTGGCCCCGGTCGCGCGCCACCATGCCCGGCACCACGGCCCCCAGAACCCGCGCGGCGCCGGTCAGGTTGATGTCGAACATGGTGGCCACCTTTTCGGCATCCCAATCCTGCGCGGCCATTGGCCAATAGACCCCGGCAAGGTAGACGACACCGTCAACCGCGCCCAGACCGGCCGCCGCCCGCGCCACCCCCGCCGCATCCGCCACATCGAGCGGCAGCACATCCACCCGCCCCGGCAGTTCGGCGGCCAGCGCATCCAGTCGCGCCCGGTCCCGCGCGCTGATCACCAGATGCACGCCTGCCCTGCTCATGACATGGGCAAGCGCGCGGCCCAGCCCCTCGCTCGCTCCGACCAGCCAATAGCGTTTGCCTGCCCAATCCTTCATGCACTGTCCTTTCGGCGCAGGGTTGCGACCAGTTCGGCCACTTTGATCCCGTATTTGCGAAACTGGCTGCGGTTGATGATGGTGCCGTTGCCGGTCAGATACATCCAGTCGGTCGCATTCAAAACATGCCCCCCCGCATCCTGCGGCAGGCGGATGCGATAGGACAGGTGCAGCGCCGACCCCGCCTGCCGCCCGGTGCCGGTGCCGATCACATCGGGCGCCTCGGCCCTGACCGCGCCATCATTGCCAAGCGTCAGCGTCCAGCGCCTGCTTTGCCGCGCGCCGCTGTCATAGTGGAATTCCTCGGTCATCACGCCGGTGTTGCCATCCCACACCGCGTTCATATCCGCGACAAAGCGCGAACTGACCCGCCCCGTCGGCCCAAAGATCACCCCTTCGCACAGGATCGGGCCGTTCAGATGGGTGCGCAGATCGAACGTCGGGCCGTGGGCCGCGTAATCTTCGGGGCGCTGGCCCGCGAAATCCAGATAGCGCGCCCTGATCGCCATCAGCGACAGCCCCAAAAACACCCCCAGAAACAGCAGACCCATGATCTTACCTCACTCTTCTTCCAAAGGGGTTGATGCCAACAATCCGATTGCCAGCAGTTTCAACGCGCAGGGCACCAGCGCGTAAAGCAGCGTCAGCATCCACAGCGCGCCGTCGGTATTCGGCCCGCCCGAAACGAAACCGCGCGCCTCCAGCAGCGGCAGAACCGTGACGGCGGCAATCGCCAGCGTGAACTTCGTCACCAGCGACCACAGGCCGAACGCCTGCCCCGCCTCAGGCGCGATGCGTGCCATGCGCGCCGAAAAGAGGGCGGGCAGCAGCGTCATGTCAGCGCCCAGCGCCGCCCCGGAGGCCAGGCAGATCACCGTGAACGCCGCCACATCCCCCGCCCCCAGAAACGCGGCACAGGCAAAGGCCAGCACCGACAGGCCCATCCCGGCGATCAGCACGGCGCGCGCGGCGAACAGCCGCGCCAACCAGCCCCAGACCGGGGCGGCGGCGGCAGCGCCAGAAAGAACAGCACCAGCAACGGCCCTTCCCATCCCGGCGCCTGAAGCCGGCTTTCGACAAAGAACAAAAACAGCGTCGATGTCACCGCGACCGGCGTGGCATTGACCAGCGCCACCAGCAGCAGCTTGCGCGCCACCGGATCGGCCAGGATCGGGCGAAAGCCGGTTGCCTTGGGCACCTGCCCGCTTGCCTGCCATTCGCCGCGCATCGCCCAGACCGATACCAGCGCCATGGCCGCAAAGCCCACGGCAAAGGCGGCAAAGGGCGCATCGGTGATCAACATCAGCGCCGTGGGCGCGGCGGCAGCCAGGCAGACGCCCAGCAACCCGCCGGTTTCGCGCCATGCCGCCAGCCGCACATGCCCCCCAGCGCCCAGGCTGGCCGCCCGTTGCACGCCGGTTGCGTAAAAGGTGATCATCAGAAAGCTGAACGCCGAGAAAAGCGCGGTCAGCATCAGCGCAAACCACCAAAGCGGCGGCAGCAGCGGCGGCACCGCAAAGAGGCCCAGCATGGCCAGCGCCATGATCAGCGCCGCCCCCGCCACCATCGCGCCCCGCCAGGCCCGCATCATCCCCGACAACCAGCCCAGAAACGGGTCTTGCACGAAATCCACCAGCCGCAGCGCGAACAGCACCAGCCCCAGCACCCCAAGGCTGACACCGTAACTGTCCACATAGAATTTCGGCGCGTGGATGTAGATCGGCAGGCCCGCAGCGGCCAGCACCGCCATGAACACCCCGTAAGCGGGCAATCCTGCGGGGCGCATCGCAGCCCCTTGGCGCAGCGCGGCATCGGTCATCGCGACACCTTGGTCTTTGGCGGTTCGGGCCGCGCCCGATAGCGCGCGCCTTTCCACCACAGCCGCAAGGCCTGCCAATGGATCAGCCCCAGCACCCGCCGCGACCCGAACGGCCTGCGCAGCGCCGCGCGCAGGATCGCGGCGTTGGTCAGCGGGCGGCGCGGGCCGGTCAGCGTGGCCAACAGCCGTTCATCGCCGCTGCGATAGGCAATGCGGATGGCGATCGCATCGGCGCGGATATCGAAGCGAAAGCTGTACTCTCCGGTCAGCGGCTGAAACGGCGAGACGTGGAATATCTTTTGCGCGCCCAGCGTATCCGCCGCCCCGATCGGGCGCAGATCGTCGTGATGGCACAGATAGGAATGCCGGTCGCCAAAGGTGTTCGTCACCTCGGCGATCACCACCTTCAACGCGCCCGCCCGGTCATGGCACAGCCAGAAGCTGACCGGATTGAACACATGGCCAAGCACCCGTGGCTGCGCCAGCAACCAAAGCGCGCCGCCCGGATCGATGCCCCGCGCGCCCAGCACCTCGCGCACCCAGGCAGCCCCGCGCCCCCGGCCCGGCGCGCCGCCATGATCCGCGTCGCGCAGCGAAAACAGCGCCGTCCGGTTGTGCCCGAACAAAACCGGGCCGGTGGCCGGGCGTTCGGCATCCAGCATCAGGTAATCGACCGAATAGCGAAACGCATGATCCACCGCCCCGTGGCGACCATGAAAGGTTTCGCCCGCGACATGATCGGGGCGCGTCATGCAGCCGCCCGCCGCGCGGCACCGCGCCGCGCCATGGCGCGGGCCACATCGACCGCGCTGGCAAAGCCATCTTCGTGAAAGCCGTTGCGCATCCAGGCCCCGCAAAACCAGGTGCCGCGCTGCCCGTTCAGCGCCCGTATATCCTGTTGCGCCTGCAAGGCGGCAACGTCAAACACCGGATGGTGGAATGTGACCTCATCATGAATCAGATCCTCGCGGATCTGGCGGGTGCCGTTCAGCGTCACGAACAACGGATCGTCCTGCGGGATCGGTTGCAGCGAATTCATCCAATAGGTCAGATCGATGCGGTCCGATCGCTTGCCCGCCTCTTCGGTATACACCCAGCTTGCCCAGGCCGCCCGGCGCCTTGGCATGACCGATGCATCGGCATGCAGGATGGCCCGGTTCGGCTGATACCGCACCGCCGCCAGCGCCCGCGCCTCATCGGGCGCGGCATCGGCAAGCAGGCGCAGCGTGTCGTCTGCATGGGTGGCAAACACCACCTCGTCGAACGGCTCTGCCGGGGCGGCGTGGGTCTTTACCTCGACCCCCGCCCTGGTGCGGTGAACGGCCTGTACCGGGGTGAACATGCGCAATTCCACCCCCGCCGCCACCAGCGCGCGTTCAAGACGCCGCACATATTGCACCGAACCGCCCTGAACGGTGTACCACTGATGTTGGCCGGTGTGGCTGAGCAAGGCGTGGTTTTCGAAAAACCGCACCAGCGCCTCGGCCGGGAAATCAAGGATCTGTTCAACCGGGGTTGACCAGATCGCGCCCGACAGGGGCAACAGATAGTAATCGCGAAACCACGCGCCGGTGCCCAGCCGATCCAGCAATTCCCGCAGGGTCAGCGACGGATCGTCCACCGCCGCGCGGGCCCGCGCATTGAAGCGCAGCACATCGCGCAGCATCCGCAGGAACCGCGGATTGACCGCGTTGCGCTTTTGCGCGAACAGCGCCGCAAGCGTGCTGAACCCGTATTCCAGCCGCCCCCCGTCGATCGAGGCACCAAAGCTCATATCGCTTTTGACCACGGGCACATCAAGATCGTCAAACAGCGCGCAAAGGTTGGGATAGTTCACCCGGTTGAACACGATGAACCCGGTATCAACCGGCTGATCGCCGCGCTTGCCCGCGATCACGGTGCGGGCATGGCCGCCAAGGCGGGCCAGCGCCTCGAACATCACCACCTGGTGCCCGGCGGTGGAAAGCAGGCGCGCGGCGGCGAGGCCCGAAATGCCCCCCCCGATCACGGCGATACGTCTGGGGCGGGCGGCATCGGCGGTGACGGTCATGCTGTTCTTTCCTGTGGGTGGCCCGATCCGGGGTTCAGACCTGTTACGCGGCGCGGGCCGAAACGGATTAACAAAAACAATCTGGTCAATGCGGTGATCCGCCCGGCCACCCGCAGCGTAGACAGGGCATGTAGTCGCCACACCGCGGCCCGAACGACCTGCCATTTTCGCAGTGCATCGGTCGCCACCGCCCCTTATGCTTTCGGGTAACGGATATCGAAAGGCACAGGACAGGAACGTGACGGAACGGGCGGGCGCGCAAGACGACTGGAACGACCTGATGATGCGGATACGCGATGATCGGGACATGGCGGCGTTTGCCGACGTGTTCCGGCATTACGGCCCGCGGGTAAAGGGGTTCTTGATGAAATCCGGGGCTGGCAGCGCGCTGGCCGAAGAACTGACGCAGGATGTGATGGCAACCGTTTGGCACAAGGCAAACCAGTTTGATCCCGAACGCGCCGGGGTGGCGACCTGGATCTTTACCATCGCGCGCAACCGCCGCATCGACGCCTTGCGCAAATCCCGCCGCCCCGAACCCGAGGATCTGCCCTGGGGCCCCGAACCCGAACCCGATCAGGCCGACGCGATCAGCCTGCAACAGGAAACCAGACGGCTGGGCGCCGCACTTGCCGCCCTGCCCAAAGCGCAACGAGACCTGATCGAGCGCGCCTATTTCGGCGACCTGTCGCACAGCGAAATTGCCGCCGAAACCGGCCTGCCACTTGGCACGATCAAATCCAGACTCAGGCTGGCGCTGGAAAAACTGCGCCACAAGATGTCGTAAGGTATCACGATGACCATAACCCACCACCTTTCAGAACCGCTTGTGATGGCCTATGCGGCGGGCACCCTGCCCGAGGCGTTCAGCCTGGTCGTTGCCACCCACATTTCGCTTTGCGATGAATGCCGCGCCCGGCTTGGCGCCCATGAAGCCTTGGGCGGCGCGATCCTGGATGCGGTGCTGGACGCAAAGGATGCCGCGGCGCCCGCGTCCCTTGCCCCTGACAGCCTTGCGGCCACCATCGCCCGGATCAAGGCGATGGATCGCACCCCACCCACGCCGCCACGGCCCCCGCGCACCGGGCTTTTCCCCGCGCCGCTGCGCGATTACGCGGGTGACGGGCCGGAGGCGGTGAAATGGCGCCGCGTGGGGGGCGGTGTACGACAGGCGATCCTGCCGACCGGGCGCGGGGCGACGGTGCGGCTTTTGCACATCCCGGCGGGCAGTTCGGTGCCCGATCACGGCCATCGCGGAACCGAACTGACGCTGGTGTTGCAAGGCGCGTTCCGCGATGACAGCGCCCGCTTTGGCCCCGGCGATCTTGAAATCGCCGATCAGTCGGTCGAACACACCCCGGTGGCCGAAGCAGGGCCGGATTGCATCTGCCTGGCCGCGACCGATGCACCGCTGCGCTTCAACGCGCTGCTGCCCCGGATCGCGCAGCGGTTCCTGCGGATCTGACGCGGGTTGCAGCCCATCAGACCCGCGGCTTGACCACCCAGAAAACGCTGTTTGGTTTCATCTTGGAATAAATACGCATCTTCCGCGCCCGCCGTACGCGCGCCGGTCGGGGCGATCAGACCAGAACCTCCCGCGCCTGCTGCGCGCCGACGCCGAACACCCGCTTGTAACGCGCCACCTCATCGGCCGGCCCCATGGCCTTGTTGGGGTTGTCCGACAGCTTGACGGTCGGCCGACCGTTGGCGCTGATTGCCTTGCACACCAGCGAAAACGGCGCCAGCGCATCCCCCGCGACAAGACCGCGGAAATCATTGGTCAGCAAGGTACCCCAGCCGAAACTGACCTTGACGCGCCCGAAGAAACGCGCGTAAAGCGCCTCGATCTGATCAACGTCAAGCCCGTCGGAAAAGATCACCAGTTTCTTGCGCGGGTCTTCGCCGCGTTCCTGCCACCAGCGGATCGCGGCTTCGGCCCCCGCGACCGGATCGCCGCTGTCGATGCGCATCCCGGTCCAGCCCGCCAACCAGTCGGGGGCATTGCGCAGGAATCCTTCGGTGCCGAATGTATCGGGCAGGATGATGCGCAGATTGCCCTCATGTTCTTCCTGCCAGTCGGCCAGAACCCTGTATGGGGCCTTTGCCAGCTCTTCATCGTCTTCGGCCAGCGCGGCATAGACCATCGGCAATTCGTGGGCGTTGGTGCCGATCGCCTCCACCTCGCGGCGCATGGCGATCAGGCAATTCGATGTGCCGATGAAACGGCTGCCCAGCCCCTCGTGCAGCGCCTGCACACAGAGATCCTGCCACAGAAAGGAATGCCGTCGCCGGGTGCCGAAATCGGCAAGCCGCAGCCGGTCGATGCTGCGCAGCCGTTCGACCTTTTCCCAAAGCTTGGTGATGGCGCGGGCATAAAGCACCTGCAACTCGAACCGGCCCATGCCGTGCATCACCGCGCGCGACCGCAGTTCCATCAGCACCGCAAGGGCGGGGATTTCCCACAGCATCACCTCGTGCCACAGGCCTTCGAACGTCAGCTCGTATTGCCCGTCGCGCTTTTCCAGGTGATAGGGCGGCAGGCGCATCCCCTCGAACCAGGTCATGAAATCGGGGCTGAACATCTGGCGTTTGCCATAGAACGTGTTGCCGCGCAGAAACGTGGATTCGCCCCGCGACAGCGACAGGGTGCGGATATGGTCAAGCTGCTCGCGCAGCGCGCCCTCATCGACGATATCGGCAAGCCGGATTGTCCGCGTCCGGTTGATCAGGCTGAAACCGACATGCGTGTCGGGTTTGTTGCGAAACACCGACTGGCACATCAGCAGCTTGTAGAAATCCGTGTCGATCAGGGACCGCACAATCGGGTCGATCTTCCATTTGTGGTTGTAAACCCGTGTCGCAATCTCGGCCATGAAGCGCCTCCTGTATCAGGGCCTTGTAAGCGGCGGCGCGCCCCTTGGTCAAAGACAGATTTGCCCGGACAGGGCGATACCCTGGCCACCGCCACCCGTCAGGCCCCGGTTCCTGCGGTTTTCCGATCGTCCGCCGTCCCGTCAAGGTGGCCAGCCGCCACCGGGGATTCGTAGCGCATCACCATCGCCACCAGATCGGCTTTTGCAACCGGTTTGGTCAGGAAATCGTCGCAGCCCGCGTTCAGACAATCGGCGCGGTCGTCATCAAAGGCGTTGGCTGTCAGGGCGATCACCGGGCAATGACCGCGCGCGCCATCCTCGGCCTCGATCCGGCGGATCGTTCGGGTGGCTTCCAGCCCGTCCATCACCGGCATCGAGACATCCATCAACACGATATCCGGGCGCACCGTGCGAAACAGGGCCACCGCCGCGGCCCCATCGGCGGCGAAATGCAGAACCCGGCCGGGGGCGGCCAGCATCCGGTCGACGATAAAGGCGTTGGTACGGTTGTCTTCGGCCACCAGAATGACGCTGTTTTCCTTGGCCGCGGCATTGCCGTGGCCCGGCTCCCCCCCCTGGCGCCGCCGCGCGCGCGCCGGGGCCGCCTGCGCGTCTTCTTCCCGCGCGGCGGCGCCCTCGGCCATCGGCAAATCAAGTGACAGCACGAAACAGGTTCCCCGCCCCGGTTCCGACGACACGGTGATATCGCCGCCCATCTGCCGCGCCAGCAGCCGCGAGATGGTCAGGCCAAGGCCGGTGCCGCCATAGCGGCGCGAAATCTCGCCATCGGCCTGGGTGAAACTGTCGAATATCCGGTCGATCCGATCTGGCGCGATCCCTATGCCGGTATCGGCCACGCTGATCGAAACCTGTACGCGCCCACCGGGTTGGGGCCGCGGAGCGACACGGATCGTCACCTCGCCCTCGCTGGTGAACTTGATGCCGTTGCCGATCAGATTGATCAGGATCTGCCGGATGCGCCCATCGTCGCCCACCACCCACGGCAGCGCATCGGGGCAGTGAACCCTGAACGACAGCGCCTTTTTCCCGGCCTCGGGGCGCAACAGATTGACAACCCCCGCCACGCAGGCCCCCAGATCGAACGGCACCGCATGGATCACCGGATTACCAGACTGCAACCGCGACAGATCCAGAACGTCGTTGATGATGGTCAGCAGCGCGCGCCCCGATTCGACGATCGTGTCGACATAAAGCGCCTGATCCTCGGTCATCTGCGTTGTCGACAGCAGTTCGGCGGTCGCGATGACGCCGTTCATCGGGGTTCTGATCTCATGGCTCATGGCGGCCAGAAACTGCGATTTGGTCTGCGCCGCGCTCTCGGCCTCGGCGCGGGCGCGGGCCAGTTCCGCCTCACGGTCCTTGGCATCGGTGATATCGCGGACAATCGCGATCGTCATCGACAGGTCGCCATCCTCGGCAAAGATCGGCGTCAGGCTGCTTTCCAGCCAGATCAGGGCCCCCGCCTTGGTACGGTTGGGAATTTCGATGCGCAGGGGCGTACGTTCGGCCCGCGCCTTGCGCACCCGCACCACCGTATCGAGATCGACGCCACCACTGTAAAGCAGATCGCCGGGGGTGTTGCCGATGGCCTCTTGCGGGGCGTAGCCGGTCAGCCGGGTAAAGGTGTCGTTCACCCATTCGATCTTGCCATCGGGATCGGTGATGAACACCCCGTCATTGGCATGTTCGGCGACAAGCGCCAGCATCCTTGACTGCCGCTCATCCTGCCGCTCGGCCGCGCGGGCAAGGGCAAGCTGATGCTTTTCGCGCAACAGATCGTGTTCGAACCCGGTGCGCACCCGGTGCATGCGCGACAGGTGCAACACGAACGTCACCGTGACCAGCGCCAGCATCGCGGCCCCGACCAGGAAAAAACCATTCCCCGGCGACATCGGCTGGGCACCGTCGCGCAGCGTGACATCATGAACCACCACCCCGATCAGGGTCAGCGCATAGATCGCCAGACGCATATCGGCACCCGCGCGAAAGAACGGGCGCACCACACCGGCATTGATCGCGGTCCCGATCAGAAACGCCACCGCGAAAAACCGCCCGTCCTGAAAGGGTACGAAAACCCAGCTGAAAACGATGCAGGCGGCGATGGTGATTGCCTGAAAGCCTGCCGTCAGCACCGCCAGGCGCTTGGCAGCGGCCGGAACACGGCCCGGAATCGTGCCCGACGCATGGCGCCGCCAGATCCGATCCGCCGCCAGGCTGTCAACCCCATCGCCGATCAGCGCCAGCAGGGCCGCAAGGATGCCGACCATCGGGCTGAAAAAAACCGCCAGGGCAACCGCGCCGAGCGCCGTCACACCTTGCCGAACAACGAACCCCCTGACCCGCCCACGGCAATAGCGCAGGAAAAGCCCGTCGGGGCTGTTGCGCGCCTCAAAGCTGCGCAAATCGTCCAGGGCCGCCTCGGCCTTTTCCTGCGCTACCTTGATCATGGCCCCGCCATCACTTTCGTTCAGGTTTACCGCGCTGTGGTTAAGAAACCCTGTCACCTCAAGACCATTCAAACCCCGCCCGGTCCGGCAGGCCCTATCCCCCGACCAAGGCCACCCCGGCGGCCCGCATCCCTGCGCGCGCCGCCGCCAGTGACCCGTCAAGATCGATCGCCCGGCACGCCCGCGCGTCCACGCTGACACCAAACCCAAGCCGTGCAGCATCCAGTGCCGAAAACGCAACACAAAAATCCAGTGCCAGCCCCACGATCACCACCTCATCGATGTGCCGCGCGCGCAGATAGCCCTCAAGCCCGGTCGGGGTTGCGTGATCATTCTCGAAAAACGCCGAATAACTGTCAATCTGGCGCCGGAAGCCTTTTCGAACGATCAGATCGGCGCGATCGGTATCCAGCGCCGGATGGAACGCCGCGCCCGCGCTGCCCTGCACGCAATGATCGGGCCACAGAACCTGCGGGCCATAGGGCATCGTTATTACCGAGAACGGATCGGTGCCGGGGTGCTGACTGGCAAAAGACGTGTGGTTTGCCGGATGCCAGTCCTGAGTCAGGATCACGGCGGCGAAATCCGCCATCAGCGCGTTGATCCGAGGTACCACCAGGCCCCCGTCATGCACCGCAAGCGCGCCGCCGGGGCAGAATTCATTCTGCACGTCGATGACCAGCAGTGCCGAAGTGTCCGTTACCATCCTTGCCTCCACCTTTATCGGGTCGGTTTTGCCGAAAGCCTATCACGGCCCTGCGGCAACGCCACCCTTGCCAAGACAAAGTGACTGCGCGTAAGCAGCCCGCATGTTTACCGTCGCCGCCTTCTATCACTTCGCCCCGCTTGCCGATCCCGCAGCCCTGCGCGCGCCGCTGCTGGCGCTTGGCCATGGCGCCGCACTGCGCGGGTCGATCCTGCTGGCCCCCGAAGGGATCAACGGCACCGTCGCAGGCCCGGCCGGGGGCATCGCGGCCCTGCTTGCGCATCTGCGCGCCCTGCCGGGATGTGCCACGCTTGTCAGCAAGGAAAGCGCGGCCCGAACCCAGCCGTTCGGTCGCCTCAAGATCCGCCTGAAACGCGAGATTGTGACGATGGGCCGACCCGATATCTCTCCTCATGCGGGCACCGGCACCTATGTCGCGCCCGCCGACTGGAACGCGCTGATCAGCGCCCCCGACGTGGCCGTCATCGACACGCGCAACAGCTATGAGGTGGCGATCGGCAGCTTCGTCGGCGCGATCGACCCCGGCACCCGTGCCTTTGGCGACTTTCCGGCGTGGTGGGCGGCGCACAAACCCGCCTTCAAAGGCAAGCGCATCGCGATGTTCTGCACCGGCGGCATCCGCTGCGAAAAGGCCACGGCACTTTTGCGCAGCGAGGGGGTTGAGGATGTCTATCACCTGCGGGGCGGAATACTGAAATACCTTGAAGAGGTGCCTGCGGATCAAAGCCTGTGGCAAGGCGGCTGTTTCGTGTTTGACCAGCGCGTCGCGGTTGGCCACGGCCTTGTGGCCGATACCGGCCACAGCCTGTGCCACGCCTGCCGACAACCGCTGACCCCCACCGACCGCGCCCATCCCGATTACCAGGAAGGCGTCGCCTGCCACCGCTGCGCCGCCGATCAGACCGAAACCCAACGCGCAAGGTTTCGCGAACGCCAGCGCCAGATCGATATCGCGCGGGCCCGCGGCCAGACCCACCTTGGCCCGCAACCGGCCCCGCGCCCATAGCCACCGCTTTCGGATTTCATGGCAAAATCTGCCTTCAAGCGGATTTCCGCAAGCGGGGTTCATTGCCATGACCGGCGCGCGCACGGCGGGCGCGGAAATGAGTATTTTTTCGAGAGGATGGGAAAGATCGTTTTCTTGTGCGGTCACGGGGCGGGCCTGATTGAGCGCACCACCCGTAGCTAGCCGCGCCCGAACAGCCCCGCGAGCGCCCGGCTGACCAGCGCCGAGACGCGCGGCCGGGGCAGGGCACGAAAACCCAGCGGGCGGCACACCTCTATCGCGGCCACGCCCACACGCGCGGTCAGGGCACCGTTCACCACGCCTTCGCCAAACCGGCGCGATACTTTTGAAACCAGTCCGCCCCCGGCCACCGATGAAATCAGATCGTCACCCACCGCCACCGCACCCGTCGCGACCAGATGCGCCAGCACCGTGCGCGTCAACCGCCAGCTTCCCAGGGTGCCCGAACGCCCGCCGTAAATCTCGGCGATGCGGCGGATCATCCGCAGGTTGCCCAGCAGCGCCGCCGCCACATCAGCGAGCGCCAGCGGCACAAAGGCCGTCACCGTCGCCACCTGCCGCGCAGCCCCTTCCACCGCACGGCGCGCCTCGGCATCGAGGGGGGCCAGAACCTCGGCCTCGGCGAGATCCAGCAGGGCGGCCGCATCGAACACATCATCCTGCCGTTCCGCCAGCCGCGCCAGATGCCAGCGCAGTTCGGGCCGCCCGCCGTAAAGTGCCGCAAGACGCGCCACCACGATCCGGGCGGCGCGCGTATCCTCGGCGTGCAAGGCCGCCTCTGCCCCGCGCCGGATCGCATCCAGCCGCCCAAGGCGCCGGAACGCGGCCCATTCGCGCAGCGCCAGGCCCAGCGCCGTCAGCACCAGACCCCCGACCAGCGCCAGCGCCAGCGCGCCCAGAACCGGCTGGCGGGCAAAGAGCGCGGTCACATAATCCCAGGCCGCCAGCGACATGACGAGCCCCAGAAGCGCGACAAGCGCCCGCCAGAACCATCGCGCCGCCCAGGATGGCCGCGCCGTGGCAAGGGCCGCGGCGTTGCGCATCGCGCGCCCCTCGGGCGGCGGGGCATCATCGGGCAGCGGCGGGGCGGTTGCCGGGGACACCGCGGCCTCGCCTTCCAGATCAATCAGGATGGGCGAACGGGTCATCGCAAACGGTCTCCGATCAGAAATTCCGCGGCCCGGTCAAGGCGGATATGCGGCGGCCCGTCACCGGGGGCAAGGGTTGTGCGGGCGGGCAGGAACGCCATCGCGCCATAATCGCCGCCCAGCCAGGTCTGCGCGCCCTCGCGCGCGGGGGACAGGATGCGCGCGGGATCTTCGGGCAGATCGCCGGGGTGAAAGGCCGCCTGACGCCCGCCCTCCAGCGTGCCGCGCACCAGATCGACCATCACCCCGTCGTGGCGCCGCGTCTCTTCGACGGTGGCGCGCAGGGCCGCGATCGACAGCGCCGCCGTCTCGGCCCCGGCGAAATCGGCACGATGGCGCGCCTCGGCCAGCAGCGCCTCGAGGATCGCGGTCAACCGGCCATGCTGGCTGTGGTGCAGGTGATCGGCCTTGGTCGCGGCGAAAAGTATCTTCTCGACCCGCCGCAGCGGCAGAAACCGCCCCAGCCAGCCAGTGCGCCCCGGCCGGAACGCCGCCAGCGCCCCGGCCAGGGCGCGGCGCAGATCCTCGACCGCCTGCGGGCCCGCGTGAATCGCCCCCAGCACATCGGCCAGCACCACCTGCCGGTCGATCCGCGCGAAATGGTCGCGAAAGAACGGGCGCACAACTTGGCTGCGATAGGCATCGTAGCGGCGCTGCATCGCGGCCCGCAGGCTGCCGCGCCGCGCGGCGCCCCTTGGCAGCGGCGCGAATGTCAGCACCGGCGACCCTTCCAGATCGCCGGGCAACAGAAACCGCCCCGGCGTGCAATCGGAAAATCCGGCATCCCGCGCGGCCCGCAGATAGGCCAGCCATGCCGTGGCCAGCGCCTGCGCCTGCGGTTCTTGCAGGGGGGCGGCACCATCGGTTTGCGCCACCAGCCGCAGATAGTTTTCCGCCTCGGACCGTCGGGCGATGCGGGCCAGAACATCGGCCGACCATTCGGCATAGCCCATATCCATCAGCGCCAGATCCAGCAGCCATTCCCCCGGATAATCGACGATATCCAGATGCAGCGTACGCGGCCCCGACAGCGCGCCCAGCATGCCGCGCGGCTGCACCCGGAACGACAGCCGCAGCTCTGACACCGCGCGGGTCGAGAGCGGCCAGCGCGGGCTATCCCCGGTCAGCGCGGCAAGATGGCCTTCGTAATCAAACCTCGGCACGGTCATATCGGGTTGTGGCTGCAACCAGGCCGCGCGGATCGCCCCGTTGCGCGCGCCGATCAGCCCCGGCATCCGCCCCCGGTCAAGCAGATTGGCAACCAGCGCCGTGATGAACACCGTCTTGCCAGACCGGGCAAGGCCGGTCACCCCCAACCGCACCACCGGTTCGAACATGGCACCCGATACCGCCGCGCCGACCGTGTCAAAACCGCGCGCAACCCCGTCCACCAAGGATCCGATCTGATCGGTAATGCCCAAATGCGCCCCCGTTTCCCGTTACATAAACACGCAGCCAGCCCAGGCAAGCCTCAGCCACCGCCATGGCGCAGCGGGCGCAGCACCGCAAGCCCGGCAAACAGGATCGAGGCCACCGCCACAATGCCCGGCCCCGCCGGCGTATCCAGCCACAGCGACGCCAGCAGCCCGGCCAGCGCCGCCACCGCCCCGATCGCCACGGCGCCCACCGCCATCGCCTCGGGGCTGCGGGCCAGCGACCGCGCGGCGGCGGCCGGAATGATCAGCATCGCGGCAATCAAGAGCGCGCCCACCACCTTGATCGACACCGCGACCGCCAGCGCCAGCGCCAGCGTCAGCACCAGGCGCTCTCTCCCCGGGCGCAGGCCCGCCGCATGGGCCAGATCCTCGTTCACCGTTGACGTCAACAGCGCGTCCCAGCGCCAGACCAGCAGCGCCAGCACCGCCAGCGCGCCGCCCCAGATCGCCCAAAGATCATTCCAGCCAACCGCCAGGATATCGCCGAACAACCAGGCCGACAGATCGGTCCGCACCCCCGAGATGAATGACACAGCCACCAGCCCGAAGGCCAGCGTCGAATGCGCCAGCACCCCCAGCGTGGTATCCATCGCCCAGCCGCGCCCCGCCAGCGTCGAGACGGTCAGCGCCATCAACAGCGCGACCCCCAGCGTGCCCGCAAAGACCGACAGCGAAAAGCCCAGCGCCAGCGCCACCCCAAGGATGGCCGCGTGCGAGGTGGCATCGCCGAAATAGGCCATCCGCCGCCAGACCACGAAACAGCCCAGCGGCCCGGCGGCCAGCGCCACCGCCAGCCCCGCCAACCCGGCGCGCAGCATGAAATCATCCAGCATCCCCGGCCCCCACTGCTTCATCATGGTTCTGCCCGTGGGCATGATCATGGGCGTGATCATGATCATGCTGGTAAAGCGCCAGCGTTCCGCCCGTGCCAAGGCCGAACAGGGCGCGGTATTCGGGCGCGGCGGAAACCACATGTGGCGTGCCCTCGCAGCAGACATGGCCGTTGAGGCAGATCACCCGGTCCGATGCGCTCATCACCACATGCAGGTCGTGGCTGACCATCAGCACCGCACAGTGCAGATCGCGGCGCACGTCCTCTATCAGGCGGTAAAAGGCGGCGACGCCGGGTTGATCCAGGCCCTGCGTCGCCTCGTCCAGGATCAGGATCTGCGGATCGGTCAAAAGGGCGCGCGCCAGCATCACGCGCTGAAACTGCCCGCCCGACAGCGCGGTCATCTGCCGGTCTTGCAGCCCCGGCACGCCGGTGCGCGCCAAAGCCGCCGCCACCGCCGCCCGCCCCTGCCTGCGCGGCAGCGACAGGAACCGGCCCGCCGTCATCGGCAGCGCCGGATCGATGTGCAAACGCTGCGGCACATAGCCCACCCGCAGCCCCGCCTGCCGGGTCACCCGCCCCGCTGCGGGCGGCACAATTCCCAGAAGTGCGCGCAGCAGCGTCGATTTCCCCGACCCGTTCGGCCCGACCACCGTCACGATCTCGCCCGGCTCCACCGCCAGCGTGACATCCGACAGCGCCAGCGCGCCGCCATAGCGCACCGACAGGCCTTCGGCGCTGATCAGGCTCATGCCGCGGCCCGGCATTGCGGGCACAGGCCCAGCGCCTCTATGCTGGCGCGTTCAACGGTGAACCCGGCAAGATGCGCCGCCGCGTCAAGCGCGGGGCGCACGCCGCCCGCCGGGGCCTCGGCCACCGCGTTGCAGCCACGGCAGATCAGGAACACCGGCTGATGCGCCTCGCCCGGATGCATGCAGGCGGCAAAGGCGTTCATGCGGCGGATGCGGTGGGCCAGCCCGTGTTCGACCAGAAATTCCAGCGCGCGATATGCGACGGGCGGCTGACGCCCGAACCCGTCGGCGGCCAGACGGTCAAGCACCTCGTAGGCTCCAAGGGCTGCATGCGCTTCCAGCAATATCTCCAGCGTGCGGCGACGCACCGGGGTCAGCCGCGCGCCTGCGGCCCCTGTCAGCGCCTCGGCCCGCGCCAGAATATCGAGGGCGCAGGTCGTATGGTCATGCTCGCGGAACGCAAGGCCGGGAGAAGGGGTGCGCGCGGGGTTGGGCACGGGGTTGGGCGGTGCGGGGTGCGGATTTGTCATGTTATGACATATCTCCTACTTGACATGTTATAGTGTAACTATGCTATTCCTGCCTCTCGAACAAGCAAAATGAACGGAATTCCCCATGTCGCGCCACACCCTTCTTGCCCCTGTATTTTTGTGCCTGATGCTGCCGATCTGCGCCAACACGGCTTTCGCCCGGACGCCGCAGGTGGTGGCCGATATCCCGGCCGTCGGATCGCTTGTGGCACAGGTGATGGGCGACATCGGCACGCCAAAGGTGCTGCTGACCGCTGGCGCCGATGCGCACAGCTTTCAGCTTCGCCCCACGCAAGCCGCCGATCTGGCCGGGGCCGATCTGGTGTTCTGGGTGGGGCCTGGGTTGACCCCCTGGCTGGAACGCGCCATCGAGGGGGTCGGGCTGCGCGGCGAGGCGGTGGCGCTTTTGGCCTCTGACGGCGTGCATCTGCGCGGTTTTGACGGTAACAGCCACGGTCAGGACGATGCGCATGACCACGCGCACAGCCACGCGCATGGTGATGAACACCCTGGCGAAGGGGTTGATCCGCACGCCTGGCTTGACCCCGCGAATGCGGCGGTCTGGGTCGATGTGATCGCGGCGCATCTTTCGGAAACCGATCCCGAACACGCCGCCGCCTATGCCGCCAATGCCGCCGCCGCCAAGGCCCGCATTGCCGCGATGGATGCAGAGATCGCGACCACCCTTGCCGGGCTCGGCGCCGTGCCCTTGATCGTGTTTCACGATGCCTATGGATATTTCGCCGATCACTTTGGCCTGACCATCGCCGGGGCGATCACGCTGGGCGATGCCGCCCGGCCCGGCGCCGCCCGGATCGCCGCGATCCGCGAAGTGCTGATTGAAACCGGCGCCCGCTGCATCTTCCCCGAGGCGCAGCATGATCCGGCGCTGGTTCAGGCGGTGGCCGAAGGCACCGGCGCGACCATCGCCGCCCCGCTTGACCCGACCGGCAGCGCGCTGGCCTTCGGGCCGGATCATTACGGCGACCTGATGCGCGGCCTGGCCGAAACGATTGCCCGCTGCGCCCGCCCCGCGATCTGAGCCGCTTTTGCCCAACCCCCGCGCGTGACAACACCCCGCGCCGGATGCTAACCGCATCGCGACGTGGCAAAGCGGGCATCGGGGGAAACATGGCCAAGGCGGCAGACGGGATCGGGCCAGACGGGATCGGGCCAGACTGGATCGGAGTTGACTGGCAAGAGGCGCGGGTTTGCGCCCATGTCATCGGCCCCGATGGTGCGGTGCTGGAAACCCGCACCGCACCCGGCGGTGGCACGGCGGCGCCCGCGGTGATTGCCGATCTGCTCAAAGACCTTCTGCCCCACGCGGGCAGCTTGCCGGTGATCGCCTGCGGGTTGCCCACCTTTGGCGTGCCCGGCGGCGCGGGTGCGGCCTTGCGCCCCCTGCCCTGCCCGCCCCTGCCCGCTGTCTTGCACCGTGTGACCGGCACCGATCCGCGCCTAGCCCTTTACGCGATCCCCGGCCTGCGCCAGGATCGCCCGGTTGATGAGCTGCGCGGCCCGGAAACCCGGATCGCCGGGTTTCTGGCCGGGGCGCCCGATTTCGACGGGGTGCTGTGCCTGCCCGGACCGATAAGCACATGGGCGCGGATCAGCGCGGGCGAGGTTGTCACCTTCACCACCACCCTGACCGGAGAGATGTTCGACCTTCTGGCGCATCGGTCAAGCCTGCGCCACGGCCTGCCCCCCGACGGACACGACGGCGGTCAAGACCCAGAGGCATTCAAGTCGGCGCTGGCCGATATCCTGTCGCGCCCCGAACGGCTGGCGACGATGCTGTGCGCCTTGCGCGGCGTCGGCACGCACAAGCGCGCGCGACTGTCGCGGCTGTCGGGGCTGCTGATCGGGGCCGAACTGGCCGCGACCCGGCCCTGGTGGCTGGGGCAGTCGGTGGCGGTGATCGGCGGGGGTGATCTGGCACAGCGTTACGCCGATGCCCTGGCCGCGCAGGGGGTTCAGGCCACGATCAGCGGCGCGAACATGACCCTTGCGGGGCTGGCACGCGCGCGTGCGCTGCTGCGCGGCGCCTGACCTCAGGAACCCGTCGCCGCGCGGTACCACGCCACGATCTTGGCCCGCTCGGCCGCCTCGATGAATGACATGTTGGCCGGGGGCATGGCGTGGGACACCCCCGCCTGAAGATAGATGTCGCGGGCGTGGCGGGCGATGCTTTCGGGGGTATCCAGTGCCACGCCCTTCGGCGCCCAATGCAACCCGTCTTGCATCGGTTCGGGCGCATGGCACATCGAACAGCGCCCCATGACGATATCGGTCACCGCATCGAACCCCTCGGCGCGGGCGAACCGGGCGGCGGCCGGGGTCATCGCCGCAGCCTCGCCCACCTTGAATTTCGGTTCGGTCGAAAGCCAGGCGATGACGATGAACAGGATCACCGTGACCGCCCATGTCCATGTCGGCCTGCCCTTGCGGGCGTGAACCGAATTGAAATAGTGCCGGATCGTGACCCCGGTCAGGAACACCAGACTGGCGATGATCCAGTTGTATTTCGTGGCAAAAGCCAGCGGCGCGTGGTTGGACAGCATCAGGAACAGCACCGGCAGCGTCAGGTAATTGTTGTGGGTCGATCGCTGCTTGGCGATCTTGCCGTATCTGGCATCGGGGATGCGCCCGGCGATCAGATCGGCCACCACCACCTTCTGGTTGGGAATGATGACCGCGAACACATTCGCCGCCATGATCGTGGCCGTGAACGCCCCCAGATGCAACAGCGCCGCACGCCCGGAAAACACCTGCGCATAGCCCCACGACATCGCCACCAGCACCACAAACAGAAACAGCATCAACCGGGTGCTGTTTTCACCAAAGCGGGATTTGCACACCCTGTCATAGGCGAACCAGCCAAAGACCAGCGATCCCATGGAAATGCCCACCGCCTGCCACACCGCCAGATCGGCAATATTGGGATCGATCAGGTAGAACTGCGCGCCCATGTAATAGGTCAGCACCAGCAACACGAAACCCGACAGCCAGGTCGCATAGCTTTCCCATTTGAACCAGGTCAGATGTTCGGGCATCGCCGCGGGGGCGACCATGTATTTGCGAATGTGATAGAAGCCGCCGCCATGCACCTGCCATTCCTCGCCATGGACACCCTCGGGCATGTCGGGCGCCTGCCGCAGCCCCAGATCCAGCGCGATGAAATAGAACGATGATCCGATCCAGGCGATCGCGGTGATCACATGCAACCAGCGTGTGGCAAATTCGAACCAGGCCCACAGGATTGCCAGATCATACATGCCGATATCTCCTGTCGGGTTGGGCCTGTCGTCGGGGCAGGCTATCGCGGCGGTGGCCTTTTTGTTAAGCCTGTAAATAACGGATCACTTTCAAACAGGCGCTGATAATCCCGTGTCTTACGTCGACAACCTTCGCATGTTCGTGCGCGTCTGCGAACTGGGCAGCATGAGCGCGGCGGCGCGCGACCAGCGCACTTCGCCCGCCGTCGCCTCGGCGCGCAACGCGGATCTGGACAAACACCTTGGCGTGCGGCGGTTCAACCGAACCACGCGCAGCCTGCAACCGACCGAACACGGGCGGTTTTTCCATGACGGCGCGCAAAAGGTGCTTGATGCGATCGAGGCGGCGGAAACGGCGGTGGAAGAAGGGCGTTATGCCCAGTCGCCCGCGAAGGTGCGCGGGATCAGCAGGATATCGCGGCCCAGGTCGTTGACGTTTCTTTCACCGCAAAGCGCCATCGTGGTATCGAGTTCCTTGTGAATGACCTCCAGCGCGCGGGTCACGCCCGCCTCGCCCATCGCGCCAAGACCGTTGACAAAGGCGCGGCCGATATAGGTGCCGCGCGCCCCCATCGCGAGGGCCTTGAGCACGTCCTGCCCCGACCGGATGCCGCTGTCGAGGTGCACCTCGATATCATTGCCCACGGCTTGCAGGATCGGGTCGAGCATGCGGATGGAAGACAGCGCGCCGTCAAGCTGGCGACCACCGTGGTTCGAGACGATGATCGCATCGGCGCCGGTTTTCACGGCCATGCGTGCATCTTCGGGGTCAAGTATGCCCTTGAGGATCACCTTGCCGCCCCACATTTCCTTCAGTTTGGCGATCTTGGCCCAGTCGAGCGTGGGATCGAAGGCCTGCGCCGTCCAGGATGCCAGCGATGAGGGATCATCCACCCCCTCGGCGTGCCCGACGATATTGCCGAAGAACCGCCGTTTGGTGCGCAGCATGCCAAGGCCCCATTCGACCTTGGTCATCATGTCCAGGATGGATTTGGCGGTAAGTTTGGGCGGGGCCGAAAGGCCGTGCCGGATATCCTTGTGACGCTGGCCCATGATTTGCAGATCGACGGTGATCACCAGTGCCGAACAATTGGCGGCGCGGGCGCGTTCGATCAGGCGGCGCATGAAATCTTCTTCGCGCAGGGTATAGACCTGAAACCAGAAGGGTTTGGTGGTATGCGCCGCCACGTCCTCGATCGAACAGATCGACATGGTGGAGAGGGTGAAGGGCACGCCGAATTTTTCGGCGGCGCGGGCGGCCTTGATCTCGCCATCGGCCGATTGCATCCCCAGAAGGCCGATGGGGGCAAGGGCGACGGGCATCGCCACATCCTGCCCGATCATCGTTGATGCGGTGCTGCGCCCTTCCATGTTCACCGCGACTTTCTGGCGCAGGCGGATGTCGGCGAAATCGCTGCTGTTGTCGCGGAAGGTCTGTTCCGTCCAACTGCCCGACTCGGCGTAATCATAGAACATCGCCGGGGTGCGGGCGCGGTGCAGGCGCTTGAGGTCGGCGATATTGGTGATGACGGGCATGGTGGCTTTCCTGTGCCGCAAACGGTGAATTTCTGTTACCAATCCTTGCCGGGGTGCGCAATCGTGTTGGCGCTTGCGGACCGGGCGCGCCCGGCCCTTGCCGGACCGGGACAAAGGCTTTACACCCCGCCCGTCACACCCCTGTCGGAGCCCGCCATGCCAACTGCCAGACCCGCGCCCAAGAAGGTTGTCCTTGCCTATTCCGGCGGGCTTGATACCTCGATCATCCTGAAATGGCTGCAAACCGAATACGGCTGTGAGGTGGTCACCTTCACCGCCGATCTGGGCCAGGGAGAAGAGCTTGATCCCGCGCGCAAGAAGGCCGAACTGCTGGGGATCGCCCCCGAAAACATCTATATCGAGGATGTGCGCGAGGAATTCGTGCGCGATTTCGTGTTTCCGATGTTCCGCGCGAACGCGCTTTATGAGGGGCTGTATCTGCTGGGCACCTCGATCGCGCGGCCGCTGATTTCCAAGCGGTTGATAGAGATTGCGGCGATGACCGGCGCCGATGCGGTGGCGCATGGGGCAACGGGCAAGGGCAACGATCAGGTGCGGTTCGAGTTGGCGGCCTATGCGCTCAACCCCGAGATCCGGGTGATCGCGCCTTGGCGGGAATGGGATCTGACCAGCCGCACCAAGCTTCTGGAATTCGCCGAGGCGCATCAGATCCCCATCGCGAAAGACAAGCGCGGCGAGGCGCCGTTTTCGGTGGATGCGAACCTTTTGCACACCTCCTCCGAAGGCAAGGTGCTGGAAAACCCCGCCGAAGAGGCGCCTGATTACGTCTATCAGCGCACAGCGCACCCCGAAGACGCGCCCGATACGCCGGAATATGTGGAAATCGGGTTTGAACGCGGCGACGCCGTGTCGATCAATGGCGAGGCGCTTTCGCCCGCCACGATCCTGACCCGGCTCAATGAGTTGGGCGGCAAGCACGGGATCGGGCGGCTGGATCTGGTCGAGGGGCGGTTCGTCGGCATGAAATCGCGCGGCATCTACGAGACGCCGGGCGGCACGCTGCTGTTGGAGGCGCATCGCGGCATCGAACAGATCACCCTGGATCGCGGCGCGGCGCATCTCAAGGACCAGATCATGCCGCAATATGCGGAACTGATCTATAACGGCTTCTGGTTCTCGCCCGAACGCGAGATGTTGCAGGCGCTGATCGACCGCAGCCAGGAACATGTGACCGGCACGGTGCGGCTGAAGCTTTACAAGGGACTGGCGCGCACGGTGGGCCGCTGGTCGGATCACAGCCTGTATTCCGAGGCGCATGTGACCTTTGAAGACGACGCCGGCGCCTATGATCAGAAGGACGCGGCGGGGTTCATCCAGTTGAACGCGCTGCGGCTGAAACTGATCGCGATGCGCAAGCGGCGGCTGGGGTTCTGAACCCGATCGCGGGGGCGTAGGGTGCGCATTCATTGCGCACCCTACCTGTCAGGCGACCTTCATCACGATCTTGCCGATATGGACCGAGGATTCCATGAGCGCATGGGCCTTGGCGGCATCGGCCAGTGCGAATTCCGAATCGATCACCGGGGCCACGCGGCCTGATTCCAGCAGCGGCCAGGCGTTCGCCGCGAGATCCTCGGCGATGCGGGTCTTGGCGGCATCGGATTGCGGGCGCAGGGTGGATCCGGTGATCGTCAGCCGCCGGATCATCACCTGCGCGAAATTCAGCGTGGCCTTGCTGTCGGCCAGAAAGGCGATCTGCACCAGACGGCCATCATCTGCCAGCGTCTTGATGTTGCGCGGGATGTAATCGCCGCCGACCATGTCGAGGATCAGGTTCGCGCCGCCTTCGGCGCGCAGCACCTCGACGAAATCCTCGGTGCGATAGTTGATCGCCCGCTCGGCGCCAAGGGCGGTGCAGGCCGCGCATTTCTCATCCGATCCGGCGGTGGCAAAGACGCGGGCGCCGATGGCGCTGGCCAGTTGAATGGCCGTCGTGCCGATCCCGGAAGATCCGCCGTGCACCAGAAACCGTTCACCCGGTTTCAGGGCGCCGCGGGTGAAGACATTGCTCCAGACGGTGAAGAAGGTTTCGGGCAGGCAGGCGGCGGCGCGCAGATCCATGCCGCTGGGCACCGGCAGGGCGTGGCCCGCGTTGGTCAGCGCATAGTCGGCATAGCTGCCGCCGGGAAACAGCGCGCAGACCTCATCGCCCACCTTCCAGCGGGTAACACCCGCCCCCACGGCGGCGACGGTGCCCGCCCCTTCCAGCCCCGGCAGGTCCGAGGCCGTGGGCGGTGGCGCGTAGCGGCCCGCGCGTTGCAGCGCGTCGGGGCGGTTGACGCCGGTATAGGCAAGCTTGATCAGGATCTGATCATGGCCGGGGGCGGGCACCGGGCGGGTGCATTCCACCAGCACCTCGGGGCCGCCGGGGGTGGAGATTTCGACGGCGCGCATGGTCTTGGGCAGGGTCATCGGGAATTTGCCTTTGGTGTTGTTGGGGTCGGGGCCCAGTGTCCGGGCAGCGGAATATCGGGCAAGCGCCGGGGCGCACGAATGCGGGAGGCGAACCAGTTCGGCCCGGCAAAGACCGTGCGCAACAGCGGGTTCTTGCGCACTGCCGCCTTGGCCGCCTCGATGCGCATCACATCGTCGATGCGGCGGTCAAGAAAGGCCCAGGTGGCGGTGTAACCGGGCGTATCGTCACCCAGCCAATACAGCACCGTTGCGCTGTAGACGGCGGCAAGCGTTGCGCGTTTGGTATACCAGTTGATATCGTCCGAGGTATCGCCAAGCGTTGTCCAGATCAGATCGACGGTGTTCCAGATCGCGCGGGTGCCTTCGGCGGCATGGGGCGGCAGGGCAAAGAAGGCGGTGGCGCGGCGCACCGCCTCGCGGTCTTCGGCCACCTCCAACCGGGTGCGCACGGCCAGCGCGATCCGGTCGCGAAAGCGGAGGTCGGCCAGATCGAGGGCGCGGAGGCGCTCCACCATCGCGGCATCGCCCTGCCGGTGCCAGGCCAGCGCCAGATCAAGCGCGCCGCGCGGGAAAAGCGCCTGAGCCTCGGCCTGTGTGATGCCCAGATCAGCGGCGGCGGCGTTCAGGGTTGCCATGCTCCAGCCATCGAAGGGCACATGCGCAAGCGCGGCCTGCATGATCGCGGCCTGTGATGGCGCGGCCTGTGATGCGCGGCCTGTGATGTCGCGGCCTGTGATGTCTCAGTCATCTCTGCCTCCGGGTTTTCGGGATGCCGTGTTCTTTGGTAGACAAGGCGGTTCTGCTTTGCTATCTGACGACGTCCTGCGATTATGCAACTCTAACTTAGAAAGGTGGTGAAAACCACATGCAGGTAAGTGTTCGCGACAACAACGTCGATCAAGCGCTACGCGTTCTGAAGAAAAAGCTTCAGCGTGAGGGTGTGTTCCGTGAAATGAAGCTTAAGCAGCATTTCGAGAAACCGTCCGAGAAGAAAGCGCGCGAAAAGGCCGAAGCGATCCGCCGTGCGCGGAAACTCGCGCGCAAGAAGGCGCAGCGCGAGGGTTTGCTTTAAGCTTTTCGAACATATCCCCGATTCGGGGATCAGGGTACCCGGACAGGCATCGCCTGGCCGGGTTTTCTTTTGCCGACAGCGCCTTGTGCGCTGGATCGCCGGGAAGGTGCGGGGCGCGCGGGAACCATGCGGAATTTGCGTCACCGAAGACGCCCGAATGCCCGTTCCCAACGAAGACCTGCCGTCCCGCCACCTCAAAACCCCGGAAGCGGCACGCTTCCTTGGCCTGTCCGCCCACAGGCTGGTGAAACACCGCACTTATGGAACCGGCCCGCACCATTCCGGGATCGGCAGGCGCGTTGTCCATGCGGTCGATGGCCTGCTGGCCTGGGTCACAAGGGGCGAGTAGATATCAACCTCGACCGAAAGCCAAGATCGCGTTCCCCCTGGCACGCGCCACGCCGCCGTTTCAACGACTTGTTTGCGGCTGGGGGGGCTGAGCCGATGCAGATCATTGTCCACCGCGCAACCCGAACACTCCTACCCGACAGCGACCCCGAATATCGTCCCGACGGCGGCTGTCGCAGCCATCGCAAGGACTCCCCAGAGCGTGACCCGCGCGGCGCCGCGAAAGATGCCGGCACCGCCCGCCGAGGCACCCAGTCCACCCAGAATCGCAAGGCCGATGATCGTCGATGCCGCAACCATGAGCGCGATCCGCGCTTCCGGCACGAACAGCACGACGATCAGCGGAAGCACCGCGCCAAGGGCGAAGGTCAGCGCGGATACCAGCGCCGCCTGGACCGGGCGGGCGGTTACGGTTTCCGAGATGCCGAGTTCGTCGCGGGCATGCGATCCCAGGGCGTCGCGCCCGGTCAGTTGGACGGCCACCTTTTCGGCCAGGTCACGGTCGAGCCCCCGATCGACATAGATCCCGGTCAGTTCCTCAAGCTCGGCCTCGGGCGTTTCCCGAAGCTCGCGGGCCTCGCGCGCAAGGTCGGCCTGTTCGGCGTCGGTTTGCGAACTGACCGAGACATATTCGCCCGCCGCCATCGACATCGCACCGGCCATGAGCCCTGCCAGCCCCGCGATCAGAATCTCGGGACGCCCCGATCCCGCCGCGGCCACGCCGACCACGAGGCTGGCGGTGGAGACGAGGCCGTCATTGGCCCCCAGAACCGCCGCGCGCAGCCAGCCGATGCGATGCACCATGTGGATTTCGGAATGGGTGAGGCGGCTCATGGCGTCGCTCCTTGCGCGATGTCGGCCTGCCCGGCGGGGTCGGCCTGTGGGGTTGGTGCAGCGGGGTCATGGGGTGTGATGCGCAGCGCGCGCAGCGCGTTCAGGATCACGGCGACGTCGATCACCTCTTGCAACAGGGCACCCTGCACCGGCGTGAGATAGCCCAGGGCAGCGGCGATCATGCCCATCACCGACAGGCCGATCCCCGCGACAACGCTTTCGACGGCGATCCGGCGCGCGGCGCGCGCGATCTCTATCCCCGGCCCAAGCCTGTCAACCCGGTCCACCAGCAGTACCACATCGGCGGCCTCGGCCGAGGCCGCCGCGCCGCGCGCGCCCATGGCAACGCCGACATCGGCGGCGGCCAGCGCGGGCGCGTCGTTCACCCCGTCGCCCACCATCATCACCGGCGCGCGTTTGCCCTCGGTCAGCACCAACAGGGTTTTCTGGTCGGGCGTCAGCCCGGCGCGCAGCCCGTCAAGGCCCAGCCCCTCGGTCACCCGCTCGGCGACCTCTACGCGGTCGCCGGTGGCCAGCAATATGCGCGCGATCCCCTGTCGGCGCAGCCCGTCCAGCATGGCGCCGGTGCCCGCGCGCAGCGGATCGGACATCACCAGATGCCCCGCCATATGGCCATCGACCGCCACGGCAACGAGGACCGATCCGGCGGCCATGGCGGGATGATCGCCCGCTTGCCCCCCGACGACGCGCCCCGCGACAAAGCCATCGCCGCCGACAATGACGTGGTGACCCTCGACATGGCCCACCACGCCTTCGCCCGGCACCTCCGTCACCTCCGACGGCACGGGCAGATCAAGGCCCCGCACCTTCGCGGCGGCGACGATGGCCTGCGCCACCGGGTGTTTTGATGCCTGGTCGAGGGCTGCGGCAAGGCGCAGGATATCATCCCCGGCGATGCCGCCCACACTGTCGATCGACACGATCTGTGGGCGGCCATCGGTCAGCGTGCCGGTCTTGTCGAGGATCAGCGTGCGGATGCGCCCCATCGTCTCGAGCGGTCCGGCGCCCTTGATCAGCACACCGAAATGCGCCGCACGCGACAGGCCCGCCAACAGCGCCACCGGCACGGCCAGGATCAGCGGGCAGGGCGTGGCCACCACCAGCACCGCGACCGCCCGGATCGGATCGCCCGACACCCACCAGGCCGCAAAGGCGATGGTCACGGTAACCGCGAGAAACCCCAGCGACCAGCGATCCGCCAGCCGCGACATCGGTGCCTTGGACGCCTGCGCCGCCTCCACCAGCCGGACGATCCCGGCATAGGTGCTGTCCTTTGCCTCGCGCACTGCCGTCAGGTCGAATGTCTCGCCCGCGTTGGTCGCGCCGCTCATGGCCTCGGCCCCGCGCGCCAGCCGCACCGGCAGCGATTCGCCGGTCAGCGCCGATGTGTCGAGGAACGCGGTATCCGAGGCCACCGTGCCATCCACCGGCACCACGTCGCCCTGCCGGATCAGCAGCCGGTCGCCGGGGGCGATCTGATCGAGGGGGATATCCTCCAGCCCGCCATTGCTATGCCGGGTCGCCGTGCGTGGGACGCGCGACAACAGATCGCGCATGTCGCGCCGCGCGCGGCCCTCGGCAAAGCTTTCAAGAAAGGTGCCCCCGGCATACATAACGGCAACGACCGCCGCCGCCAGCGTCTCGCCAAAGGCCAGCGCCGCCGACATCGACAGCGCCGCCACGATATCAAGGCCCACCTCGCCGGAGCGCAGGCTTCGGATGATCTCGACCACCAGCGCGGCGAGCGCGGGCGCGACCCCTGCGATCCAGATAAGGTTGGCAATCCCGGCCCGGCCTGCGAACCAGAACCCAAGCCCCGCGATCAGGCCAATTGCGGCCAGCAGCAGAATGGCGGTCTTGAGGCGGTCGGTCCGGGTCTGATCCACGCGGTTCATCTCCTGTCGGCGGGGGCGATGGCCGCCGGGTCTTCGGAAAACAGTTGTCCGATTCCCACGCCCCTTGCGCCGCCGTCACTATCGCGCAGCAGGAACAGGGCGTCGAGACCGCGTTTTCCGGCGAGTGCCGCGCCCGCCTCGTGCCAGGCACCGTAAGCGCCGTCGCCCAGACATCGGCTTCGGCACAGTTGCGGGTCACGACGGTGGCCGCGGCGGGCGAGGCGGTCAGCGGCGCGTATCCATCGTGTGCGACAGGCGGCGGCCCTGACCGTGCCATGCGGCAGGCCCGTCGTCCTCGGTCAGCGTTGTCGCCGACCGGCTCGCGGGCTCCGGCTATCGGCACCTCGAGAGGGTGCAGCGACCCATACTGAGCACGCGCTGGCGGTGAGGGGGCAATTAAGAAATCGCGCTTCTGCAAATTTTTCTGTCACACAGCGCAAAACTTTCTGTCACGGTACACGAGGGCCTCCTGGGTGCTGGAACTACCTCCACGCTGCTGGACATTCCCCGAGTTAAAACAGAAAGGCTTCAGGGGAAGCGCGCCTCCCATGCAACGGAGATCACGCAGCAATGCCTTGCTCTTAATCCATCTTATATTCAATGCGTTATATGGTGGCGGAGACGATGGGATTCGAACCCACGAGACCCTTCCGGGCCTACTCCCTTAGCAGGGGAGCGCCTTCGACCACTCGGCCACATCTCCGAGGAACCGTGTAAAGATGGCATCACCGGGAGACAAGGGAAAAATGGGACTGGTCTTGCCACGGTTTTGTTCCGGTCTCTTTCGAGCAATGTTTGCCATGAAGGAGATAGAGAGTGGCAAAGAGATACACAGACGAGTTTCGATCGGGTTCTGGACGACGCCGGTCTGGTTTACTGCGCGAGGTGTTTGCGACGACGCGGAAACAACGGTGCTGGGTTCACAAGACCATGAACGTGCTGAATGGTCGTCCTGGCTGCGCCGCTGGTTCGAGCAACCAGTGGACGACGCCTAAATCCATGCAAGCCAGCCGCAAGACCGGGCTGGCCATGGCCTTCAAGCTGATGATGTCGGCGCAGAAGGAATGGCGAAAACCCGACGGCCAAAACCGCCCGCCCGAGATCATCCAGGGGGTTGTGTTCCGCTATGGGATCAAGCACCTTCAAACCGCCGCCTGATCAGGCGTCACCAACTTCTGCGCATATCTCAACCGCGTGGGGCGACCTGCGTTAACCATCACGTATCAACACGAAAGGACGCAACCATGGCTCAAGAAAAATCCGTCGGCACATCGCCGCAAGACGAGGTTGATCAGCTCTCCAAGCAGATCGTGACGCTGCGCGAGGATATCGCGGCCATCTCCAAGACCCTTTCAGGACTTGGTGGATCGGCGCGCGATGCGGTTGTCGATGGCGCTCACCACAAGGTGTCAGAGTTGCGTCATGCAGGCGAGCAGCAGTTGCACGCCGCTCAGCACCGCGCCGAAGAAATGGGCCAACAGGTCGCAGGCGCCGTGCGCAGCCAGCCCGCCGCAGCGGTTGGGCTTGCGGTCGGGCTGGGCTTTCTGCTCGGCTTTATCACGGGCCGGAAATAACCCATGAACGGCATTGTCTCTCACCTTCGCCGCCGCGCGCGCAATGCCGCGCGCGCGGCGGCTTTTACAGTGGCGGGCGTGGTTTTTGGTCTGACGGGATTAGGATTTCTGACCGTGGCGCTCTGGGTTGTGGTCGCCACCTATGAGAGTGCGCTGGTCGCGCATACTGTCGTGGGCGCGCTCTATCTTGTGCTTGGCTTCTGCTTTCTGGCCCTCGGCGGTCAATCAACCGATACGGACACCGCCCCGGAAAAAACGCCGCCCAAAGACCCGCTCTTGCAGGTCGTCGAGGCCTTTGCCACAGGCTTGCAGGCCGGGCGCGCTGCCCGAGCACCGCGATCCTGAAGCCATATTCAGCACAGGCTGATTGACGACCCCAGGTCGGCCCCAGGCCCACACGGCGCCAAACCAAACAAGAAGAGCGGTTCCGTATCTCGAGCCCTACGGTCGTCACGTTCGGCCAAACGAGCCTCTTGAACGACGGCAGATTCTGTCAGCTTTGCCGCCGAGAACGCAACAACGACACCGACAAGGAACCCAAGGGATGCGCTGCCAAAGTTGTTCATGTTTTGCTCTCCACGACACGCGGATGAACATAATCAAAGCTCTTCGGCGCGAGTGCGGCAGAGACCTGTTTATTTCCCGGCAACATATCGAGATTTGGAAGGCCAATATTTGAGCACGACTTGGCCATGAAGCAACCAAAGATGACACACAGGATGTGTACCAGTCAGTTTTTGGGGAGGTCACCACAGAGCAATGGCAACGAAGAACAGCTTCACATTGAGTATTGCGTTGGCGGCAGCTTGCGTGACACCTACGTCATCTGTTGCCGGTCTGTTCGGCCCAGAACCGATCACCGGATATTGCTTTCCCGACTACGCAGAATTTGCTCAAATCATCAATCAGTACGACTACAGGTTGGCACAGACCAGCGAAGCCCGCGATGGCCGCCGAGTTGAACTATACCGATCAAGTGCAGAGTACATGATCGCCGTCGCCGATGATGGTCGTTCGCTGTGGTGCGTACAATTTACCAGCGAAGATCAGACCGAATTCATCCGATTCTTGGTGGGGCGCTATGACCCGACCACGCACGGCGACGAAGGCACCGAATAGCACGTTGCTGCTGCGGCTTGCACCATCCCGGGACTCTGCAAGTCCGCAGTCCCGCCGCATTTTTGTGTGAGGGAACGTCCGCGATAACCATCTTTGGAGATACAGACATACTGAAAGTAACCGTCACTGCCTACGAGAAGCGCATCGCAAAACTGGAACGGGAAAAGATTCGATTGGCGGATCGTGCCAGCCGCATCGTGCCGCTGATGATGCTGCACCGCGAAAACGGCGCGGCAATAGCCCCGTTCAGGACAAGGAAACCCTTGGCCGCGTGATGGGCGCGCTTGGACAGTCGCGCCTGTCAGCAAACCTGAACCAACTCGCTAAAGCGGTGAACACAGGCTCGCTGCCTGTCACGCCTGAAACGTAAGCATTCGCCGAAGGCCGGGGTGGCATCATCGATCTTCTCGACCTTGACCACATGGTGCCAGTTATCACCAAAGTCATAGATGTAATGGATGGTCTTGGTGCCGATATCTTCGAGCACATCCAGCAGGCTGGTTTTGCTGGCAGGCAGCGGGCCATCATAATAGCCG